>JANPCJ010000102.1:0-25858 GCA_031430895.1 Chloracidobacterium sp. | reverse complement strand
GAAGGCCGAACACCTTCGCAAAGAACATATGATAACTCCATTGGTGTCAGGGGCTTACAGCCTTAACTTGGCGCGAATGGGGCTTGCCCCCGCTCTTGGATTCACTTCGGATTCTAAGAGCGGGGGCAAGCCCGCCTTCCTGACTGCACTTTGTGAAGAACTCCTTTTCCCCGACAGTGTTGATTATTGCCCGATCTCGTTTACAGCCAGCACCTTCAGCGTAGAATTTTCCTGGACAAACACCACAAATTTGACGTTCTCGCTTTTCCATTCTCGATTTGTCGATATCGCATGTTCAGCCCTTATGCCATTCTCGGTTGTAGAAACCTTGCCGATTGGAATCAGAACCCTGACGACCGATGCGTGTTCGAGCGTACTGCCCGAATTTTCGCCGCCGCCGACTTTTGAAAACAATTTGCTCTCGGCGACCGCGAGATAAACGGTGGCGTCAGAGTGGGCCGGCAAACCGGAGACGTTTGCCAGTAATTTGTCGTCCGCCAAAACCAAATCGACGGCCGCCTTTGATTGTGAAGCATTTTTCGAGATCGCGTCGATGGCGTTGGCACGATTTGAGCCGACAAATTGGCTCGATCCGTCAACGACCATCTGCGGCGTATAGCTCGAATCAAGCTTAAACTGGCGTGCATACGCCTCTTGGCGCCGGGTGAATTCTGCGGTCGAAAAACGGTCTTTCCATCCGAGATAGTTCCAATAGTCGACGTGAAACCCGAGCGTGATGACCTTGGCTTTCGAAACACCAGCATCTCTGGCGATTGTCAACAAAACCCGGTCGGCGGGCGGACAGCTCGAACAGCCTTCGGATGTAAACAGCTCGACCAGCACGGGCGTCCCCGAATCGCTAACCGCAATAGGCCCACTTTCCGTTTTCTCCGCCAGCACTCGCTCGCCATTCATCGTCGCGCAGCCATTCAAAAATACCGCCGCCATAAGAATCCCGATTCCGGTTATTGTTTTCATAAAGAAACTATTCGCTCCCGGCCCCAATTTATTCCAAACTTTGTTCGCCATCCTCGCGTTTGGTAAAATACTCTATTGCTTTGATGCCGGAAATCTCGCCTATGCAAGCCGTGAAACAAAAAGAAGATCAAATTGTGGTACGCGGCGCCCGCGTTCACAATCTCAAAAATATCACGGTTTCGCTGCCGGTGAATAAATTGACGGTGATTACGGGTGTTTCGGGTTCGGGCAAATCCTCGCTCGCCTTTGACACGCTTTATGCCGAGGGACAGCGGCGATATGTCGAGTCGCTCTCTGCCTACGCTCGCCAGTTTCTCGAACGCATGGATAAACCGGATGTAGACGAGATCATCGGCATCTCGCCGGCGATAGCCATCCGGCAAAAGAATGCGACCAAGAATCCCCGTTCGACGGTCGCGACACAGACGGAGATATACGATTACCTGCGCCTATTGTACGCCCGCGCAGGCCAGACGATCTGTCACGTTTGCGGACGTGAGGTAAAAAAAGATTCTCCCGAATCGGCGGCGGATGAGATATTGGCTGAATTGGCGGACGGCACAAGGTTTTACGTGTTGTTTCCGATCCAGGACGAGGTTTCGCGCGAAATCGTAAGAACCGCCAGGAAAACTAAAGCAAAGCCGGTGACTAAGACTCTATCGACATCGGCCTTTCTGATCTCGCTCTTGCAGCAGGGATTTTCGCGGCTTTTTCGAAACGGCGAGATGATCGAACTGCAAAAGCCCGAGGATTATCCGTTTGACGATTTCGAGAACACGTTTGTCCTGATCGACCGCCTCGCCGTCGCCCCGGATATTCGTCAGCGCCTCGTCGATTCGCTCGAAATATGCTTCCGCGAGGGCCATGCCGCCGTCGTAGAACAGGCTGCCAAGCCTGTTCATCAACCTGGCTCCGAGAGCGTCCGCACAGGCCAAGGGGCGCGACAGGCTAAGCAGCCTGTCGTACTTAGATTCTCCGACCGCTTCGTATGCAAATACGACAGCACTCGTTACGAAGAACCCGAGCCTCATCTCTTTAGCTTCAATTCGCCCTTTGGTGCTTGCCCGACTTGCCAGGGTTTCGGGAATACGATCGGCATCGACTACGGCCTTGTGATTCCAAATCCGCTGATTTCGCTAAAAGACGGAGCGATCGAGCCGTTTACCCGACCGACGCACGCGTGGGCTCAAAAAGAACTTTTTAAATATGCGGCCTCGGCAAACATAGACATGAACGTGCCGTTTGCCGATCTCCCCGACTATCAGCAAAACTGCATCATCTACGGCGACGAAGGCTGGCGCGGCATCAAGGGGTTTTTCGAGTGGCTGGAGACAAAAAAATATAAGCTGCATGTGCGCGTATTTCTCGCAAAATTTCGCGGCTACACAAAATGCCCCGATTGCAACGGTCAGCGTCTGCGGCAAGCGGCCCGCGATGTAAAGATCGGCATGCGTTCGCTGCCGGAGATCGTTGAGATGTCGATCAGCGACGCCCACGTATTTTTCAACGCTCTCGAAATGGATACCGAACGCGCTCAGATCGCCGACAAACTACTGCTCGAAATTCGCCGTCGCCTAAAATTCCTCGTCGAGGTCGGCCTCGATTACCTAACGCTCGGACGCCTCGCGGCAACGCTCTCCGGCGGCGAGGCCCAGCGAATACAGCTGGCGACGAATCTAGGTTCGCTGCTGGTCGGCACGCTCTACGTCCTCGACGAACCGAGCATCGGATTGCATCCGCGGGACAATTCGCGGCTGATTAAGATACTCGAAAATCTCCGCGATATCGGCAACACGGTACTCGTCGTCGAGCACGACGAGGAAACGATGCGCTCCGCCGATCACATTGTCGACATCGGCATCCACGCCGGCGAATTTGGTGGCAATCTCGTTTTCGAAGGTAATTTCAAAAGCCTTTTAAAAAGCGAGACTTCGCTCACCGCAAAATATCTGCGCGGCGATGCCGAAATCAAAATCCCTCAAAAACGGCGTGCAATCACAAAACGCCAAATCGAGATCATCGGTGCCCGCGAACACAATTTGAAGGATGTGTCTGTCAAGATTCCGCTGGATATGCTCGTTTGTATCACCGGCGTTTCAGGCTCGGGCAAATCTACGCTTGTTCACGATGTTCTATACGCGGGACTAAAGAAAAAGCGCGGTGAGTGGAATTCTCATGTTGGATTTTTCAAGGAGATCATGGGCGCGGAATTCATCGACGATATAGTACTGGTTGACCAATCGCCGATTGGCCGTACCCCTCGTTCAAATCCGGCGACCTATATAAAGGCTTATGACGCAATCCGCGAGGTCTTCGCCGGGACAAACGGCGCAAAAACAAAAGGCTTCAATGCTTCCCATTTCTCCTTCAACGTGCCCGGCGGCCGGTGTGAAATTTGCCAGGGCAGCGGGACGGTGACGATCGAAATGCAGTTCCTGGCCGATGTCGAGCTAACCTGCGAAGACTGCCGCGGAATGCGTTTCAAACAGGAAATTCTCGATGTTAAATATAAGGGCAAAAACATCCACGAAACTCTGCAAATGACAATCCGCGAGGCAATTCTCTTCTTTAAGGATGTCCGTAAATTAGTCGCTCGTCTAAAGGTCCTCGAAGCCGTCGGTCTCGGCTACCTACGCCTCGGCCAATCCGCGACCACCCTATCCGGCGGCGAGGCCCAACGCGTAAAACTCGCCTCGCACCTTGCTCAGAAAACCACGTCTAAAACGCTCTTCATTTTCGACGAGCCAACCACCGGCCTCCATTTTGACGACATCAACAAACTCCTCACCGCGTTGCGCGCCCTCATCGACAGCGGCGGCAGCCTCCTGGTGATCGAGCACAATATGGACGTAATAAAAACAGCGGATTACGTAATCGACCTCGGCCCCGATGGCGGTGTCGGCGGCGGCGAGATCGTCGCAACCGGAACTCCGGAGGAAGTTGTCAAAATTGAGGGTTCATTTACGGGGAAATACTTGAAGGAATATTTGAGCTAGTTGATATAGGTTTCCCTTGTCCAGTCCTCGACGCTAAGCCCGGGAATTCGCTCGAAATCGACGAGATTTCGCGAAACCAGAATTGCGCTCCGCGAAATTGCGATCGCGGCTATTCGTAGATCCATCGTCCCAAGGCGAAGTTTCTGTTTTCTTAGACCTTCATAAATTTCTGCGGCACCTTCGTCAAATGAGAGGACAGGAATGACACGAAAAGTCTTAAGAAAACCCTCCAGTCGTTCGTACGCGAAAATCATCTCGCCAACGGACTTGGCTCGGGCAGCGACCGCCATCCAGCCCCGCATCTGTTCATCGAAAGTAACGATAGTTGTCGTAATGTCTTCAACGGAATAATCACCGAGTTTTCTGGAGAGATATTGATATTGGTCGCCGCTTGTCCGCTCAAGTATCGTGAGACAGTCCGTATCAAGTATTATCATCAGGTTCGTCGTCGTACTCCTCTCTGAGATTTACACGGTACTCACGGCCAAGACGCATCGCCTCGTCAAAAAGAGGATCGTCGGCGAACGCACCCGAGATCTGCTTCCACCACGGTAGATCCGACTTGCCATCCCTGGCTAACTTTTCCTTCAGCTTCGCTAATTCTTTTTCTAAAGCCGAAACTCGTAACTCTAATTCGCTGGTTGCCATAATGCGACTCCTTAAGTTGCATCTCGATTAAATCACTTGATTTGACGAATTTCAAGGATTAATCATCTCCAAACTTCCCCCGCCATTGTGGAGCTATCTGCTCTAAAACCTTGCAGTCACAGTAACCCCCGTTGTCGTTTAGCCAGGATGTGATCTTGCCGAAATTCAGATGCTTTTCCATCATGTAACGCATCGCGTATTGGAGGCTGTGGTTGCACTCCGATTCGTAAAGTTCGTCCTCGACATAGTCGATCAGTTCGCTGATCGTCTCCTGGCCCGCCGGAAGCGAATCGAGAAACGCCTCCAACTCCTCGCCGCTCAACTGCTCGAGGTTTTCGATCTGCCGTTTTCGTAGGATTGCCATATAGATGTCCAGCAAACTCAGTTTGCTGATGCTGACCGCGGCGACAAACTGAAGTTTGTCGGACACTCAAAACTCAGCCTCCGAGACTCGCGATAATTCCGATCGTTCGGCTTCTTCAACTTCCCGTTGTCTGATGCCCTCGCGTCCGTCATATGTCGCAAACTTTGGCAAAAACAAGGCTGCTCCGATTACCGAAACTATGCACAGCACACCGCCCGAAACCAGGGCTGTTTTCACGCTAAACGTCTCGGCAACAATACCCATTTTAGCACTTCCCAGCATCGGGCCGGTGAGATAGCTCATCATTTCGATGCTCGCCAAGCGCCCGCGAAGGTAATTTGGTATCGTCTGATTCCAGATCGAGCCGCGAAAAATGCCGGAGATCATGTCGAAGAACCCGGCGGCCGCCAGCAGCAACAATGCGGGAACGAGACTATCAACCAACCCGAAAAATAATATCGCGACGCCCCACAGCACGGCAGCGGCAATGACCATCAAACCGTGACGATGTATATTTTTTGTCCAACCCGAAGTCGCGCTCGCGGTCAACGCCCCGACTGCGATTGCCGCCGGAAAAAATCCAACATATCCTTCGCCATAAACGGCAGCAAGCGCCGGATACAACGCCTGCGGAAACGCGAAGAACATCGCCGCGATGTCGATGAAATACGTGCCAACCAACTCCTGCCGGCTAAACGCATATTTCCAAGCCTTTTTTATCGCCGCAAGACTGGGCTTCTCCGCATTCTCCGGCGGCGGCACAAAACGCAGCATGAATACAGCGATCAAGGAAGCAATAAATGTGACGAGGTCTATCGAGTATGCTACCGATGGACTAAGCTGGGTAGCGATGATTCCCGCCACCGCCGGGCCGACGATCATTCCGATGCTAAACCGGATGGAATTCAGCGCCATCACCGCCGACATCATCTCGGTCGGGATGATCTTCTGAATAAATGACTCAAAAGCCGGCCGTTGTATCGCCGCGAACCCCGCGTGCAAGGCGACCGCGACAAACAAAATCCAGATTTGAGGCCTCGGCAAGAGCGAGTTAACGAGTAGGATCGCGGTAACAAATGTCTGTCCGATCTCGGTCAGCCGCAGCATTTTCCGTTTATCCAGAAAATCGGCCATCGCCCCGCCGACAAAGGCCAACGCCACCATCGGCACAAATTCGGCAAGATAAATGTACCCGACCATCGCCGACGACTGTGTCAACTGATACATCTGCCAGGGCACGACGATAAACGTCATCATCGACCCAAAAAATGACACCATCTGCCCGGTAAACAGCAGCCGGTAATCGCGCGAGGCTTTTAGAGGGGATAGATCGAGAAGCATAGTGGACTGGAGAGCAAGCATCCTGCTTGCCAGTCGGCCAACAGAAAATTCACTTTGAAGAGGCAATCGAAAAAGTTATTGCCACGAGCCAGCAGGATGCTCGCCCTCCAGTCAAATTTTTCTCCATTGCGCCTGCGCCATGCACGAGAATCGCGGATTCTGGTACTTTTCAAAAAAAGCCTCGAGGCGCAGAAACAAAGGTGAGTAGAGTTTCTTGATTCCGATCGGTATGCGGAAGACCATCGAATTCAGGACAAATAGATAGCCGACGTTGCCGGAATAAACTTCGCTCTTAGTCTGAAAACGATCCTTAAACTCATCTTTTAGCGCGACGACGTCAATTGCCTCTTCGTTTGCGGCAAAGAGATCATCATGCCGGTACCACCACTGACGGATCGTGTCGAAAATTGTGCCTTTATGCGGCTCGGCGAAACACAGGTATCCGTCCTTTTTTAAGATCCTGTGCATTTCTCGAAGCGCGTCCGAAAGATGCGGATGCAGATGGTGAAGCCCGCCGACGACGACAACGCAATCCCATGATTCATCTTCAAAATGAGTTTCAAAAATAGAAGAACAAACTCCGTCTGCCTCGGGCCACCGCGTCTTAAACTTTTCGATCTCGGAATCCGAAACATCCAGCCCGGTCACCTCGGCGCCATGGGCCAATAGGTAAGCGGTCGTCTCACCCGAGCCGCACATTGCCTCGAGAACTTTCTTTCCCTTGAGATCGATACCTTCGAACAGGTGCCTATTAATAAATTGATTGCGATATTCCTGGCTGTATTTGTCACCGTAATGAATAGAATAATCCTGAGCTATCCTGTTGTAATGATCGGCCTGAAGCCGCTCGGTCGAGTCGTAAACTTGTTGCATCAATGATTTCCTTTTCGCACCGCATCGGTAAAAATATGAGACGAGAATAGATTCTAGCAGTTTGCACGAAAAAATTCCCTTGCAATCTTCGACCCAAGTTGCACATTCAAAAAAAGATAATGGATGCGACGGGTTATGAATAACGGGTAATGTCATGATTTGCTTTGCGACTTCGCGCCTTCGTATAAACTCTTTTCCCGCGTGTGCGCAAGCCCGCGCGTGAGCATGGGCTATAACTTTCAAGTTGCGTGTTTCGCCCTTGCTCACGCGCGGGCTTGTGCACTCGCTGTCCCGAGTTTCATCATTGTATCAGCCGTCGCAGACAGGCTGGGGTGCTTTGCGTGAGATTCTCTTAAAACCCGTGAAGTTTCTAAGAAGCCGCAAAGACCGCAAAGAAAGATAAGGGCTGAACTCAAATGCGCAGCAAATTCAGAAACAATAAACTCCGTTCAGTTTCTCTTTTCATCTGCATGGTGTTGCCAGGCTTGTCGGCTTTTACTCAGGCCGACGTGGATCGAGCGGTCGCGGCCCGGTTCGCACCGGTGTTTTACCAGGCGCTTGGCGAGAGTCCGCGGAGTGATTACATCACAAAATTCGATTTCGACGGCGATTGGCGCGGCGATAATAATTGGGAGAACGCTGCCGACAGGAAGTTTCCGCTGCGGGCGTATATTTACTACGCGGTCAGCGAGACAAAGACGCATTATTTTATCCACTACGCCGTTTTTCACCCGCGTGATTACAAAGGCGGCGAGCAGAAGGGACGCTTGTTTAGCGATCTTATTCGTGAAGGAGCCAAGATACTTGGCGATCGCGACCCTTCGGGAATGCTGAACGACGCAACCATCGCGCATGAGAACGACATGGAAGGCGCGCTGGTCGTGGTGGAGAAAAAAGGGGAAAATTTTGCGGCGGCCCGCGTACGGTTTGTTGAAACTCTCGCTCACAACGCCTTTCTCCGCTACGCACCTGAATCGTCCGTGTCCGCCGTCGGCACTTTTAAGGCCGAAGACGAGCGTGTTTCGCTCTACATCGAACCGCGCGGCCACGGCATCGAGGCGTACAGCGACGCGAAGCAAACGGACGGCAAGAAAACTCTGATATACAAATTCACGGGCAAAGCCGACGACCCCGAAAATCTCACGTCCGAATCCGTCGGCTACGATCTGCTCCCGATTCACACGACCCTCTGGCCAAAGGCCCTCGCCGCCACCGCAAAAAAAGGCCCGACCTACGGCAAAATAAACGATTACGCAACAATCTCAATAAATCTGGCCCAGGCAAACGGCCGAATCACAGCGAGAAAGATAAAAATCGGAGCAATCGGCTCGTCATTCTTCGGCACCGAAGGCGGCGAAAACATGGCCCGTCCGCCGTGGGGCTGGTTCGACCGCGACCGCCGCACCGACGCGCTCGGCCTATGGTTCTTCGACCCCGCAACCATCATCAAACGCGACTTCAACCTCGGCGAAACCTTCTCCACCGCCTACATCCGCCTCCCGTTCTGGGGACGAGAAAAGCTTTGAGTCCCGCGTTTACGCGGCTTCTTTCCCGGCCAAGAAGCCGCCTAAAGGCGGGACTCAGAACGGACGACTGGTGTACTATCTATAAATCTGAAAAGATTACGAACAAAATCAATGTATTTCAAGAATAAGACCATATTTCTAACGGGTGCTTCAAGCGGGATTGGCGAGGGGCTGGCGGTGGCTTTGGCGAAAAAAGGGGCGACGGTTGGGCTGGTGGCGCGGCGGAAGGAATTGTTGGCGGCGCTGGGCGCGAAATGCGAGGCGGCGGGTGGGAAGGCCCGTGTGTTTGCGTGCGATGTTGTCGATTCGCAGGGTGTGCATGACGCGGCGGGGGCGTTTCGAGATGAATTCGGGCACATCGACATTATGATCGCAAACGCCGGGGTCGGCGGGAATGACGACGCGACGCGAGCGTATGAACCGGCGGCGGTTAAGAAGTTGATCGACATAAATCTGCTTGGTGCGGTCAACGCCATCCACGCCGTTGTGCCGCAGATGATCGAGCGCCGTTCGGGGCAGATCGTCGCCGTATCCAGCCTCGCCGGTTTTCGCGGTCTGCCAAAATCCGCCGCCTATTCCGCCAGCAAAGCCGGAATGACCGCATTCTTTGAAAGCGTTCGGCTCGATGTGGCGAAGTCGGGCGTGGATGTCACCATCATCCAACCCGGCTTCATCCGTACACCGCTGACCTCCGGCAGGACGAACAACATGCCTTTTCTGATGGAACTCGACGATGCGATACCGCATTTCCTGAGCGCAATAGAGAAGAAAAAGAAATTCGCCGCATTCCCCTGGCAGCTAGCGACAATCGTCCGCCTGGGCAAATTTATGCCGTCGTGGCTCTATGACCGCGTCGCCGGACGGGCGAGGTACAGGGAATAGAGAATGTAACGCCAAAGTAAGAGCGGGGGCAAGCCCGCCTTCCTGACTGCGATAGGCCAAGTCGAATCTTATTTGTCCGCGTTGAATTCAATTACGGTAACAGAAAAGCCTAAACCAATTTGCAGTCCGGAAGGCGGGCTTGCCCCCGCTCTTTTGCCGCACCAGCACCTCAACCGATACAAATTCAATCTCAATCTGTTAAACTGCGAATTCTTCTATGAACCTTTTACAGGCAATCATCCTCGGTATAGTTCAGGGATTGACCGAGTTTATCCCGATTAGCTCGACGGCTCATCTTGTATTCGCGAGCCGTTTTACAAACCTTTATGACGGGAACGCCGCGCAAATAACAGCTACGATGGCGGTGATACAGTTGGGGACGCTGGCGGCGGTGTTTATCTATTTCGCGGCGGACATCTGGGGAATTTCGTCGGCCTTTGTCCGCGACCATTTTGCTCTGTTGACCGGGAAACGCGGAATGCGATTCTCAGGCACCGACGGTATCCGGCCGATATGGCTCTCGACCGAAGCCTGGCTCGGCTGGCTTGTTATTATCGGGTCTATACCTATCGGAGTCATTGGGTTGTTGTTCAAGGATTTTATAGAGGGCAGCGGCACTAAAAATCTTTGGTTCATCGCGATTATGCTGATCGCAATCGCAATTTTGCTCGGAATCGCGGAACTAATCGGGAAACAACGCAAGGAAATCAGACATCTGGGTCTGGTCGATGCGATTGTCGTCGGTCTGGCCCAGGTTTTATCGCTAATGCCCGGGGCGAGTCGTTCGGGTTCGACAATAATGGGCGGTCTTCTTGCAGGGGAGAAGCGCGAGACCGCCGCTCGATTTTCGTTTCTCTTGTCGATCCCCGCGATCGCCGCCAGCGGGTTGCTGCAACTTCGTGAGGCTGTGAAAATACTTCCTCAGGAAAGCTTTGTCCCGCTAATCGTCGGCACGGTCGTTGCCGGTATCGTCGGGTATCTCTCGATCTGGTTCCTCCTCGCGTTTCTGAGACGCAATTCGACATTGGTCTTTATCGTCTATCGCATTATATTGGGCACGGTCATTCTCGTTCTGCTTTGGCAGGGTGTAATAAGTCCCGTGGTCTAGATGTAGAGGCGAAGAGCGGGAGCAACCCCTCGGACAGTCAGGAAGGCGGGCTTGCCCCCGCTCTTAGTAGGCCGTGAATAAACGCTGGACAATCCGAAAACATGACGCCGAGGCGGTAAACGCGCTTGCCCGCGCGATGGATTTTAAACCGCTTGTCGCCGCTTTGCTAATCGCACGCGGCCACGACACGCCGGAAAAAGCGTTTCAATTTCTCAATCCATCACCTGAACATCTGCACGAACCTTTCCTGCTAAAAGGAATGCGCGAGGCTGTCGACCGGATTCAGAAAGCCGTCGCAAACGGCGAAAAGATAATGATCTGGGGCGACTACGACGTTGACGGAACGACCGGCACGGTTTTGCTGAGAAAAATGCTGTCGCTGCTTGGTTCCGATTCGACCTTTCATGTTCCTAACCGCTTTACCGAAGGTTATGGAATCAATATTCCAGCCCTCGAAGAGGCACAAAAGAACGGTGTTTCGCTTGTTATCAGCGTCGATTGCGGCATCCGGAGTTTCGGGCCGCTTGAGTGGGCACGCGATCATGGGCTCGACGTGATTGTCACAGATCATCATCTGTCCGACGAGGTAAGAGGCAATCCGCCGGCGGTCGCGGTTGTAAATCCTAATCAACCCGGCTGTCCTTACCCCGACAAAAATCTCGCCGGCGTCGGCGTCGCGTTCAAGCTCGCCCACGCTTTGCTTCGCGAAGAAGGGTTGGAACACGAAGTTCCGGGCTTTCTCAAGATCGCCGCGATAGGAACCGTTGCCGACGTCATGAATCTGACCGGCGAAAATCGCGCCATAGTCGCGCTCGGTCTGCTCGATCTGCCAAAAACCGATAATTGGGGACTGAAAGCCTTGATGGAGGTCTCAGATTGCCGCTCGGATATGACGAGCTATCACATCGGATTTCGCATCGGGCCGAGGATCAACGCCGCCGGACGGATGGATGTGGCAAGGCATGTGGTCGAGCTTTTTGAGGCTGATGATTTTGCGAAGGCTCGCCAATTGGCGTCGCTTTTAGACAGCCGAAACCGCGAACGCCAGCAGATGCAGCAAAAGATCACCGAGCTTGCTCTACTTGAGACCGAACGGATTACGGAAAAACACTTTGTCGTGGTCGCCGGCGAAGGTTGGCATCAGGGCGTTATCGGCCTGGCGGCCTCGCGAATCGCTGAAAAACTCTATCGCCCGACAATCGTGCTCTCGCTAAAAGACGGTGTCGGCCACGGCAGCGCACGCAGCGTCGCCGGATTTCATCTGCTCAATGCGCTCGACACATGCAAAGATCTTTTCGAGCAATACGGCGGACACGCCGCGGCGGCGGGCATGAAAGTCAGGGCGGAAAATATCCCCGCCGTGCAGAAAAGGCTTGATGAATACGCCGCCGAGATGCTTTCGGGCGACGATCTGATCCCCGAATTAAAGATCGACGCGCTTGTCACAAGCCAATCGCTCGGTCTCGATCTGGTCGAGCAGCTCGCCGCGTTCGAGCCTTTTGGAGCGGGGAACCCAAAACCGGTCTTTGTCACACGCGGTCTCGTTCTAAAAGAAGAGCCGTATGTGATGAAGGACAAACATCTGAAACTCAAACTCTATGGCGATGGCAACAAGCAATTCGAGGCCGTCTGGTGGGATGGCGTCGAGCGTTCAAAGCGGCAAACTCTCAAACCCAATTCACGCATCGAATTAGCTTACGTAGCCGAGGCCAATGTCTGGCAGGGAAACACCCGCCTGCAACTTGTGGTCGAAGATTTAAGAGCGGATAATTGATGCCAGTGTCAGATATCGAACCCCACAACAGGAGCGAATACAAATTGCGGGCAAAGATGCCCCAGTACTTTCGCATCGCGGCCATCGCGGCCATTGCCGTCACGATATTTGTAGTTGTCGCCGGTTTTTACAATGCCAGGTCGAAATCACCCTTTCGCTTAAAAAGCGAGCATACCCAACTCTCCACCGATGTCGTTTCCGAGATTAGCGGTTACGAACGGCTCGAAACCGACGCCGGCGTTACAAAATATTTCATCAAGGCCGATCACGCAAAAACATTTTCGGACAATCATCAGGAGCTGCAAAATGTTTATCTCGAGGTTTTTGACAAGGAAGGCGTTTCCAACGATAAAATGGCCGCCGAATCCGCGCTTTACATCCCCGAAGCGGACAAAAATTTCACCGCATATCTAAAAGGAAATGTGCGGATCGAAACTCGCGAAGCCCTGAAGATCAAAACGAATCAGGTTACGTATTCTAAGAAAACCGAAATCGCCGAAGCCGATGAGGCGGTCGAATTTGAGCGGGAAAATATTCGCGGAAAATCATTTGGTGCAGTGGTTAAGATGGCCGAAAAGCGGATCGACTTGCTAAAGGACGTAGAGATTGAGACGTTTGAGTCGCCCGAGCTCGTTAAATCGAATGTTCGCTACGCAAAGATAAACGCAAGTTCGGCTTCCTTCGATCAGATCGCCGGCAAGGTTGAACTTCACCAAAATGTCGCGATCAATCTCGCATCGAAAGCCGGTAGCGGCAAGCCACAGACAACGGATATTCACGCCGGCCGGGCGGTGGTAAATTTTGCCGGCCAAACTAATAAATCACCGCAGGTAAAGACGTTTGAGCTTTTTGAGAATGTGCGTATTGTCTCGCTGGAACAGGGAGCCTTGCCGACGAATATCGAGTCCGGCTACGCTCTCTATGACAAGGATGCCGACCGATATGAACTGAAGAACGCCGTTCATATCGTGACTGCCGCAGGCGACAAGCCGACGGATATTCGGGCGGCGGAGGCGATTTTTGAACAATCCGCTCATAAGCTGGCTTTGACCGGCGGAGCCGAGATCGCACAGGGCGGCGACAATCTTAAAGGCGATGTTTTGTTTGCCAATCTCTTTGCCGACAACAAGTTAAAGGACGCCGTTATGCGGGGCAACGCGTTGGCCCGTCAAACGACGACTGATCGCGTAACAACCATCACAGCACCTGAATTAAACGCGGCCTTCAACGAGTCGAGCAATATACGGGACGCAAATGCAATCGGCGAAAGCAACGCGGAGATTGTCCCCACCGTGAGCAAGGAATATTCGCGGGTAACGGTTTCCGCCGGAAAGGGAATCGGCCTGTTGTTTAAGGGAGAGGGTCAGCTCGACAGCATGAGGACTGACGGACGCACGACGATCAATCTAAATGCTCCCAACAACGCACCCGATGCCGCTAACAAACGCGTGACCGCAGACAGCGTCACTACATTTTTTAACGCTAACGGCAAGGATATAAGAAAAACGGAGGCGGTAGGGAACGCGGAACTCTTTGTCGATCCGCTCACCGCCGGAAAAGACAATTATCGAACGACGATTAACGCTCCGCGATTTGATTGCGAGTTTTTTCCGACCGGGAATAACGCAAAAACGTGTGTCGCGGGTAAAAGAGCAAAAGCTGTCCGCGTACCGACTGTCCCGGCCGACAGACGCGGTACTCAGACTCTCACGGCAGATCAATTGACCGCCAGTTTTAGCTCGCGATCAAGTGATATCGAGACGTTTGACGCGGCTGGAAACGCTAAATTTAACGAACTCGACCGCAACGCCATCGCTCGGCAGATGACATTCACGCAGGCGGACGAGGTTTTGAGGCTGCGTGGCGGTGAACCGACTGCTTGGGATTCATCGGCTCGCGCGAAAGCGTCGGAAATCGACTGGGACACGAAGAACAGCAAATCGTATCTGCGAGGCGCCGTCAGTACGACGTATTACAGCCGCAAGCAGATGAAAGATTCCGCACCGTTCGGCTCATCCGACAAGCCGGTATTCGTGACGGCCGACAATGCAGAGATCAACCACGCGGCCGAAACCGCCAACTACACCGGCAACGCCCGCGGCTGGCAGGAGAGCAATTATGTGCGAGGCAACCGAATATTTGTAGATCAGCGCGCAGGCCGGCTGCTTGCCGAGGGCAGCGTGCAAAGTGTGCTGTACAACGCCAAGATCAAACAAAAAGGCAGGGAAACCAGCGTTCCGACATACGCGGCCGCCGGCGCAATGACCTACGATCGCGACAAACGGCTATTGCAATATCGAACAGCCGTCGATATACGCCAGGGAACTGACCGGATAACAGCCGCTTCCGCCGACGTCTACCTCGATGAAAAGAACGAGGTTTCAAAAACGGTCGCTGAAACTAATGTCGTTATCACCCAGCCCGACCGCAAAGCTTCAGGTGATTGGGCACAATACACGGCCGGCGATGAAACCGCCATCCTCCGCGGAAACCCGGCGACCGTGAATGACGCTGCAAACGGCTCGTCACAAAGCTCGCAATTAACCTTTTACATGCGTGATAATCGCGTGGTATCTGAAGCCAAACCAAAGCAGGGTACGCCCGGTCGGTCGAGATCGGTCTATAAAGTCAAACCTTCGCCTTGATGATTCGAATTTCTCTAACCGAAGCCAAGACCCTTGTTTCCTCATGGTCGAAACGAACCTTTCCTACGGTTTCAGAGTCGATAAAATATCATTTCATGAGACATGGCGACGAAACGGCGGCGTCCAATGTTTGGCAGTATTTGCGAAAAAGCCGCTGCCTTCGGACGAAACCTGTGCGGGGCGGCGGTGATAAATTTCGATGATGATGCTGTGCGTTATATGAAAAAAGGGTATTATTTAATAAAGGATCGAGGTGGAAAAGTTCTTTCGTTTGGAGTCAAAGAGTAAGCCGTTATGAGGGAGGATGTTGTAAGAAAACTAGAAATTTTGCAGTTGCTTTACAAGACGGATCTACTATATCCGTTTCCTTACGACGATTGTCGAAAGCTCTTAGCCGATAAAGGTAGGGATTTTGAAGATCTAATACCTTCTCTCGACGCCTATTTTTCTGACATAGCCGGGCTATGCAGTTCGGGAAAACGAAGCCTTAAATGGTCGTACGAAGAAATCGATAAGTACGCATCGATCCTTCGGAAGTCGTTCTTCCAAAAGTATCCCGTCTTTGCTCCGTTGCAGATAGAGATCAGAGACAAGGATATTCCGACGCTTTTTAGTCAGTTTTTGATCTACGATTTAATGCGTCTGACTTTACTTGATATTTTGCCGGATATTAAGAAAGCCAAGGCAGCAAATGTTAAGATATCATCGGAACTCTCATTGGCCAGTTAGAAATGTCCCAAATTTCCGCCAACATCGAATCCAGTAACGGCAAGCACGAAAACATTCAGGCGTTAGCCGCCCACAACGTCCAAAAAACCTATAGTGGTCGACGGGTGGTCGATGATGTCAGCGTAAATGTAAGACAGGGTGAGGTCGTCGGACTGCTCGGTGCGAACGGAGCCGGAAAGACCACAACCTTTTACATGCTGGTAGGCCTGGAACAGACGGAACGGGGCAAAATTTTCCTGAATGGCCGCGACGTGACCGGATTGCCAATGTATCTTCGTGCCCGGCTTGGTCTCGGCTATTTGCCCCAGGAGCCTTCCGTTTTTAGAAAGCTGACCGCCGAGCAGAATATTCTGGCGGTGCTCGAAACGATGAAAATGGCGCGCGCGCGTCGGTTTGAGCGTCTCGATGAATTGCTCGAAGAATTTGGCATTACACATGTTCGAAAAATTCGTGGCGATGCCCTTTCAGGCGGCGAACGGCGGCGTGTCGAGATTGCACGATGTCTTGCCACCGAGCCCAGGTTCATTTTGCTCGACGAACCTTTTGCGGGTATCGATCCGCTTGCGATTGACGACATTCGAGATGTCATTTTGTATCTGAAGCAACAGGGAATCGGCATTCTCATTACCGACCACAATGTTCGCGAAACTCTTGGCATAACCGATCGAGCTTATATTCTCTCGGATGGACGAATTCTTCGATCGGGCAGTCCCGCAGAGCTAATCGAAGACACCGAGGTGCGGCGGCTCTATCTCGGTGAAAGATTTACATTGTAGGCCTTAGAGTGCCGCCCAGAACTCTCACCTGGTTTTTCTCATCTCTACTTTGCGCCCTTTGCGGCCTTGCGTGAAACTTCTTCCGTTATCGAATTGAATTTCACGAAAGCCACCAAGAACGCAAGGAAGAAAAGAAGAACGGAATTTGCGTCCCAAATTTTCCTTTTTTCATTCAATATCGGTATAATCCTCTTTAGGAACAGTTCTTGCGTCGTCTCAAAACGACAATCGGCATGGTCGGCCTTCGATCGGACTTTATGTCTTCCTTAAGGCTCACAACACAACTTTCGCAGAGGATGGTGCTGACGCCGCAGCTTCGGCAACGCATCGAGATGCTGCAAATGAATTCGCTCGAATTGAACGAACTCATCGAGCAGGAAATGGTCGCGAATCCTGTGCTCGAGGAAGTTCAGCAGGGCGAAGAGGTCCAGGAGATCGGCGACAATATTCTCGATCAAAACTCGGATGGGCAAGATCACGGTTTAGACAATGAGGCGGGCCTATCTGGCGAAACCGGTGTCGAATTAGAAGCGGTAGTTCCCGATGGCACGAGCCTCAACGGCCACGACGACAAGCCCACCACAGAATACGAGACGGATGACGAGCCAGTTGGCGATTCATCAGATTCTTTCGACGAAATCGATTACGGCAGGGAATTTCAGGACTACCTCGACCCTGGATATCGAACACAAGAGATCGAATACAAGGACGACGCACCGAGTTTTGAGCAGTTTTTGTCGCATTCGCCGTCGTTGAGCGAACATCTTGAATGGCAGTTGAATCTGTTGAGCCTTTCGGATCAGCTCGAGGAAGCGGCGATTCAGGTCATCGGCAATCTTGACGAAGACGGCCGCTTGTCGGCGTCGGTCGAGGAAATCGCCGAGGCCTGCAAATGCTCGGTCGAAGAGGTTGAAACGGCCCGAAACGCTGTAATGCAGCTCGACCCGGTAGGATGCGGGGCTTACGACGTTAATGAATGCCTGATCGTTCAGCTGGTTGCGGCGGGTGAGGGCGACAGTCTTGCCTGCGACCTGGTTCGTGACCATTTTGAGGATCTCCAGCCAAGTCGTTTGCAGCACCTGGCCAAAGCAACCGGGGTTGATGTGTACGTTCTCGATAAGGAGATCGGTAAAATTCGCGGTCTCGATCCTTATCCGGGTCGCCGGTACACGTCGGAAGACCCCGTTTTTGTTTCGCCCGAGGTGTATATTGAAAAGCTTGACGACGACTATGTAATATTTTTTGCGGATGACGGCGGTCCACGGCTTCGTATCAGCACGACATACAACAGCATGCTTGGTCAGGCCGATGCGACGAAGGAAACCAAGGATTTTATCAAGGAAAAGGTGCGATCGGCTGTCGATCTGCTACGGAATATCGAGCATCGGCGCCAGACGATATACCGCGTTGTTGAATGCATTGTTTCCCGCCAGCGTGAGTTCCTTGAACAGGGCGTAGAGAAGATCAAACCGATGATGCTAAAGGACGTTGCCGAGGACATCGGCATGCATCTTTCCACGATTTCACGCGTAGTAAACCGCAAGTACGCTAAGACTCCACAAGGCGTCATTGAGTTGAGAAGATTCTTTAGCGAAGGCATGCTAAATGAAGAGGGTGAAGAGGTTTCAACCCGCATCCTGAAATTACGCATCAAGAAAATGGTTGAAGACGAAGATACGAAATCTCCGCTCACTGACGACCAAATCGCGCGGGTTTTAAGTAAAGAAGGAGTTAAGTTATCAAGGCGTACGGTCGCAAAATACCGCGACCAAATGAATATTCCCGGCTCGCGGGAACGGAAGACTGTTATATGAATTTTGAATTTACAGGTCGCCACATTGACGTCACACCGGCTCTTCGCGCTCATGTGGAAGAACACTTTGCAAAGATCGAGAATGTTTTTGACGGCAAACCAGCTAAGGCCCACGTCATCATCGAGGTCGAACGCGGACGGCACCGCTCCGAGATCATCATCAATTGGCGAAACGAGGCCTTGACGGCCGTTTCAAGCAACTCTGACATGTACCAGTCGCTGTCACAATCGATTGGAAAGATCGAGAAACAAGCCAGAAAGTTAAAAGACAAGGTCATCGACAAATCACACAAAGCAACAAAGGCCGCCGTCGTCTCGATGGCACCCGATCAAGCCGATAAACTGGCCCCGCAACCCCGGATAATCGAGACCGACGGCCTGGTTGCAAAGCCGATGACCCCGGACGAAGCTGTTTTGGAACTTGATGCCGGCGACAAACAGTTTTTGATTTTCCGAAATTCCGAAGGAGGCAAGGTCGCAGTCCTCTTTAAACGCAATGACGGCAATTACGGACTCGTCCAACCTTAAGACGATACTTCAAGGTGTCCTCGTAAATATTGATGACATTGGGGTTCTGATCATCCGGGAGGCGGGAGTTGGGAGGAGGCACGGCGATTCTCTGTTGGCTCCGGTTTAATAGATGCCGAAACCAAAACATGAAAACCAGGAACTGCCGGATTTTGTGATTATCACGGGCCTGAGCGGGTCGGGTATGAGCTCGGCGACGGATTCGCTTGAGGATCTGGGTTATTTTTGCGTAGATAATCTTCCGCTGACCATGCTTTCGACATTTGGGCGGCTGCTTGTGCCGAACGACCGTCGCAATCCGTCAATAGAGAAGGCCGCTCTAGTAATTAATATACGCGAGCGTCAGTTTTTATCGGAGTTTCCGGGCGAATTAAAGAAGCTCGCGAAACGAAATCTCGCTCCTTTTGTGGTATTTTTTGAGGCTTCCGACGATGTTTTGCAGCGTCGTTTTTCGGAAACACGCCGGCCGCATCCGGCGGATACGGGGAAAGGGCTGTTGGCGGCTATTCGGGGAGAGAGACGTGCGCTCAAGGACATTCGCAAGCTCGCAGACCTGATCATAGATACGTCCGAACACACCGTTCACACGCTCAGGCATTTTATTGTTCAGAAATTTAGTGGGTTTGAGGATGGTGTTCCGCTTAAGGTTGAGGTACTCAGTTTTGGACATAAATACGGCAGCCCACGTGGGCTCGACCTACTGTTTGACGTGAGGCATCTGCCGAATCCTTATTTTCAAAAGGAATTGAAACACCTTACAGGCGACGACCCTGAGATTATTGAATATCTTTTGGAAAAACCCGAGGTGACCGAAACGATCAGCCGGTTTAACGACCTGCTGCTGTATTTGCTGCCTCGTTATCAACGCGAGGGCAAGTCTTATCTCACCATCGGCGTCGGATGTACAGGCGGACGGCATCGATCGGTGATGGTGGCAAACAGCATTAGACGTGCCCTAAAGGACGAAGGTTTCGATGCGACCGTCAATCACCGAGACATGCAGAAGTAACATGAGGAAATACGCGATAAATGTCTGACAACATTACAAATAAGATCGGTGGCGTCATCGTCTCCCATGGCCAGGTCGCAAATGAGCTTTTGGCCGCCGCCGAAGCGGTTGTCGGCGAACTCAGCCACATAACCGCCGTTTCGATTGGCTGGCATGATGATGTAGAGATGGCCAAAAGCGAGATCGAGAGGGCGATTGCCAACGTCTCGACGGGCCAAGGCGTTCTCCTGCTAACTGATATGTTCGGCGGTACGCCAACGAACATAGCGGCAATGTTCCTAAGCGAGAATGAGGTTGAGATCGTCACGGGCGTCAATCTGCCAATGGTCATCAAGCTTGCATCGGTGAACAAGGATTTGACCCTGCACGAGTTGGCAAAAGAAGTAGAAGATCAAGGCAAAGAGGCGATTTGCCGCGCCGGCATGCTTCTAAATCCTCAGGCGCACCGAGTAAAACAGGATGGTTGAGCGACGTCTGCGAATCAACAATGCCCTCGGCCTTCATGCCCGGGCTGCGGCTCAGTTGGTTCGAATGGCCGGTCGTTTTACTTGTCTGATTACCCTCAGTCGGGACGACATCGACGTTTCAGCAAACGCCAAATCTATATTGAGCGTTCTCCATCTCGCCGCCTGCTATGGAGTCGAACTGACGATAATAGCTGCCGGCGAAGATGAAGAAGAGGCTATGGCCGCAATTGAAAGGCTATTTTTAGATGGCTTTGGCGAGATCTAAGGGGCCGCCCGCGTAAGTAAAGCGCATGTCAGTAGCCTGCACGAGTATATGAATAATCAAAAGGTAGCTATTCTGGGCATTCCCCTTGGATTCGGAGCCGGTCAGACTGGCAGTGAGCTTGGCGTGAACGCAATGCGGCTGTCAAAAATCCGCGGCCGTCATCTGGCCGACCATATCCGCAGTCTTGGATATGAAGTCACGGATCATGGCGATGTCGCGATATTTCGGCCCGATGATTCTGCGGCCACTGGAAATCCAAAGTATCTCGCGGAAATGCTCGCCTCGAGCGAGAACACGATAGCCGCCCTGTCGAAGATATTGCAAAACGGCGAAATACCGATCATCCTCGGCGGCGATCACGCCATCGCGATACCGACATTTTCGGCGATCGCCTCTCATTATCGCGAAATTGGCGACGAAATCGGCCTCATTTGGTTCGACGCCCACGCCGACATCAATACCCCCGAAAGTTCGCCGTCTGGCAATATTCACGGGATGCCGCTTGCCGCGATCCTCGGTCACGGACACCCCGACCTCGTCGGATTCTGCGGCTATGCGCCTAAGCTCAACCCAAAATATCTCGCCCACGTCGGAGCCCGCGATGTCGACGAAGGCGAGCGAATGCAGATCGAAAAACTCGGCCTGCGAGATAATTTTTTCACAATGAGCGACATCGACAGCCGAGGAATGCGTTCCTGCGTCGAAGACGCCCTCGCCATTGCCTCAAAGGCCCCGGGCGGCTACGCCGTCACCTTTGACATCGATATGATCGACCCGCGCTTCGCCCCCGGCTCGGGCACGCTGGTCCGCGGCGGCACCACCTATCGCGAAGCCCATCTCGCCCTCGAGATCATCGCCGCCCACGGCGGAATGGTATCCTTCGAGATCGTCGAGGTCAACCCACTCCTCGATCAGAGCAACATCACCGTCGAACTAGCCTGCGAGCTTATCCTCTCGGCGTTAGGTAAGACGATATTATAATTGTAGTTGCGGCGAAGAGGCCGCCTTGAGGCGGGACTCAAAACAAGAGGCAAGTCTGAATAAAAGACCGTATCGAGGCGATATCTGGAAAACGGCCCCGCTCATTCACGAGGGCGGCCATTCTTTTGTTGATGTTTTGCGCGGGTTCGTTATATCCTTTACAGAATTCGTTTGCCGCATCTGATGAATCCTATAACACGATTTCTTTTCGAACTGCAGGAGATTACTAACCTACTTTGGCGCGCGATGAAGGGGCTGCGGAAAAAGCCGCGCTATTTTCCCGAGATCGTCAATCAGATGGACGCGATCGGCGTCGGGTCGGTGGGCATTGTTGTTTTGACGGGGTTTTTTACGGGCGGCGTTCTGGTTTTGCAGGCTTATCCGACGCTGGAATACTACGGAGCGCAGAGCAATGTGGGCCAGGGCATCGCTGCGTCGTTGATACGCGAGCTGGGGCCGGTTCTGTCGGCGTTGATGGTGGCCGGACGGGTTGGATCGGCTATTTCGGCCGAGCTTGGGTCGATGGTTGTCTCACAGCAGATCGATGCAATGCGGGCGCTCGGCACATCGCCGGTCAGAAAGCTTGTCACGCCGAGGGTGATCGCACTGCTGGTGGCGTTGCCTTTGCTGACGATCACGGCGGATATTGCGGGTTTGATAGGCGGCGGGCTGGTCGCAAAGCAGCTGTTCGGGCTCGATATAAACACGTATATCTCGTCCGTTCGAACGGGTACGAACGTCAACGATATCGTCGCCGGGATGATCAAACCCATCGTTTTTGGCGGGATCATCGGTCTGGTTTCTTGTTACAAGGGCCTTTCAACAACCGGCGGGACCGTCGGAGTAGGTCTCTCGACGACACAGGCGGTCGTTTCGTCATCGATAAACATAATTATTGCGGATTTTTTCTTGTCGAAGATATTGCAGTCCGCCTTGAGCAGCACATTGTTTTGACAAGATCAAAGGGCCGGGGCAAGCCCGCTTCCGGAACCGCTCTTTTGGTACTTGTCCTTGTCTTTATTGACGACCTCGGTACGGAACGAAACAAGAGATGACCTACGACGGCCTCGAAATTCCGGCAAATCTGCTTCCCGACGAATGGGATGTCAATGATGCGATCGATGCGGACGATCCTGAGAAAGGGCGGTTGGTGCCGGCCGTTGAGTTTCGAAATGTCGATCTGGCGTTTGACGATCAGGTTATCCTGTCTGATGTCAGCTTTATGGTCGGGCGCGGCGAGACGCGATTTGTGCTGGGCGGGTCTGGAACAGGAAAGTCGACGGTCATCAAGCTCGTACTCGGGCTGATCAAACCGGACGCGGGACAGGTTTTTGTCGAGGGTGAGGAGATTACTCATCTGGATGATGTTGAACTTGTTCGTATCCGCAAGAAGATCGGGATGGTGTTTCAGGACGGCGCCCTTTTCGATTCGCTGTCGGTTTACGACAATGTCGCCTATCGTCTTCACGAAGCCCGCGTCCCCGAAGACGAAGTGGAACACGAGGTCGTCAGAATGCTGCAGTTCGTCAATCTGGAAGATGCGATCGACAAGATGCCGATCGAATTATCAGGCGGAATGCGTCGACGCGTGGGCATCGCCCGGGCTCTTGTAGGCAATCCCAGCATCATTCTTTTTGACGAACCAACGGCCGGACTCGATCCGCCAACCGCCCGCACGATATGCGAATTGGCGATCAAACTGCGGGATATCGAAGACGTTTCATCGATTTTCGTTACTCATGAAATGAACAACCTTGAATACATTGGTTCCGAGTATGCGGTACTGGACCGTGAAGGCAACGTTCATTACGAGCTTGCAGGCAAGACCTATTGCCTGATAAATACTAAAATAATGATGCTGTTAAAAGGCGACATTTGGTTTACTGGAAGAGAAGAGGAACTGAGGGCGTCCGAGGACTCATATATTCGTAAATTCATCCGAGGAAAATAGGAAATGCCGAGAAGCAACCAAAAACTTATATTAAGCGAGCTCCGCGTAGGTATTTTCATGTTCGCGGCGTTGCTTGTGACCGGGTTCCTCATTCTGAATTCGAGCGGCAGCTTTAACCCGTTTGAAGACAAGATGAAACTGAAGGCACGATTTGTCAGCGCCGATGGTCTGCACGCGGGTTCCGATGTCCAGCTCGCGGGTGTCTCCGTCGGCAAGGTCGACGAAGTTAAATTTCTCCCCGCCGATTCCGAGTCCACCGAAAGGATCGAGGCAACGCTGAACGTCGCAAAACAGTTTGAGAACAGACCGATATCCGATCTGATCCGCTCCGATTCGATGGCGCAGCTGGTAGCAACCTCTGTACTTGGTAACGACAAACTAATCAATATCACGCCGGGTTCCACGAAAGGAACTCCGATTGAGGAAAACGCGATATTGGTTTCGAGCGCGAGTGTCGGGCTGAACCAGTTGACCGCGACTGGCAACGACCTTCTGGCACAAATCAACAAGATGGCCGTCCCGGTAAACGACATTTTGACAAAGGCCAATCAGGGCGAAGGAACTCTTGGCCGCGTCATAAACGACGAGAGATTGTATGAAAGCCTCGATGGTGCAGTGACGGAAACGCGTGAAACGATGACACGCCTTCAATCGACGATCGAGCGGGTAAATTCGGGGCAGGGCAGCGCCGGAAAACTGCTAAACGATCCGACTCTCTATAATAATTTGAACAAGACCGTTTCTCAGCTAGAGGCCATCTCATCCGATATTAAGGCGGGCCGCGGCAGCGCGGGCAAATTTGTCAATGACGACGCCCTTTACAATGAAACCCGCGACGCGATTGCGGAACTAAGAACGTCTGTGGGAAAAATCTCAGTGATCGCGGATGACGTCAAACTGATTACAACCGACCTCAAGGATGGCAAAGGCACGGCGGGTAAATTCTTACGGGATGAGAAACTCTACGAAGATGCAAGGGTCGCTCTTGCAAGATTCAATTCGACAACCGCACGGATCGAGACGATTCTCGCCGACGCGCAAGGCGGCAAAGGCACGATCGGTCGCCTTTTGACGGACGACACTCTCTACAACAGCGTTAATCTGACTGCCTTTAATGTCGCGACTTTTTCAGGTGAGGGCACAAAGATGCTCGACGATTTCCGTAAAAATCCCAAGAAATATTTGCGGATAAAACTGGCAATATTTTAGATCTGCGTTAATTTTCTTCCCGTTTTGTTCCGTGTTCCTCCGTTGATTCCGATCCGGTTTCGGAGAACCACGGAACGCACGGAGCGAGACGAAAGCAAGACGAAAAGATGAATAGGATACGCGCTGCAATATTTGGCGGTTCGGGTTATGGCGGAAGCGAGCTTTTGCGGATTCTGTTGTTTCATCCTGACGTTGAGATCGTGATGGTGACGGCTAACGAGCACGCCGAAAAGGCGGTGGGCGACGTTCACCGGAACCTGTTGGGACTAACCGAGCTGCGTTTCTCCGCCGCTCCGGATGACCTGACTACTCTCGACGGTATCGACATCGCATTTTTCGCCTTGCCGCATGGTCGGGCGTTGGCTTTGGCTCCACAACTGCCAAAGGACGTCAAGATCATCGATCTTTCGGGCGATTTTCGGATTGATGACAGCGAGCTTTTCCGGCAATTTTACAATCTAGACCACACCGCGACCGATCTTCAAAAACACTTTGTCTATGGCCTGACTGAAACGAACCGCGATCAAATCATGGCCGCGCGATACATTGCGAATCCCGGTTGTTTTGCAACCGCAACGCTTTTGGCCCTGGCTCCGATGGTTAAAAGCGGATTGCTAACTGGCAAACTCCTGGTCGACGCTAAAACAGGTTCGAGCGGTTCGGGTGCCAAACCGGCCGCGAATACCCATCATCCACAGAGATCGAACTCGTTTTACGCTTATAAACCATTTACTCATCAACACGTTCCCGAGATCGAACAGCATTTGCGCCAAATCGGCGAGTACAATGGGGATTTCGTATTTATGCCACACAGCCTGCCTGTCTCGCGCGGCATTTTTGCATCGTGCTATCTCGAAACGAGCGTTGATTTGACAAACGAGGACATCGAAAATATGTACCGGCATTTTTACGAAGACGATTTCTTTGTTCGTATCGCCCGCGGTTCGCCCGACATAAACTGGGTGAAGAATACAAATTTTTGCGACATCGCCGTC
>JANPCJ010000101.1:0-4020 GCA_031430895.1 Chloracidobacterium sp. | reverse complement strand
GGTGTCGGGTGTCGGGTGTGGGGTGTCTAAGATTGGGCCTCGGTGTAAAACTCCGACTCTCGACCCTCGACTCCCGACTCTCGACTAACAAAAATCAGCGGATTATCCGTAACCGCGTTCAGCTCAAGTTTCAGAAGCCATTCGGCATAGGCGACGGCGTCGCGACATGCGCCGTGGACCTGCGGCATGCATCTAAGCGTATATGCATCCTGGACATTTGCGGGGTCGAAATCACGGACAAAATCGCTACCCGCCAGTATGTGGCGAAGATTTCGCGCACATTCGACCTGACGTGGATGCGGGCGCAATGCGTGGATACGTTCGTCAAAGGCGGAAACGGTGCCATGCAACGCCTCAAGGCTCAAACAGCCGGTAATGTCGGCCATTTCGGCTAGATGTTTTGCCTTCCACGTTTCCAGCAGCCCGACGGCGGTCATTACCGTCGTGCCGTTTGTGAGTGCCAAACCTTCTTTTGCCGCGAGCGTAAGAGGTGATAAATCCGCCCGCTTCAATGCCTCGGCTCCGGATAGCGTTTCGCCATTGAATTCTGCCTCGCCTTCAGCGATTAGTACGCATGCGAAATGAGCAAGAGGCGCGAGATCACCGCTCGCACCGAGACTTCCCTTTTCAGGAATCTGAGGATGAACCCCGCGATTGAGGAATTCGAGAATAAGTTCGAGCGTCTCGAGCCGGATACCCGAAAACCCACGGGCGAGCGTGTTTGCCCGAATCAGCATTATTGCCCGCACGGACGGAATATCAAACGGCTTTCCAACGCCGACGGCATGGCTGACCACGATGTTTCTCTGGAGCAGCTCGACCTCTTGACGGCTGATGATCTTGTCTTTGAAAGCTCCAAATCCGGTTGTTATGCCATACGCGATCTCGCCGCGACCAAGCAATGTTTGAACGGCGGCGGCCGAGCGATTGACGCTTGCCTTTGCCGCATCGGCCAGGACAACATGGGGGTCGCCCGGTACGCCGTATGCGACCGCAATTACTTGCTCAAATGTCAGACATTCTCCGTCGATTATTATCTTTGAACTCATTTGCCGTCAAAAACTATCACAACATAGTACGACAGGCTGCCGAGCCTGTCGATCAAGCAGCGGTTCGTTCAACTTTTTGGCATTTATCATTTACAGCCTCGCGTCCGATGCAACCTTGTGTATAACTAATGTTGATGAACAGGCTAGGCAGCCTGTTCTACGTCAGCTTGCCTCGTTTGATGACTGATTTCACCAGGTTTCCGCCAAATTCCGCCGCGAGCTGGCGATAATCGACGGTATTCAATATAAGGAGGTCAGCGTGTTTGCCAATTTCTATCGAACCGAATTTATTGCCAAGCCCGATCGCGTGGGCCGCGTTTATGGTCGCCGCGTTCAACGCCTCGGATGGGAGCAATTTTTGATAGCGGCACGCAATCGCCATCGCCATCGGCTGCGAAGGACACGGCGCCGAACCAGGATTGAAGTCTGTTGAAAGAGCCACGGCGCAGCCTGAGTCTACTAACTTTCGCGCGTCGGCAAAATGTGTGCTGCCGAAGTTAAAATTAACGGTTGGCGTGACAATACCGACGGTTTTCGACCGGGCGAGCATCTTTATTTCGTCGTCCGAGATCATGTCGAGATGATCTATCGAAATCGCTCCCATATCAATAGCGAGACGGCTACCGCCGAGATTTGTAAATTCATCGACGTGAGCTTTCAGCTTAAAGCCGAGGCTTTTTGCCGTTTCCAGCACCTTTCGCGACTGTTCAAGACTAAACGCGCCGTTTTCGCAGAAAACATCACAGAAAAACGGCGTCCGTCCATAAAAATCGGAGTCAACAAACCACTTCCACGCAGAGGAAAGCATTGTGTCGCAGATCAGGTTCACATATGCGTTCGGATTCCCCTTGTCCTCCGGCGGAATGGCGTGGGCGGCCATGAATGTCGGCACAATATCAACATTATGAGTCTTGTCGAGATCGGCAATGGCGTCGAGCATCTTTAGCTCGGTTTCCGCGTCGAGCCCGTAGCCCGTTTTGATTTCGACGGTCGTCGTTCCACACGAGAGCATTTTATCCAGGCGTTTGCGGCTTTGCCCGACCAAAGATTCGATGCTCGCTGAACGTGTTTGCCTGACGGTCGAAATAATACCGCCCCCGTTTGCCAAAATTTCAAGATAGTCCCTGCCCTTGATCTTTAGCTCAAACTCATCCAAACGGTCGCCGGCAAAAACGATATGCGTGTGCGGATCGACAAAGGCAGGACAAACGACGTGTCCCCCAGCGTCGACCATCTCATCGGCCTGAAATTCACTTAAGATTGCCGCCGTCGTACCGACCCCGATAAACTTGCCGCCGGCAATAGCAACAGCGCCGTCCGCGACGATTCCCACATCGAGCATCTCGGCCCCGCGCTTCGGCCCGCCGCCTGAAGCGCACGTTACAAGCTGTCCAGCGTTGTGAATGATCAGGTCTGCCCGTTGCATTTATTCTTCGAATTTCGTGTCAGAACCACCTGCGGTAGAAGATGATGAACATTCAACGACAGACGAACACATTCGCCGCAAATCACCGCTACCGCAGGTGGTTCTGACACACATTTTAGACTTGACTCGACACTAGGGATTGTCTTCTGAGATCACCTTGTGGATCCGGTTGACCTCCATGAGAGCGGCCGACCCGTACCAGGGAACGAGGTCAACTATCATCATTCCCGATTTAACAACAGGATCTGTATTTACCAGCACTAAGGCTTCCTCAACGGTGTTGACGTTAAGAATAAACAGGCCGCGAAAAGTCTTATCGTTCTTGCCAAAAGGGCCTGCGATTGATAGTTTGCCTTCGCCAGCGAGACGGCCCATGTTCGCGAAATGGCCTTTGAACAATTCGTCTCGATCCTTGCCCTTAATCTCGGCATCCTTTGGCCCGGTCTTCAGGATAGCCAGCACATAGCTCCGCATCCCCATCTTATCGGCTCCGACCTTTTTCGCAAGCGCAGCGTTGAAGTTCGGATTCTTCGTTGGTTTTTCAGGTGTTTGAGCGAAACCGCAGATCGCCGCAAGAGCGGCCATCGCGAACATTGCAAAAATATTTTTTGTCGTTTTCATATCTAATCACTTACGCTGATTTTACGAAAATGTTACCACGTTTTTCGTTGAAACGGATTGCGGCTATCATATTTGCAAACATATGAAACGAATCGTAAAAGCACCCATCGGATCGGAACTGACCTGCAAAAACTGGCTGATCGAGGCCGCTTATCGGATGATACAGAACAATCTTGATCCGGATGTGGCTTTTGACCCGGATAATCTGATCGTCTATGGCGGACGGGGCAAGGCGGCGCGGAATTGGGAATCGTTTGACGCGATTTTGGAGTCGTTGAAGAATCTTGAAGAAGACGAAACTTTGCTTGTTCAATCGGGCAAACCTGTCGCGGTTTTTAAGTCGCACACGGACGCACCGAAGGTTTTGATTGCGAATTCAAATATCGTGCCGCATTGGGCGACGCAGGAACAGTTTGACCAATACGAACGTGATGGGCTGATGATGTATGGACAAATGACCGCCGGAAGCTGGATTTACATCGGCACACAGGGAATTTTGCAGGGAACTTACGAAACTTTCGGTTCGTTGGCGAGGCAAAACGGTTGGGGAAGTCTGGCGGGAAAGTTCGTTTTGACCGCAGGTTTGGGCGAAATGGGCGGAGCTCAGGCTCAGGCGATTACATTTAACGGCGGTGTCGGTTTGTTGGTTGATGTTGATCCGTGGCGGATTGAAAGACGGTTACAGTTGAAACAAGTTGACTTGCAAGCAAAAGATTTGGACGATGCGTTGCGTCTGGTCAAAGAATTTACCGATAAAAGGGAAGCCAAATCTATCGCACTTTTGGGCAACGCGGCTGATGTTCATTGGCAGATTTTGGACCGTAATATTCTGCCCGATGTTGTGACCGATCAGACTTCCGCACACGATGTTTTATACGGTTATATTCCGCAAGGTCTTTCAATCGAACAGGCAAACGAACTTCG
>JANPCJ010000100.1:0-15065 GCA_031430895.1 Chloracidobacterium sp. | reverse complement strand
GGAAGACACAGAGGACACAAGGGAATACCCACGGGTCAACTTGAAAAAGCGGTGAAAACGGGATACTATTATTGGTTTGTCCAACTAATCAGCCGGTTGGCGTGTATGTATGTCTAAAGAAGAAGCGATAGAGGTCACGGCGACAGTGCTGGAAACATTGCCAAATGCGATGTTCAAGGTCGCGGTTGACGACAATAAGCATGAGGTTTTAGCTCATATTTCAGGAAAAATGCGGAAGAATTTTATCCGGATTTTGCCCGGTGACAAGGTGTTGGTTGAATTGTCGCCGTATGATCTGAAACGCGGGCGAATTACGTATCGCTATAAGTAGTGAATGGTGAACGGTAAACGGTGACAGGTTGAAGAGAATTTTCGCCCGTCACAAATACGACTCACAGTTCACCAGGAGAGATAGATGAAAGTACGACCGTCGGTAAAGAAAATGTGCGATAAATGCAAGGTGATTCACCGCAAGGGTATCGTGCGCGTAATTTGTGAAAATCCGAAGCATAAGCAGCGTCAAGGATAGTAAACAGTGACAGGTGACTGGCGACAGGTTTAAGAGGGTTTGCCCCGTAACTGTTTACCGTTTGCTGTTCACGGATTTGGAGAGAACATATGGCTCGTATAGCAGGAGTTGATTTACCGCCCAACAAAAGGGCACAGATTGGAATGACCTACATCTACGGTGTGGGCAAATCGCGTGCGACCGCGATACTCGACCAAGCCGGCATCGGGATAGATGCCCGGATCAAGGACTTGAGCGAGGACGATTTAAACAAGCTTCGCGCGATCCTCGACACTGAGGGCAATATCGAGGGCGATCTGAGAAAGCGTGTTCAGATGGACATAAAGCGTCTGATGGATATCGGATGCTATCGCGGTCTGAGGCATAGGCGCGGTCTGCCGGTTCGTGGACAACGCACAAGCACAAACGCTCGCACAAGAAAGGGACCGCGTAAAGCGGCCGTGGCGAAGAAGAAGGCACCGGGTAAGAAGTAGTTCCAGGTTCCAGGTTCCGAGTTTTCGGATTAACGTGGAATTTGGAACTTTGAACTTGGAACCAAAAAACATGGCAAAAGCAGCAGCAACGAAAAAGAAAACTTTTAAGAAGAAAGAGAGAAAGAATATCCCCATGGGGATCGTTCATATCTCGGCTTCGTTTAACAATACGCTGATTTCGATTACCGACTTGCAGGGTAATCTGGTTGGCCAATCTTCATCCGGAGCACGCGGTTTTCGCGGCTCGCGAAAGGGAACGCCGTTTGCCGCGCAACAGGCGGCATCCGAAGTTGCCCGTAAGGCGCTCGACGCTGGCATGCGTGAGGTCGAAGTCCGGGTCAAAGGGCCGGGCGGCGGCCGTGAATCGGCGATCCGTGCGATCAATCAGGCGGGTATCCGCGTGAACTCAATCCGCGATACGACGCCGATCCCGCACAACGGATGCCGTCCGCCGAAGCGGCGCAGAGTTTGATTTCAAATTCCATATTCCAGATTCCAAATTGTAAGTCTTCAATTTGGAATTTGGAATGATAGCGATTATCGAAAGGATGAAGGGCCACCGGCTCGTAAACTTTTCCGTATAACTTACGGAGGCAGAAATAATATATGGCTAGATATAGAGATGCGGTGTGCAGGCTTTGCCGCCGCGAGGGTGGAAAATTATTTTTGAAGGGCGACAGATGTTTTAAGCCCTCGTGTGCTATCGAAAAGCGCGGTACAAACCCGCCGGGGCAACACGGCGCGGCAAGGCGGAAGATGTTGGCCGGTTACGGCGAGCAGCTTCGCGAAAAACAAAAGGTAAAACGCATATATTTCGTTCTCGAAAAGCAGTTTCGCAACTACTTCGAGAAGGCCCGGCGTCAGAAGGGCGTTACCGGCGAGATACTGCTTTTCATACTTGAACGGCGTCTTGACAACGTCGTTTACCGCTCGGGTTTCTCAACTTCGCGCCGACAGGCACGCCAGCTTGTCAATCACGGCCATGTTACCGTGAACGGGCGAAAGGTAAATATCCCTTCGTTTCAGGTCAAAGAGGGCGATACGGTTGCGGTCAAAGAAACAAGCCACAAAAACACGCACATCGATAACGCATGGCAAACGGCCGTAGGCCGCGGACGCCCGCAATGGCTGAGCGCCAACGGCAAAGATCTGAGCGTGTCCGTTTCGGGTTTGCCTAATCGCCAGGATATAGACGCGAACATCAATGAACAGCTGATCGTCGAGCTTTACAGTAAGTAACACTTGAAGTTCCGGGTTCTAAGTTCCAAGTTAGATTTCGCTAACCGAACTTGAAACCTGGAACTTGGAACATGGAACTTTAAAAAATATGACACAGAGCAATAATTGGACAGATTTCCAAATGCCGAACAGGCTCAACGTCGATACGGAGACTTTGACGGATCGATATGGAAAGTTTCACGCGGCTCCGTTTGAACGCGGTTTTGGGACGACAGTCGGCAACTCAATTCGCCGTGCGTTGCTGTCGTCGATCGAGGGAGCGGCGATCACGGCGGTGAAAATCGAGGGTGTCGAGCATGAATTTTCATCCATCAAGGGCGTCGTAGAAGACGCAACGGACGTAATCCTAAATTTAAAGCAGGTTCCTCTAACGCTTCACGGCAGCGGACCCAAAACACTATCAATTAGCAGGAAGGGTGCCGGACTAGTGACAAGCGGTGATATCGAAGCCGATGGCGACGTGGAAATTCTCGATAAGGAAGTCCATATCGCGACAATCAGCGCGGGCGGTTCGCTTAATGTCGAGATGAGGTTAAAGCAGGGACGCGGTTATGTCTCGGCTGAATTTAATAACGACGAAGACCTTTCCGTTGGCTATATTCCGATCGATTCGGTTCATACGCCGATCAAGAAGGTAAATTATAACGTCGATCAAACGCGTCAGGGCTCGAACACCGAGTTTGACCGTTTAACGCTCGAAGTTTGGACTGACGGCTCGGTGAAACCGGAAGATTCGATCGGCCTCGCCGCGAAACTGGTCAAAGATCACATGTCGATCTTTGTCAATTTCGAAGAGGAAGAGGAAGAATATAAATACGAAGACATCGCCCGCCCGCCGCTCATGCGAAACGATTTGCTCGACAAATCGGTAGATGAGCTTGAGCTTTCGGTGCGTTCGTACAATTGTTTGAAAAACGCCGACATCCGCTCGATACGCGACCTGATCCGTCGCAGCGAAAAAGATATGCTGAATACCAAAAATTTCGGCAAGAAATCGCTCACGGAGATCAAGGACATGCTCCACGGAATGGGCCTCGATTTTGGGATGGATTTTGACGAACAGGGAAATCCGATTCCGGGTTCGGGCGGACGCGACCTCGATTAAAGGGTGAAGGATAAAGGCTAAAGGATAAAGTCGCAAGACTGGAAACTTTATCCTTTATCCTTTATCCTTTCGCCCTTTATCCTTTAGAGATATGAGACACTTAAAAGCACATCGTAAATTGGGCCGGACGACGTCGCATCGCATTTCGATGCTCCGTAATATGGCGACCTCGCTGATTAACGCCGAAAAGGAACACATCGTTACTACCGTTCCGAAGGCAAAAGAGCTGCGGCCTTTTATTGAAAAGGTGATCACGCTCGCTCGAAAGGCGGAGAATCTGACCGGCGACGACACCGTGCTTCGCGGCGTTCATCTGCGTCGTCAGGCCGCAGCCTATTTTCACGCGGGGAACAGCACATTTAAGAAAGAACAGAGCAGGTTTCGCGGCAAAAAAGGCGAAGCTAAGGACCCGATCGAGCGTACCGCCGGTGTTAAAGCCGTCAAAAGGCTTTTCAATGAGCTTGGCGTACGCTATAAAGACAGGAACGGCGGCTATACCCGTATTATCAAGCTCGGCCGCCGCCAGGGCGACAACGCCGAGATGGCCGTTATCGAACTTGTGGATAATCCGCTCGAGATGGCCGCGAAAGGCTAGTCGCTGACGGAGGTACGCCAAATGAGCGAAACATCGGCTTCGGCAAAGGCAAAGGACGGCGAGATCGTGGTGGAAAAGAAAGGCGCCGCAGGCGCAAGAAAACAGAAATCTACAGTTGATCCATCCTTTAATATGGATGAACTGCGGGAACTCGCAAACCTTGTAATCGAGAACGGTTTTACGGATTTCGAGTTTGAGAACGAGAATATTCGCGTCCGTCTGAGCAAGATGATCGCTCTTCAGGCGGCACCCGCAGTTGCACCGGCAGTGATTGCCCCCGTTGCCGCATCCGCTGAATCCGCTTCTGCCCCTGCTGCTGCTGCTGAGACGCTCGACCCCGACGCCGGACTTTACAAGATCACCTCACCTATAGTCGGCACATTCTATCGATCACCCGGCCCTGATAAAGAATCATACGTGAGCGAAGGCAGCACCGTTTCGCCCGAAACGACGGTCTGTATCGTCGAGGCGATGAAATTGATGAACGAGATCCAAGCCGAGGTGTCGGGCGAGGTTGTAAAGGTTTACGTCGAAAACGGCCAGCCGGTCGAATACGGCCAGCCGTTGTTTGGTATTAGGAACTAGTCTTCACCACAAAGGCACAAAGAACACAAAGTTTTTGTTTTTACTTCTTTGTGTGCTTTGTGCCTTTTTGGTGAATGGTTTTAAGAATGCGGGAAATTCGCAAAATTTTGATTGCAAATCGGGGCGAGATCGCGATACGCATCATCCTGACGTGCAAGGAGATGGGGATAAAGACGGTCGCCGTGTTTTCTGAGGCCGACCGCGAAGCTCTGCACGTACGGTATGCCGACGAGGCCCTCTGCATCGGCGGAGCGCCGTCTGCCGAAAGCTACCTAAATATCCCGTCGATAATAAGCGCGGCAGAGATCACAAATGTCGACGCCATCCATCCTGGATATGGGTTTTTGGCCGAATCGGCGACCTTCGCCAAGATTTGCGAAGACTGCAACATCAAATTTATCGGCCCCACCGCCGGTGTGATAGCAATGATGGGCGACAAGGTCGAGGCCCGACGGACTATGACGGCTGCCGGCGTTCCGATCTTGCCGGGAAGCCCCGATCCCATCGAGTCGGTGGAAGAAGCAAAGGCGCTTGCACTTAAGATCGGATTTCCGGTCATTATCAAGGCGGCGGCAGGCGGCGGCGGACGCGGGATGCGTATCGTCAGGTCGGAGGACGAGCTTGCGACCAATCTTGAGCTGGCACAGACCGAGGCTCTCAACGCATTTAAAAACGGCGCGGTTTATATCGAACGATACATCGAACGCCCGCGGCACATCGAGATTCAGGTGTTGGGCGATGAACACGGGAATGTCATTCATCTCGGCGAACGCGAATGCACCATACAACGACGACACCAGAAGCTGCTCGAAGAAGCTCCTTCGCCGGTCATTTCAAACGAGCTTAGAGATAAAATGGGAGCGGTCGCGGTCAAGGCCTGTCAAGAGATTGGCTATTCGAGCGCGGGCACGTTCGAATTTCTCCTTGATGAAGACGGCAGCTTCTATTTCATGGAGATGAACACCCGCATCCAGGTCGAGCATCCGGTGACCGAAATGGTGACCCTCGCCGACATCGTCCGCAATCAGATACGCATCGCAACGGGTGAGAATATTGGTTATACACAGGACGAGGTTCAGATCGTGGGCCATTCGATCGAGTGCCGAATTAACGCCGAGGACCCGGTGAAATTTACGCCGAGTCCAGGCCGAATTACCGCCTTTAATATCCCGGGCGGGCCGGGCGTACGTGTGGACACTGCCGTCTATCCGGGATATGTTGTGCCGCCGTATTATGATTCGATGATCGCAAAATTGATCGTCCATGCTCGCACACGTGAACTCGCAATCGCCCGAATGCAGCGGGCCCTCGATATGATGGTGGTCGAGGGTATTAAGACGACGATACCTCTTCATCAAAAGATTATGGCTGATGAGAAGTTTCGACGGGGCGAGTTTTCGACTAAATTTATGGAAGAGTTTAAGTACTGATATAATGTCTGACTGTGGAGGCATGACATGACCGATCAGGAATTGAGAGATTTGGTTGCCGAGAGTTCGCGTACCGTAGCTCGGATGAGTGAAGAAGCTGAGAAGAGTCGGCTGGAGGCTGAGAAGAGCCGGGTGGAGGCTGAGAAGAGCCGGCTGGAAGCTGAGAAGAGTCGGGTGGAGGCTGAGAAGCGTAGCAAAGAGCTAAACAAGCAGCTTTCAGAGGTCGGTCGGGAAATTGGCTGGATAGGCAATTCTTGGGGGCGTTTTACCGAAGGCCTTTTTACGCCCAGCCTTGATCGAATCCTGTTGCGGGAATTCGATATGGAAACCGTTGCTCATCGCGTCAAGCGGCAGAGAAATGGCTCGAGCATGGAAGTCGATGTGTTGGGTTACACCAATAGCCAGACGAACACGGCGGTAGTTGTGGAGATAAAATCGACGCTTCGGGATGACGACATTAAGGATTTCCTCGACATGCTCGAGAAGTTCCCCAAACTCTTTGTGGAGCATAAGAACAAAAAGATATTGGGTATGATGGCGGCTGTCAGCATTTCAACCGAGCAGAGGGCCAGGCTGGAAAAAAACGGCATCTACGTAGTGCGTATTAAGGACGACGTATTTCGGATTATTTCAGACAAGAAATTTAAGCCTAAGGATTTTGGATTGAAGGAATAGCTCGCTGTTTTCGCGGCTTGGAACGGATTGCTCTTAGTAGACGAGTATGTTACAGTTATCGCAACATTTAGAAATAATTGTTGCAGCATTAGAAGGAGATTTTCCGCGGTTACCGCACTAGTTTGCGGAGTTACTGCGGGCGATAGGAGAGGCTATTTAGGCAAGATTTATGTCGACGGTAAAAGAGTTAAAGGAAAAGATAGTTACGGACTACAAAACGCATGGGTCGGACACCGGTTCGTCGCAGGTACAGGTGGCGTTGCTCACGCAGCGTATTAACGAATTGACGGAGCATTTCAAGATTCACAAAAAGGACAATAACTCCCGGCGTGGCTTGCTCATAATGGTCTCGCGTCGGAGGAAATTGCTTGATTACCTCAAGCGTCGTGATATTAATGAATATCATGAAATTATTAAGAAACTCGGCTTGCGCCGATAAGGTAAAAGAAAAAAGGTAAAAGGCAGAAAATGAGATGCTTTTGTTTGCCTTTTAACTTTTGACTTGAATTTGGCCGCTTCGGGCCGGTTAGAAATAGAGATCTTCGCGAAGAATTTGCCGGTTGCTGCTGAACGTGACAGCGTATAAGCTTTCGACAAAGAAGATCATCGCCAAAATTAGTAATTTTGCGAAAGACGAAAGAGCTTCACGGCATAGCTCTTTCGTCTTTTGCTTTTTCGAGGATAAATTAATGAAGAAAAAATATTTGAATGAATCGATCAAACTTGGCACACAAGACCTGATCGTAGAAACGGGCAAGGTTGCCAAGCAGGCCGATGGTTCGGTCGTTATTCGTTATGGCGATACCATGCTGCTTGTCGCGGCGGTGTCTGGCCGCACCGCTAAGGAAGGGCTTGATTTTTTCCCGCTTACGGTCGAATACCGTGAAAACACATTTTCCGCCGGACGAATTCCGGGAAACTACTTCCGCCGCGAGGGACGTCCTTCGGAAAAGGAAGTTTTGACTTGCCGAATGATCGACCGCCCGGTCCGGCCTCTTTTTGCCGACGGTTATAGATTTGAAACACAGATCGTTGCGTCCGTGATTTCCGCCGATTCCGACAACGATCCCGATGTGATCGCAATAACGGGTGCATCGTGCGCTCTGTATCTGTCGGATATCCCGTTTGAAAATCCGATCGCCGGTATTCGTATCGGACTTATAGACGGCAAGTATCTGATCAACCCGACCTATGATGAGCGACGCGAGTCCGAATTGAATCTCATTGTGGCCGGTACAGAAGAGGCTATTTGCATGGTCGAATGCGAGGCCCAGGAAGTCGCCGAGACGATAATGGTCGAGGCCCTGATGCTTGCCCACCGCGAGATCAAACGCCTCTGTCTCTGGCAGAAGGAACTCGGCAGGGCGCTTGACATCAAGAAACGCGTGTTCGAGGTTGCTCCGCTGGACGAGAAGATTAGCGCCGAAGTCGAAAAGAATTTCGCGGGCAAACTCCGCGAGGCGCTCGACTCGACCGGACGGGACAAGATTACGGTTTACGCCGGAATCGATGCTCTCAAGAAGGAAGTCATGGAGAGCTATCCCGAAGACCAACCCGCAACACGCGTTATGGCTGGAAAAGTTTTTGGCAAATTGAAGGAAAAGATTTTCCGCGAGGACATGCTTGGCAACAAGCGTCGCCCCGATGGCCGCAAATTCTCCGAAATTCGCCCGATTAGCTGCGAGGTCGGCTGGCTGCCCCGCGTTCATGGTTCAGCCTTGTTTACCCGAGGCGAAACGCAGGCGATGGTCACCACGACGCTTGGCACCAAGATGGACGAGCAGTACATGGACGACATTGAAAAGGGCGAAGTTAAACGCCGCTTTTTGCTCCATTACAATTTCCCGCCGTATTCGGTTGGCGAAACCGGACGTTTTGGCAGTACGTCACGGCGCGAGACGGGTCACGGCAACCTTGCCAGGCGTGCGATCATGTCGGTTTTGCCTGACGACGCCGATTTCCCATACACGATCCGTATTGTTTCGGACATTACAGAATCAAACGGATCATCGTCAATGGCCTCGGTCTGCGGCGGCATTTTGAGTTTGATGGACGCCGGCGTCCCGATCAAGAAGCCTGTCGCCGGTGTTGCAATGGGCCTTGTGATGGAAGGGAACCGTTATGCGATACTCTCCGATATTGCGGGGGCCGAAGACCATTACGGCGACATGGACTTTAAGGTTACGGGAACCGCCGACGGTATTACCGCACTGCAAATGGACATCAAGGTCGACGGCATAAACGCCATGATCTTGCAGGAAGCCCTCGAACAGGCCAGGAAAGGTCGTATTCACATTCTCGACGTCATGGCGAAATCACTGGCCGAGCCGCGAGAAGACCTGTCGGAGTTTGCACCGCGAATCATCACATTGATGATCTCGCCGGACAAGATTCGCGACGTCATCGGACCGGGCGGTAAGATGATCCGCTCGATCACCGAGGAAACCGGTGCGAAGATCGACATCTCGGACGACGGGACCGTTTTGATTGCAACCGCCGATGGCGAAGCCGCTCAGGCCGCCGTGGCTCGCATCAAATCGCTGACCGCCGAGGCCGAGATTGGCGAGACCTACATGGGCACAGTTTCGCGGATCGTCGATTTTGGAGCGTTCGTTGAAATACTTCCGGGACTCGATGGCTTGCTGCATATCTCGGAAATATCCGACCGCCGTGTCCGCGACGTTCGCGATGAGCTAAAAGAAGGCCAACAGATACTCGTGAAATGTATCGGCAAAGAGGGGAATAAGGTCAAGCTTTCGAGAAAGGCCATCTTGGCGCAAGAGCAAGCCAAGGCTGCACCCGGAGAGGAGTAGGAGTTTCGTACGACAGGTTGCTTAACCTGTCGATCAAGGTAAAGAACAATATACTCGGTTGCAGCGTCGGCCGTTCCAACCGAACTCCACGTTGCCAAGTTGACCGGCAGACTAACAGTCTGTCGTACATATTCGGGAATATATGACCGGTTACCACTATCTTGTGGTAGCCGGTTTATTTTTTTGCGAAAGCGAAAATAAATTGGAAATTTCTGGAAAAGTTGTGGCATTAGGCATCTTTTCCTCTTGAATTCGCGAAAAATTCGTATTTTTAGGGCAAACGAGGCGGAAATCTATCGGAAAAGACGTGCATTATTGATTTCTATCTGCTGTATTCTCGCTACTGCCCCAAAAATCAATCCGACAGTGAGTGCCAACCGAGCTGTGAAAACGTGATCGTTTTCGCTGTAGATTCTGTTCAGTCAGGGTACAGAGATGAAAAAATTAAATTTTAAAGTGTTACTTTCGGCCATTTGCGTGGCTTCGATTATGGCGGGTTTTACAAAGGTGAGCGCCGGCCCTGTTCGTTTTGATCAGGTCGTCCAGGTGATGAACGTGCGGCCGGGCATGGCTGAAACGAGCTCATTTACAAGACTCCGCGTCGCCGGCGATTACACCTTCCTGGTCGGTGATGACGATGACGAGAAGAAAAAAGCATCGCCACCCGCGCAGGACGGCCGTGTGATCACCGAGACACGCATCGATGTCGTTAAGGACGATGTTTGCGATTGCGACGAAGAAGTGGTCAGGAAACGCGGATTTCCAAAATACCTGTTGCTGGGCCTCGCCGCGATTCCGATTGCGTTTATTTTAATCAGACGCAAGAAGGACACGCCGACACCGACGCAGACTGTCCCGATCACCCAGACGCCGACACCGCCCGGGATGACGCCAACGCCGACTCCGCCGGGGATGACGCCGACGCCGACGCCGCCGATGATGACGCCGACACCGCCGCCCGAGCCGGTGCCAGAGCCGATGACGATCCTCCTGTTTGGAACAGGCCTCGCCTCGATCGGTCTGGCCGCACGCCGCAAATTTGGCAAGAAGCGGGACAGCGAAGATGAAAAAGAGGAAGAATAGAGTTATGATGGGGCCACGCGCCGCCGACAGGCCCGTGGCGTCGTAATTTAGCCAAAAGGCGTGGAACGGATTCCGGCGTCAAACCGAAGAGGAAATGAAAATGCGAGTAAACAGATACAACTTTTTATTTGTGATGGGGCTTGTCCTGACGCTGGGCGTCTCGGCCGTTCTTGCAAATGATGACATCAGGTCGGACGACTTTAGGAAAAAGAGACCTAAAAACACCGGTACTCTGAGCGTGAAAACGACGGAGCAGTCGTATCCGGTCAAAGTCGATGGTCAATACATCGGCATGAGCGGTGTGGGAAGCGGGGCTGAGTTTTTCCTCTCGCCCGGTATTCACACGGTCGAAGTTACCGGCCCGGACGGTAAGGTTTGGGTTGACGAGGTGATGATTCGCCGGGACGCCAAACACTGCATCTGCCTAAAGATCGTTCGTGAAACGATCACGACTCCGTGCCCGTACAGATTCTATCTCGAAGGGCCAGACCGGATAACCGAGGGCGATCTTGTGACATTTGCTGCGATAAATTCGGGAACCGCCCCGATACCTATCCGCTATGCGTGGAAAGTTTCGCCGACCGAAAGCCGCGTGACCAGCGGGCTTGGGACACCGTCAATAACGATCGATTCCGCGGGTCTGGGTGGCCAAACGATCAACGCGGAGCTTGATGTAAACGACGACGTTTACGACAACAAATGCCGGCAGGTGATCTCGGTCCCGACAGAAGTGACGCGAATTCCGCCGCCGGAGGTTCCAAAGCCTTTCCGCTGTGACGAATTCGAAGCTAAGGCTCCGGATGATGACAAGGCCCGCTTTGACAATTGCGTCATTCAGGCGCAGAATACGCCCGATGCTCAGCTTTATGTCATCATCTATCCGGGAACCGACCGCCTCAGCACGACCCGTAACACCTACGACCGTCTGTCCAAACGGGCACTCGATTATATGGTGAAAACACGAGGCTTTGACCCGAGACGAATATCCATCGTCAAAGGCAGCAACCGGCTTAAGACAACCTACGAAATCTGGATCGTCCCGCCGGGAGCACAGCCGCCGGTTGTGCAGTAACTATCAATTAGGGCTAAAGATGAGGACGGGCTTTATAGCTCGTCCTTTTTTCGTGTAATAATGTGCATATGACGGAAAGTAACAACCTGGTGAATGAATCAATGGAGAAATTAGACTTGATCGATGCAGAGCGACTAAAGAAACAAGGGGAGCTTCGAAAACTAAGGGGCAAATTTCATTGGGAAGGCGATCTAGAAGAGATGCGTGCGGATTCGCAACAGCTCCAGGATTGGTACGATTCTCAATACAACCGAGGAACCAATTGAAGAGCGGCTCGAACTTTGACAAAGAGCTTGGAACTTTGAACACAATCTATGCCTTCACCGAACATCGAAACCATCGTCTCGCTCTCAAAACGTCGCGGATTTGTATTTCCCGCTTCCGATATATACGGCGGCCTGGGCTCGTCGTGGGATTACGGACAGCTTGGCGTCGAGCTTGCGAATAATATCAAGAAAAGCTGGTGGAACTGGCTCGTTTACGAACGCGATGACATTGAGGGGATTGATTCGTCGATCATACAGAATCGGCTGGTGTGGCAGTACTCCGGTCACGAGACTACTTTCTCTGATCCGCTCGTCGATTGCCGCGACTGCAACGCACGTCTTCGTCAGGACAAACTCGAAATCGACGCTGACGGCAAGCATATCTGCTCGAATTGCGGCAAGAAAAACCTGACTGACCCGAAAGATTTCAACTTGATGTTTCGCACAACGGTCGGTGCGGCTTCGGCCGATGACGATCCAATGGCACTCGCCTATTTGAGGCCCGAGACCGCCCAGGGAATATTTATCAATTTCAAGAATGTTCTCGACACATCGCGACGCAAACTGCCGTTCGGCATCGCGCAAATTGGCAAGGCGTTTCGCAATGAGGTGACGCCGGGTAATTTCATCTTTCGTACGCGCGAATTCGAGCAGATGGAGATGGAGTATTTTTGCCGTGCCGAGGACGCACCGCGACTTCATCAGGAATGGATCGACGGATTTCAGAAGTGGCTCGGAACGCTCGGCATCATGAGCGAAAATCTCAGCCTTTACGAACAACAGCCGCACGAACTCGCACACTACGCTGAGCGCACCGTCGATATAATGTACCGCTTCTTCCCCGAACGCGAGGACGAGGAGAAGCAATGGGACGAGCTAATGGGCATCGCAAACCGCAAGGATTTCGACCTCAAAGCCCATTCCAAGAAGCCGGAAGACGCCGAGGGCAAACGCATCAACCCAGATTCGACCGAGGACCTATCCTATTTCGACCCGGCGACGAACGAACGTTTCTATCCATACGTCATCGAACCGGCCATCGGCGTCAACCGCACACTGCTTGCCGTGATGATGGACGCCTACACGGAAAAGATCAATGACAAAGGCGAGGTCCGCGTCATCCTAAAACTCAAACCCGAACTCGCGCCAATCAAAGTAGCCGTTTTGCCGCTCGCCAAAAACAAGCCCGAGCTCGTTGAGATGGCCCGCAATATCAAACGCGATCTCCAACCCTCGATGCGCTCCGTTTACGACGACACCGGCGGCATCGGTAAACTCTACGCCCGCCAGGACGAGATTGGCACCCCATTCTGCGTCACCGTCGATCACGATTCCCTCGAAGACAACGCCGTCACCGTCCGCGACCGCGACACCTGGGAACAGGAACGGGTCAGTATCGATTCCCTAAAGGATTATCTCCAAAAGCGGCTCGCGTAGCTGTCAGTACAAGGAGCGCAGTAAAACCTCATCGACCCATCCACCCCCGACGACATTCTCGGAAAAAAGAGAAACTGATCGTCACGCGTTTTCTCCTGAAGCAATGCAGAAGCCTGCACGTGAGAAAGGGCGTTTTTGATGCGGAAGCCGAAGGAATGCAGAAGCCTGTACCTTAGTAAGGGCGTTTTCTTCCACCGGCAACTGACAACCTTCCGCACTATTGACGGCTTACGAATTACGGTCTACTATTGCTCCACTCATCCGAAATGAGCAAAATGCTCTGGAAGAAAAAGGTCGCCGGCCACGTTTACTGATCGCTGCTAAAGCTATGACCGAACACAGATGGAAAGAACAGGACCATCCTCCAAAGCACTCGTATTCCACCCGCCAAAACCGCCGACCGATGCCGACACGAATTAGATTAAAACATGCTGAGGTGACACTATGATCAATTATCAAAAAGTTTGGGCAGGTTTGGATCTTGACGAAAAGATCGCGTTTCGCGATCGCGTCATCATGGCGGTTCAAGAGATCTATCCTCATTACATTGTGCGTCCACTTGAGCCGGGTGACGCGGATCGTTTCTTTGTGGGCAACAAGCAGGACAATGTTCGTATCAAGGTTCCGCTGCGCGATCTTTATGTGCGATTTTCAGGAACGGGCAAAACGAACGAAGATCTAAAAAATGCGATCTTCGATGTCTATGCCGGGACGTTGAATCTGGCCGAAGACGCATCTGTCGCGGCAGCGGAGCCGCAATTCACCTGGAGTGATGTACGAGAACATGGGCGGGTCCAACACGTCCGGCTCGAAGAGATCCCCGAGGGCAAACTCCATCTTCCCTTCGGCGAAGATGTCGTGACCGCGTTCGTGATCGACCGTCCTCAGGACGGGCTTATGTACTGGCTCACGCAGGAAATGCTCGACTCGTGGGGAAAAACCATGGAGGAGCTTTTCAAAGTAGCGATGGAAAACCTCGCCGATCTTTCAGATGGCATCGAAATTGTCGGTACCAACACGCCGCGCAACGAACTGTGGCCGGAAAAGGGACTGGCATTTGCCTCAACATGTCTGCTTCTTCCCTCGCTTCGACATCTCATCGCGCAGACCATAGGCTCACCGTTTCGCTTCGGGATCCCGAGCCGTCACCGATTTTACGCCTGGATCGATATCGAAGACGCGAATTATCAGATCGAACAGAAAGCAAAGATGGAGCGCGAATTGGACCGATGGCCATCCGCGTTAACCTCCAAAATATACGAAGTAGATGCACAGGGACAGATCAAGCTGCTAAAACCCCAACCCGAGATCCCACCCGTGCCCTTCACCAGTAACAACTAGCGAGATTTTAGGAGGATAAGACCAATGGATCAGAAAGAATATGAGATGCCGGAGGAATACAAAAAGAATCTGGCCCATTTAACCGAGTTTCTCGAAGCACGCGAAGGATATCGGGAGCAGATCAGGGACGCATCGGCGCGCGGCGTGCGCGTTTCTGCCGCCGATAAGGCGATGATCGATGAAAAACTGCGCGAATTTGACATATCGTCGACGGGCTGGAAAAGGGTCTGGCCGAAGAATACGACCGCTATCAAGCCGAAAAGGCCAATGAAGCAGAGCTCTCGGAAAAGATCGCTCAAGGCACCGAGGCAGTGAAGCATCTCTACATCATTATCAAACACCAAAAACCGCACCTGCTCGAAAGCTTTACCGAAGCTGCATTCGGCCCCTTAACCCCCGAGATGCGCGAAGAGTTCCTCGAC
>JANPCJ010000099.1:0-12303 GCA_031430895.1 Chloracidobacterium sp. | reverse complement strand
GGACGTTTATCAGCAATTCACATATGTTGACCATACCGTCCAATCCTAGCTCCTGTGCCTCATTGATGCTTGAAGCAACGGCTACATTGTTCCACAGGCTTCAAACCTTATCGTTGCCAATATCGCCTGCTGTGGTAGGATACCGTCAGTAGAATGACGGGTGATGTCAAAATTCTTTCGAGTCCGGCATCACAGCTATTTACGCGACTTCGTGTCGCACACAAGTCAATGGACGTGAGGGCGAAACAGCGACTTTCTTATCGCGTCGTCCGTTAAACTCGGAGTTGCGCGGTGGCGGTTTCGCCCCACGTCATCTCCGCCGTTCGGTTTTCCATATTATTTTGACCTTTTTTTTTGAAAACTGTCGCGCTAATCAATAGAAGGAAATTGTTCGGGCAAAAGTTGTTGATCCGGCGACAATCCTTCTGAAAATTAAGAGAAAAGGAGAAAATCACATGGCAACAGATGCAATCATTACCCTCGAACGCCTGCGGTGCATCCGCGAGAGCGATGGAACCGGGCATTCAGAACCCTACATTTGGCCGACCCTGTTGTCGATCGACGACAATACCCTCGCGACGCCATTACTCGTTGGCGTGAGCGCCCCGGCGCTCGGAAACGCGCGAGTCGTGATCAAGAACGATATGCGTGCCGGCCAGACTGCTGACATTCCCGCCTCGGTGGGGGTACTGCGCGTCCGATTCGAAGACGGCCTGGCCATCCGCCGATTGATTCTCGCCGTCGCACTCTGGGAGGAGGACGAAACTCCCGAGGCCGCTATGCGCGCCGGGTTCCAGGCATTCTCCGGCGAGCTACGCGCTGCCGTGGCCGACAACCTCTTCGCCCTCAGCCAGGCTAGTGACGAGGAAACAGATGCGATCATCGAGACGATCAAGACCCGCGTCAGTAATCGAGTCAGATCGGCGATAGAAAACGGCCTGACGGGCTGGCAGAAGGCCCGAGTACTCATCGGGACGCTGAACCTTGATGACATCATCGACAGCGCCTTCCGCAGCTTCCCCGACCTCCTCTCGACCCCCATTGCCCTGGCTTTTAGAGCCGGCTCGTCCAACGATTACGAAATCCAAGGCAATCTTCAAGTGCGGCCCGTCCGGGTAGATCGCTGCCAAGCCCGGGTCAACGCCGTAAAGGCCGCCCAGTCCGTAGTCGATGGCGTCGACCAAGAGATCCGCCAACTTCAGACCGAACTGCAACACGCCTCGCCCGGCGAGAAGCCCTTTATCATCTCGGAAATCAAGCGTATACGCGAAGAGGATCTTGCCGACGCGATGGCGGCACTCGATAACGCCCGCGTAGCCCTTTCGATCTGCCGCTCACGGATCCCACCGGTCTTTCCCGATACTGTGGTGGCAATCGCAAGTGATCGAGCTGCTGGCAATAAGGGCGGAGTTGACGAAAAGGAGATTCAAGGATTCAAAACCAAAACCTTTTTTGATAACAGTGAGAACGTAGCGGTAACAATAGCTTCAGATGGAAAATCAACAATAGTAGCGGTTCCCAAAACAGCGATCAGTCGTCGAAACCAAATGGGTGATGATGAGTACAAGTGCCTGAAGGCGTGTAAGGACATTGCCGACCTGGAAAGCCGTCTAAATTGCATACTACTTTGCCCGGTGACAAAGCAGTATCAGGTATTCATATTTTGAGCCAGTGCTTGCTCCGTCAGCATCCCGAGGTGAGGAAATGCGTCCATCAGGGATATAGATCGGATATTTGGCGTGCTAGGCCGGGGGTTCAGATCGGATGAATGGCGGCGTTCGGCTGCCGCCTTTTCAATAGAAGATGATTCCAGAAGAAGCAAAACCATTTTCTGAAATTATATCTGACCCAAGAGTTATATTTGCGGGCATAGCTATAATCCTGTCTGTAATATCGCTCATATACACTTTTCTAGACCGTCAGCGCGGAAGGATAGATTCAATAATTCAACGACTTCGTGGCGATAAAGCGTCCGTTGCCTACACAGCCTTACAAATCAGGCTGTCTTGTTTCCCTAAACTTATGCGGTATCGGTTTGCCCCACGTCAACTCAGCCGTTGGGCGTTCCGTGGTTAAACTGAAACGTGATTCTCTGATTATGTTCAGGTAAGGCTTGCCCTTCTCTTCAAATATAAGCAAGATTTTAGGCAGAGGATTTTGAAATTATGATTCAAACTATCGAAGCCGTTATTGACGAGCAAGGAAGAGTTCAGCTTTTACAAAATGTGCGCCTGCCGCAAGTCCGCCGTGCGCTGGTGACGATTCTTGAAGAAAAACCCACTACCGCCGTTTCCGAAACCGCGCTTTTGAGCGAAGCCGCACTAGCCGAAGATTGGGATAGACCGGAGGAGGACGAAGCGTGGTCATACCTTCAGTCGGAACAGTAGTTCTCGTGCGGTTTCCGTTTTCCGATCTGTCGCGCTCAAAATTGCGTCCGGCGGTTGTATTGGCTGATACCGGGCGCGGCGATTGGGTTTTATGCCAGATTACAAGTCAGCCTTATACCGACCCACTCACCATCGAAATAACAAGCAGCGATATGGTAAGCGGCTCATTCAGAAAAGACAGCTATGCCCGTCCGGGGAAACTTTTTACGGCAAACTCAGGGATTATGACAAAGCAGCTTGGAGAATTGAAATCTGAAAAGCTAGAGGAAATAATTCGAGCCGTAATCTCATTGCTGGAAAAGAGTATCGTTTAACCAGACACGCTGAAAATGTCATTGGACGTGACGGCGAAACAGGTACGCGAAATCAAGAACCAAACATCACAGGAGGAATCATGATTAATTTGACTAATGCCTACACAGACAGCGATGGGTACGACTATGTCGAGACGTCTGACGATTTAAAAGAGGTGGCCGCCATTCTGCCGAGTTTTGCGGCCCTGCATTGGCCTGACTACGCGACCGAGATTGTTGAGGATACGATCGAGGGCAAACCGGTAGTGATTCAGTTGTGGAAGGGCTGGTGTCAACAATTCTTGAACTCGCCCAAGTTTCCGGGCGGCATCGGGGCCGAAGTTGGAATTTATGAGCGAGTGACGGGGAAGGGCTTTCCGTCGGAACGGCCTGAATGGGTCCCGGAGCCGTTATTTCTATTCCTTCGCACGGCAAGCAAAAGCGCAAACGGTGACTTTTTTTGGCCTGTGACCGAGAAGCATGAAGTAGAGTTTGATTTCATCAATCCAATTACCAATACGACCGCATTTTACGCCGGGCCGCAGCACACGTATTGGCGTAATAAATGGATGGATGAGGCTAGCTACCGCGAATACGAGCGTTCAACGGGGAAAAAATGGCCTTGGCTTCCACTCGGCTGGTTCGGAAATACGCGTACACCAACCTTTGCCGCAAATTATTCGCTCGATTACAAAATCAACGGAAAAAGCTATCCGCGTTGGTAACGGGAAACTGGTAAAAGCGGCCGGATCGGGAACTCTCGAAACCATCGCTGCCCAAGCGTCAAATGACAGGGGGCGAGTATTACTTTTCAATTTTTTCCACATTCAGCACGCAAAACTAAATGCGGATATTCAAATCTCTCACTAAAGCAGCCTTCGCGATCCTGTTTGTGGCCGCCGGGCTAAACCATTTCATCGCTCCGGCGTTCTATGTTTCAATCATGCCGACATACCTGCCGTGGCATTATGCTCTTGTAATTATCAGCGGTGTCGCCGAGGTCGTTCTCGGCGTCGGGTTGTTGATACCCAGAACGAGCCGTTATGCCGCGTGGGGACTGATCCTGCTGCTGATCGCCATCTTCCCGGCAAACATCCACATGGTCACGCATCCTGAGCTTTACCCGACGATCCCGGTGATCGCACTTTGGCTCAGGCTGCCGCTTCAGGGCCTGCTGATTATGTGGGCCTATTGGTACACTAAACCTAATGCCCAAGCCCGCGCGTGAGCAAGGGCGATACACGCAACTTGAACGTATCGCCCTTGCGCACGGGCGGGCTTGCATACCGGCTTCGCGGAACCAACGGGAAGTTTAGGTCATAGCAAAATGTTCCTGGGCCAACAGGTCGGCGTTTATCGGCATGTTGGTGAAATGGTCATAAGCGTAGATTCGATCGCGTCCGTTTGCCTTCGCGTGGTACAACGCGCGGTCGGCGGCGCCTATCAGGTCGGCCTCGGACGTGTCGAATTTTCCCATCATGGTCGCGATACCGGCGCTTACCGTCAAGAATTCGTTGGTGTCTGAACCCTGATGCTGAATCTTCATCTTTCTCAGATTCTCGACCGCCTGTTCGGCAATCAGCAAAGCGCCGGCGGCATCGGTTCCGCCTAGAATGAGAGCGAACTCTTCGCCGCCAAATCTGGCCACAAGATCGGTCGGACGTTTGATAGTTTCCGCAAACGCCTCGGCAACTCTTTGCAGACAATCATCGCCGGCCTGGTGCCCGTAGGTGTCGTTAAAGCTTTTGAAATGATCGATATCTATCATTATCAACGAAATTTCGGTCTTAAAACGGATTGCCCGATGCCACTCGTCGGCTAAAAAGCTCTCGAATCTCCGCCTGTTTCCGATCTTCGTCAGCCCATCGGAGTTTGCCAGGTTTTGTAAATTTACATTTGCGTCGGCCAGCTCCAGGGTTCGCTCGGTTACGAGTTTTGTCAGCCGTCTCTCGCGGGCCTCGAGTTGATGGACGCTCGTTTTCCAGAAAACCAGCAAAGCGATTGCCCCCGCCAGAATGCTTATCAAATAGAAAATCGTCGTTTGATAAAAATACGGCTTTAGCTCAATCTTTACATCGGCGCTTTGCTCGTTCCAGACGCCGTCGCTGTTCGCCGCTTTGACCCGAAAGGTATAACTGCCAGGCGGCAAATAAGAGTAAAACGCGGTGCGGCGTGTGTCGGCGTCGATCCAATTTTCATCGTGACCCTCGAGCTTGTATTGAAACTTGACCTGCTCGGATTTTATCAGGCTGATGCCGGTGTATCGTATCTCTACATCTTTCTGCCCCGGCTCGATCGTCGCACCGTCGCGGAAATTGATCGCCTGGCGCTCGACCAAAATGTCCTCGACGACGACCGAGGGCGGCAGAGGATTCGGCTGTTCGATGAGCGGATCCACGATGGCGACACCTTCCTGTGTCGGAAACCAAAATTTGCCGTCCTTGTCTCTGAGGCTCGCGGGCTGGCGCCCGCCATTGCATTCGTTCGAGAGCATTCCGTCCGGCTTTCCGTAGCCGACGCTGTTGATCTTGGCCGTACTACCGTCGGCAAAATCGTTTAGCTCCTGACGGTTGACGCGATAGATGCCGCGGTTGGAGCTGATCCAGAAATATCCGGCCGCGTCCTCTTCGATCGCGAACACGCCGCTGTTATAAAGCCCATTCTCCTCTTTGTAACTTACGAACCGGCCGTCCCTAAAACGGCTCATGCCTTCGTCGTACGTGCCGATCCAAAGCGTTCCTTCCCCGTCTTCGTAGATGGTTCGGACATAGTTTCCGGCCAGACCGTCGTTCTTTGAATAAGTGTTGAATTTGCCGTTCTCAAACCACGTCAGACCACCTTGCCCGCCAAACCAGAGAGTTCCTTTTGAGTCTTCGAAAATGAAGCTCATAAAGTCGTTTGGCAGACCATCTTTTGTCGAGTACTGGGCGGTGAGCTTGTAATCGTTAAACCGCAGCAGGCCGCGGTTTGTAGCGGCCCACACGTTTCCGTTTCGGTCATTCTTGATAGCGAAAACGTGGGAACCGAGAAAAAGCTTCCGGGCCTTCCCATTCTCGACGAGGAAAATGCCGCCGGACACGCCGACCCACATTTTACCGTTCGGATCTTCCCACAGCGCCTGCACCGACATGTTCCCGTTGCGCCACATCTCGGCCGCTGCGGCGTCGACGTCCGATGGCGTCAATTCAACCCCCTCAAATTTTCCATCGCGGTAGATGCTCAGCCCCTTGGAGGAGCCGATCCAGATATTATCGCCGCGGTCGCGATAGAGCGGGTATATTTCCGAATGGTCAATGCCGTCAGCCGTACTGTAACCCTGAATTATCTCCTTCCGCCGTCTGCTCAGTCCCTTGTCGGTCGCCAGCCAAACCGTGCCCTCCCGGTCGGTGAAGACGGTCTCGATCATCCTTTTTGCGATCGTGTCCTTGCCCCAGATCGACATGCGGTCACCCTGCATCTGGATCAGCCCGACACCGCTGCTCGATCCGCCGCCGCTCGAAAACCAGACGCTGCCGTCCGCTTCTTCCCAGAACGAATGATAGATCGTATTGTCGGGCAAACCGTCACTCTCGCCATAGGTGCGAAGCTCGCCGTTGCTAATGCGATGGACTCGATGCTCGCCGATCCATAGATTGCCGGCGGCATCCTCAAAAATGTTCGCCGCGAAGTTTAGCTTTGCCAGGTCTAGCGGGAAGAAAGTCGACTCTCCGCCTTTTGTTTCCGTAACGCCGGTCTTCGAAATTGTCCAACGCGTGGCGAAACGGCCCTCAAAAACGCGATCAATCTCCTTGTCGAAATTCGGACGTTTCTCGACGAACTCAAAATGTCCATCTTTCAGTCGATACCAGCTTTTGGCCTGGCGATCTTTATCCACGGCTAGAAACCGTACCTCGCCATTCTCATCGCGCTCGATGTCGTCGATGTAATGCCCCGGAACCTGATCGGAAGTAAACGACGAGAATATGCCGTCGCGATAGATGGTGAGCACACCATCGTCCATCGTGGTTGCATAAATCGTACCGTCGGTATCGGCAAATATACCCGTGAACCGATTGTTTATTATTCCTTTCGTATTGCTCTTGTTAAACGTCGTAAACCGGACGCCGTCAAACCTGACCAGCCCGTCGAAGGTAGTAAACCAGAGATACCCTTCGGGCGTTTGCGTTATCTGGCGCACCCCGTTTTGCGGCAGCCCGTTGTCCGTCGTCCACGTATCATAGCGATACTGGCCCAACGCCGAAGACGCAGCAAAGCACATAAACAGGCAGAAACCTAATAAGATTCTCATGGGGGCTTGCAGGGAGATTGGCAGCCGGAGGAAGCATAATCGGCCTAGATAAGATTAACAATTATGTACAAGTATAGTCAATATTTATCTCAATTCAACGCCGGTGACTCCGTAGCGGATTGCCCAAGGAGCTTGCCATTACCCTTGGTAATGTGCGATTATTTTCCTGATGGTACTTGCTCAATCAAAAGTAACTGCACAGGGTCAGATTTCCGTTCCGGCGGAGGTGCGTCGTCGACTCGGCATTGGGCCTGGCTCGATCCTAGAATGGACGGACGAAGGTGAAACTGTAGTGGTGCGCCGCGCGGGACGCTTTACCTCAGAAGATATTCATGAAGAGATTTTCAAGAACAAGCCCGAGAGAAGAGATCTGTCGGATCTCAAGGAAGGCATAAAGGGCTACATGCGTAAGAAATATGCGCGGCGTTGATACCAATGTCCTCGTCCGTCTTCTTGCGCGCGATGACGAGGTGCAGCAGGCGGCGGCGGAAATATTCATCGGGACGGGTGCCTGGGTCTCACATCTGGTGCTAGCTGAAACAATTTGGGTGCTCGACTCGGTATTCGAACGCTCGTCGGCCGAGATCGCGCGGGCTTTAGAAATGCTCCTCACCCATGACAAGTTGTCCATTGAGGACCCGGAAGTTGTCTCGGCGGCCCTTACTCAGTTTCGCAACAAACCTAGACTTGGATTCTCCGATTGCCTTATCCTTGAGATCGCCCGCAAAGCCGGGCACCTCCCGCTGGGGACTTTCGACAGAAACCTCTCGAAGCTAGACGGGGCACAAAGATTATGAAAAAGGAATTAATTGCACCTCGCCGTTGTCGTGCGGTCAATAAGCCCGCGTCAATTCGACGCCCGTGTAATAATGCTTGATGATTTCGTCGTATTTCACGCCCATTTTCGCGAGGCCAAATGCTCCGTATTGGCACATGCCGACGCCGTGGCCCCAGCCGCGCCCAGTGAAGGTGTAGCCGGCGACGGTCGAGCCTGAGTACCGTTTGTTGATGACGAATAGCTGTTCGTTGAGACGCAAAGCGGAACGGATCTTGCCGCCTTTGAGGATTTTTGTACCGTTCGAGCCGATAATCTCAAGCTCGACTGCCCGCCGTGAGTAACCTTTTTTCTTTATGTTCAGATCAAAAAGCGTGCCAATGCCGCGAACATATCGGGAAAGCCGCGACTGCACCTGCGATGCCGACAGCGATTTGTTCCAGTACACAAATGGCGACATATTTTCGGCGGTGGTTGGCGTGTCGATAGGTTTGATTTCGAGATAAATGACCGCACCGGTTGGGTCGACGCGATAATTGACCTGCTCGCCGCCAACAAGAGCGGCTTCGCGTACGGGATACATAGTCTCGCCAAACTCCCGAAAGAGAAAGACATCGGGCCGGACAATCAGCGGACGTTCGGTTTTCCCGCTTTTTAGTATTAACTTGCCATCGACTGATGCCTTGGTCGTACCACTTTCCAAAATAGGCATCCATTTTTTCTTCTCATAGATTTGTCGGATCAGCCGCAGCATTTTGGCACGGGTAAACGGCCGGTTCGGTTTTAGCGTTAGGTCCGGATGGATCGAAAAAAAGCCGTCTCGCAATAGGATGGCGACATCGGCCCGACGCTCTTTTGCAATCTCTGCGGCGTCGTCAAATGAGAGTTGATAGTTGATGTCCGATTCGCTCAACATCGTGTCCGCGGTTCCCGGTGGGTAGATAAAGCCGCTCAGGATGCGCGCGAGCTCCGCTGGTTTGGGGGTGTCCTTATTCACATTCGGAAATGTTTTGCCAAATCTCCCCGCGATTTGGTTAAGCCAGTTGGACATTTCGTTTTCGTTCGGCACGTCATCAAACCAATCGTCGGTCATCTGCGCCGTCGATAGATAAAATCCGTTTACGGCAAGCTGTGACATGAGACGGACGAGTTCGAGATTGCCTTCGTCGCGAAGTTTTGCCGGCGACCGAGACGTTTTTATCAGAAACGGCTCGAAATGGCGACGGCCCTCGAGCGAACATTCGACACCGCGCAAATATGGTTCGGCATGGTCAAAAATATTTTCTGAATCTTCGGTTCGGCCCCCGCAAGTCGATGTGTAGTATGCCGTGATCGGTTTACCTTTGTACGTCGCAACTATGCCCCGCGTTTGCTGTACGGCCTGCGTCCCCATCCTGGTCTCGATCGAAACGCCCTTATAGACCTGAGAAGAGACAGTAGGCACCATGTCGAAACCCTGTTTACCGAAAGTGCCGATGTTGGCAATGGCATACGTGCGGGCCGCAACGGCCTGAGCTTTCTGCGCCTCAAGCTGCGGCAAGCCGAGTTCGCTCGGGACGACGCCGAGAAGATAGTCTTCAAGCGGAACGACATTAACGACGGTCAACGACCCACGGGCATTTACAAAAACCTCGATCTTGCCGCGATACGCTTTGCCGTTGAGGCGGACCGGATTCGAGCGTTCATTTAAGGAACCGAACGCAACGGATTTAAGCGAAGAGTATTTTGCCGATTCGCTCGGGCCATTGATGATAACTTCGCGTAAATTGGGATCGACAATACCTGTCACGTTCGGCTGCGTCTCACCGGTGGTTTTTATCAAGCTGCGCACCTGACTGCTCCCCGCCGTTCGCAATTGCTGCGACAGGGCGACCGCATCCGCCGAAACGACCAGCTTTTTCTCGGTCATAACAACCGCGTCGTCAAAACCCTTCTCCGCCAGTTTCGCCTTCAGTTCATCAGCATCGAGGCTGGTTTCCTTAACCGCTCCAACCCAAAGCTTCCAGGTATTCGTCGCCGTATCTATGCTTGCCAACGCCGTCTCACCCGTCGCCTCGCGAATATCCTTCGCCAACTCGGCCGCCTCGGTCTGCGAAGGCAGATTCTGAAATTCGATCCGATAATTCTCAATCTCCGGCGGCCGGTACGCCCGCGCCGAAACCGTCACCTTGTTCGTCGCCAGCAACTTGTTCTGCTCATCCGGACTCACCGCAACCAGACTAGAATCGCTGGTTGTAATCGATACCGAGCTTGAATTCGTTGATAAGCCAATGCGTATGAGCGGCTCGGACGTGAGCTTGAAATACTCAAAGCCATCATTAGCAAATAAATTTAGTGTCGATAAAAGCGAAAGAGTTATGACTAAAAATATGCGGAACAAATACATCAAATTTATCTTAGCCCATTCTCGTGGATGTGGAAATACTAACTTTGCCGATTGTTGATGCTGCAAAATAAATACCTTGAACGCGATACAATCCGTCCAATATACTTAGTGAAGATGTTTCGTAAGCGGTACGCTGACAACAAGGAGACTGAGTGGGATGAGATTGCTTCAAAAGCTAGAAATTAGTTTAGGAATAGCGTTTTTTGTATCGTTACTCGTTAAATTATTCTTCGTTGATATACCTCTTGCATAAAGCATGGGCCATGATGCTGACGGCTATTTCAAAACAGAATGGTTCTGGATGAATCTATTATTAAGCGCAGTTGTTATAGCTTGTTCGTACTTTCATTCATCCAGAAAAAGCTACCTTGCTTTTGCAATTTTACTTGTTACTTTGTTGCCGACATCATTCTTTAGACTAACCATTGCGATTGTCTTTGACAACAGTTTGATGGGGCATGTCTTGATTGGCACGATGCCCATATTTATTTCATTGGTGACGACGGTCGTAGCGATTGCGAACACAATCTACTTTATCCGCGAAGATCATCCCGCAGTAGTAACAGATATAAGTAGCAATTTAAAGCGCAGCTACAGACTGCAGCTATTCTTCGGCATCGCGGCCTTAGCAGTATATTCAATGATGGGAACGTATTTGCTGCTTACTGACGAATTTGCTAAGAAAAATATTATCCCGATAATAATCTTCGGCTTGATTTGTCCATTTCTTGCTGCTTTTGGCTCGTTTCTTCAGACTATTAAACAGAATGATTACGGGCTGCTCGTAATTTTTCCAGCCTTCATAGTCGCTCTTTTCCTTGAGCTTGTCTCGGGACATCTTTTCAAGATTGTCATAAGCCTTATTAATCTCGGCACCGGCATGCTTGCTAAAGACTACTATATGGACATTCCTTATATTCTCGTTTTGATCACAACAATCTTTGCATTAAATTCTCTTCGATTGAAATACAGGTTTTTCTGAGTTTTTTGACTTTCGTCAATGTAGCCTATAAATTCTAACTAACCTTATTTTAATCTTTGTTGAAAAATCATGAAAATTATTTCTTTGCCAATAAAGCTTTTCTTCCTAACACTCGTGTTTCTTTGCCTTCAAATTCAAGTCTGACAACAAACGGCGGCATTCTTTTTGATAACGCAGTCAAATGGGCCGCGGGCTATAGTTCGCGGTCGCGAGTATGACATGCTTTTGTTCATTTTTGATCTAGAGCGTTAAAGATAAACGGAAACGTCGCCCACGATTGGCCGCGGTGCTGTGGGCGAAAGGCGAAGAGGATGATCTTGCCCTTGCCGTAGGTTGCCTCGACGAGGGCGGCTTTGCCGTTGAGGTATTTTTCGCCGAGCATCCAACCGGAGAGCAGGGCGTCTTTGGTGGCATATCGGGCGATGATCTTGACGCGCGTATCGGCGGCGATCTCGAAGGCCGAGCTTGAATTAAAGTACGCGGCGGTTTCTTTTTTCAGACCGCGAGCCATCGCGCTTCTTGTATCGACATCAAGCGCGACGACCGAGCCGGGATTGTAAAAGTCGCTCCGCTTTAATCCGGCGAGGACGTTTCTCAGCGGCAGGCTAAACCGTTTGATAATCATTTCACACGAATCGTCAAAACAGATCAGCTTTCCGCCTTCGGAGACATATTTCTTTAGGTTCTCAACACCTGCCTCGCCGATCCCGCCCGCGAATTCAGCCGGATAACGGTCAAGACCGAGCCCGCGAACTATCGCATTTTCGTTATCCGCGGGGAGAATTATCCCGTCAACATGGAGATTTCCGCTACGCATATCGGCATCCGATATCGACTGAAACGGAATTCGATGAGTGTCCAGCACGAAACGCGTCCAGCCCTCATCCATCGACGACGTAAAACCCCTGTAAAGCCCTATCTTCGGATTCGTTTTGAGCGGATTTGGCAATTTGTCGAATGGCTGTTTGCTTGGAGTGAGGTTAAGAATGGCGCGGGCCTGGTCGATGTTCACGACCCTGTCAATCGATTTCGCACCGCTCGTGTCGTTCTTGAAGTTCTTTATTCCGTAATACTCTATTCCCATTTGCAAAGGGAGTGTCCATCCGGCGACGTCATACGGCACCTCAGCCTCGCCGTTTGCCAGCAGACGACGCGGGTAAACTTGTTTCTCAAACAAGCTCATAACATTATT
>JANPCJ010000098.1:0-22336 GCA_031430895.1 Chloracidobacterium sp. | reverse complement strand
CCCGCCTTTAAGCGGCTTCTTCGCCGGCGAAGAGGCCGCCTAAAGGCAGGACTCAAAGCGCGGAACTCAGAACTTACGGATTAACGGTCGCGAGTTCTGCTGTTGGTCCACGCGGCTCGTTTGATAGGATAGCGACGCTCTGTTACGATGCAATGCGATGGTCGAAGCATCCGCAAATATCACCGATGATCCGCATCTCTTCGCGTTTAATCACCATTTCGATTTTGACTTGGATCGCGCGATCAGTTCCCAGGTTGTCGAGAAATTAGAAAAGAGTCCGCTCCTGCCATTAGAAAGAGGGGCTGGCCCGAAATTAAGCGGTATCTACGCCCTTTATTTCAAAGGTAAACTGGTTTACGTTGGCAAAGCCTCGAAAGGCACGACGAAGAGCAAGCGAACATTAAGCGACAGGCTTGATGAACATGTAACCAAAATCGGAGGTCGTCAAAATATTAAGATTGGCCAAATGCGATGCCGGTTTCTAACTTTTGAAAGTGAGTGGTGGGTTTTTGCGGCTGAATTTGCTTTGATGGTTCACTACGATCCCGAATGGAATGGAAGCGGCTATGGAAGCAAAGTTCCGGGGAAAGGCCGTCCCGGAACAGACCGTGTTAGCAGATGGAATGAACTCTTCCCGCCAAAATAGCCCTAGAAACGCTCGCAGTTATCCCCATTACGACAAACGATCCAAAAACAATGGCGTTTCCGTGCGTGGTGAGCATTTTTCCACTTGGTCGATGTCATAGGCCCATTTCGGATTTTCACGATCAAATCACAGACTGTAAATCCTGCCTCTTCCGCCATACGCATAAAATCGGCATGAGGCCACTTTGATCTGTGGTTGTTTACCATGTCAGTGATCTTAGCAAACAGCAGGCCGTTTGGCTTCAATACCCTTTTTGCTTCTTTCAGGAATTCTGGATAGTAATAACTGAGGTTCCAGTTTTGTTCTTTGCCACATTCGATGGTGGCGCCGAAGTCAACGTCAAATCGTTTTACGCTCTTGTCTCGGCCCTGTGGACCGACATGCGGGGGATCGAAAATCACCGCCCCAAAGCTAGCATCCGGAACACCGTGCATGTTTCGATTGTCGCGAAGCCACGTCGGATTGTGTCGAGGGTCAATATCCATCGAAACTACTTCTCTCTTTGAATTCTTCCAAAATCGCCCAGCGTTGTACGTTGAGTCCAGGATAGGTTCAACTGGAATCGTCGCATAAAACTCTAACATTGACCCTATCAACTCACCATCGTTGCCCTCCCAAACACTACTTAACGGCTCATATGTCGAAGTGCCATTCGTGGGCAAGTATTCGAAGAGCGCAGTCGCTGTGCTTTGACCTGACATGTTAGAAATTCTATCGGCTTTGTGTGTGGTTTGCAATTTAATCAACTAGTCGCCAAATCGGATTATTGAGAACGGGTCGATTGTTTTTCAAGATCTCTACCACGGATTCCGGACCCGGAACTACCGGCGGCAGCTGGGGCATTCGCCTAGTTCGAATACTTCGACGTCGAGGTATTGGGCTCGGACGTCGTTGACGTGTTTGGCGCAGAGATTTCGGTGGATGGCGGTGTAGTTTTGGTTTGGCGCGTCCATTATGCCGGCGGGGCCGAATGAACGGTTGCCGAAGCGGACGTGTTTTTCGACAGGTACGTCACAACGGCTCCAGCCACAGGGTTTTTCGCTTTGTTTCTGCATTGAGAAACGCTCACGAAAAATGTAGCACCAACCGGCGAAGTTAGCAATTGGAGCACGGACGGCTCGTCCGTGCGTGGAGAATCGTCCGTGCGCCTGGATAAGAGACTAAGAGAAGCACGGACGAGCCGAGCCAAATTGCAAAAGCCCGCGCATTAGAGGCCGTGTCAAAAGTCCCACTTTCAGAGAATTAGCCACGAATGCACGAATAAAAACGAAGGATTCCCTCATTTATTCGTGCATTCGTGGCTAAATTCTCGCCCAATTCATTCGATTGCCCAGTTTTGACACGAACTCTTACGCGCGGGCTTCTGCAATCAGATCGATGCTGCTATTGCCTCTTCGAATATTTCCAATGCAACATCGACATGTTCTTTTGCCAATATCAGCGGCGGGGACCAGCGAATCGAGTTTGAGCCGCAGCCGAGGATGATGAGGCCGCGTTTGAAGCAGGCCATTTCTATTGCGTCTCTCAATTCGGGGGCCGGCGTGAGGCTTGCTTTATCGGTGACGAACTCGACGCCGAGCATCATTCCGAGGCCGCGGACGTCGCCGATGCAATCGTATTTATCTGCGAGTTTTCGCAGCCCGGCCTCGAGATATGCGCCGACCTCGCGGCTGTTATCGACGAGGCCGCCTTCCAGAAGTTCGATGGTTTTTAGGGCGGCGGTCAGGGCGACCGGGTTGCCGCCGAATGTCGAGGCGTGGGCGCCTTTGTGCCAGTCCATAATGTCGGCGCGGGCGACGCAGGCACCGATTGGCATGCCGGAACCGAGGCCTTTGGCAAGGCACATGATGTCGGCCTTAACACCCGGATGATGGTCGAGCGCGAACATCTTGCCCGTGCGGCCCATGCCGGATTGTACCTCGTCGACGATCAGCATGATGCCGTGCTCGTCGCAGATACGTCTTAACTCTTTGACGAAAGCGACCGGAGCCGGGATATAGCCGCCTTCGCCTTGAACGACTTCGAGCACGATGCCGGCGACCTCTTCCGGCGGTGTCGTGGTTTGGAAGAGACGCTTTTCGATCCAGTTTATACAATCGCGCGTGATCGTCGCTTCGTCGGTCGGCAGATCGGTGGCGAAATGGCGAAATTTGTTTGGATAAGGTATGTGAACGACATCGAGAGCCTGCCGCATAAATCCGAGCCGTTGTGCTTTCTTCGAAGAAGTCAGGCTCAACGCTCCCAATGTGCGGCCGTGGAAGGAGCCGAAGAAGGAGATAAATTTCTGCCGCCGCGTATGATACATCGCGACTTTCAAGGCGGTCTCAATCGCCTCAGCGCCGCTGTTTGCAAAGTGCGTTTTCGTCGGCCCTTCTATCGGGCATATCTCGTTTAGTTTCTTCCCGAGCTGCGGCATGTGGCGATAGAAAAAGTCGGTGCCGCAAAGGTGTATCAGCTCGCCGACCTGCTGCCGGAGCGCGGCCACGATCTCAGGATGGCAATGCCCGGTCGAGCAAACCGCAACCCCGGCGTTGCAGTCAAGAAAAACATTGCCGTCAGGATCGGTGATCCAAACGCCACTTGCGTGGTCGGCAACTAACTTATAATCCGGTCGTGGATAACTCGGCGTGACATATAGAGCGTCGGCCTCAATAATCTCGCGGGATTTCGGCCCCGGCAATTCGGTTTTGATAATCGGTCGTTGTAATTCTGTACTTGGTGTCATGATTTTTTCTCCTTACGGAACAAGACTCACGAAATAATCCGATCTAAGGGATGCATTACGACCCATACTTCTTCCTCTTGAAGGATTCGCATCAATCCCGACTTAATATCTTCGAGGTAATTGACGAGCTTGTTAAGTTCGACGGGATCGGTCGGATCGGTATCGAGGTCACAAAAGAGAATCCGGATAGAGTCAGAGACCAAGTCTACACCGGTAGAAGACGCAAACAGCCCGGTGAACGGAGTGGTAACCGTCGCACCACCGCGAGTGAGTGCCAATTCTTCGGCAAACCATTCGACCGCAACCTGATAGACATCCAGATCGGAACGCATGGGCAGGAATATCTCAACTCGCGTTCTTTTTTCGATCGGCATTCAGTTTCTCCTCAAAAGCCGCAATCCTTTCTTTGACCGTAGCCATTCTTGCGAACATTACGTCCTTCGGATTGTCGAGAGTAACTGGATGTCGCCGGCGAACCGGTTGCGAGTTCACACCCGTCTCCTTTGTTGATTTATCTTGAATCTTGTTCATTCTTTGTACCTTAATTCTAAGCGATATGGACGTAGAAGCGATCGGAAAATCAGTCACCCGCAAAAAGATTCGCGCGTTGTTTGATGGGTCTTAGCTTTAAAATACACCGGGGCGTCATAAAGATGAGATCAATATACCAGAAGAAAATTCGATAGTCGATTCTGTTCGCCTTTAATTCAGAGGATATACTCTGTGTATGGTAACGCACATACTGTATGCAGCAAAAGAGCACAATAGAGTTGAGCGCCTCATATGAACACACTATCAGATTCGCCAAGTAACAATCGGCTTTGGTACGGTCTTGCCTTATGCATTCTCGTTGCGGCGGCTGGTTTTGGCGTGCTGGTCAGCAGTGGCTGGTTAGGAACCAAACGCCCGATATTGGCGGCTGGTTTAACTCCGACACTCGCACAACAGTTTTTGCCTATCGACGATGCCGCGAGGCCGGCCGCTCCGCTATCGAGCAAAGAACTATCCAATCCAACCTATCCCGGTGCGCCTGCTCCCGGCTCGGCATATTTCCGGACCCAAACTTTTGCGGAACTCGAAGGTGGCGAAATGAGCTCGCCCGGAACTCAGGCCGCCAGGGACTTACTTGTCAGAACAAAAAAAGGTGATGTTGACGCTGCCGAAGCCATGTATAGCGGTATGGCAAAAAAAAGTTTTGACGAATACCAGCGGGCCGTCTTTCTAAATACAATCGCTAACATCCAGAAAAGAGACCCAAGACTATTGGAAAATACGAGATTCGTCCGCTTTTATGACGGCAGGAAGAAGCATGCTCTCGAATACGGCATTGTCCTCTCGGGCGTGACCATGCAACAAATTTCGGAGGCCCAAATGGGACCCGCCGGCTTGTTCGGTCTCCTCGGCCAACGTTCGCCAAAGACGGAAAACATCGCCAGCCTCGAAGTGACCCGCATCCTCGAAGCCCCGAACACCTACGCCTTCGACACCGATCTCTACAATCTAAAATCGGAACCCGAAAAACACGTGGCCGAAACAAATTTCAACGACTCTATGTCCGCCGCGACGCATCCAGCCGATGTTGCAAGGGCTTTGAGGTAGAGAGGGATTATGTCCGGGGTTCGAACGAGGTAAAGGCCGAGTTCATTCTGAACGCGGCCTTTTTGTCTGCTCTCCGGCGGTTGGATTAGCTCTCTTGCCTTTTGCCGCAGCTTTCGGCTTTGTGTCCGCGCGTTCGAGTGGCGAGCTACTTCTTAGTTTTTGGACTGGAATCAACCCTATATTTTGCTTTCGTCACCGCGCTGCCCCATTCTTTGAGTTGCTTGGCCATGCTCACTTTCGGATTATAATAAAAAGGCGTATCCTGGTGGGCTATCTCTACTTCGATCTCCTTTGCCTCGGAGATATTTAGCTGTTCGCTTATCGGGCCTCCCGCTCTCTCAGCGGCGGAGCGAATTCGATTTATCACCTTTGGAAGGGCGAGTTTTATCTCAGTTTCCGTATTTGCCTCGAGCGAAACAAAGCGCGGGCGCCTCATGTGTATTGCATTTATGCTATCTTCATCGAGGTGTCCATCGTGAAGACCGAGTATCAGCTTGCCGCTGGCGCTATCGTATCTGATCCTACGGGCCTCGCCATACGCATAAAGAGTTCTGCTCTCAGGATTAAACACCTTTATTCTTACGACGTAGCGATCTTCTTCTCGCGTTTCAGCAACATCACCCCTTTCTTTCTCAGTTTTCGCCTGATTAAATCCGGGACGTTTTACGGTCTCGATCGCGCTCGATAAAGCCTTTACTTGAATGGTCTCCTTATTTATCATGCGTCCCTCCTTTTTTTATTCGCCCATTGGCGGATAGTTTGTGAATATTTTGGGTGTACTTCTTCTAATCTCCTGGCGAAGATCGATTTCGAATCGGCATCAAAAATGAATTGCTCCAGATGATCAAGCTCCATTTCCGTTTGCAGGCGCGAGAAATCTTCCCAAACATATGTGATCGGCATATATCCGATCCAGCCCGAAATCATCTTGTAAATCTGTGGATCGATCTCCGCATCGCTTTTCCCTGAATGAAGCAAAAGCGCGCTCATTACCCAAACTTCCACTACATCTATTAGCGGCCATTTGATAAATTCATTATCAATTGTTCGGCGATTAATATAGCCAAGAAGTTTCGGTATATCACCAAGCGTATCGGCGTCAAGCGAGATCATTTGTGCCATGATCCTTTCGTCGTATCCTCCGGCGATTCTCAGATGGGCCGAGAGGGTTTCCAGGAAATCTTTTTGATGCAGATGCCGAAGGCCGTCCCGCTGAGATTGTCCGCGAAGAAATTCTGCCATGCCTTTTCCTTTATTCTCGGCATAATAAACCAATAGTTCCACCCCGGCGAGGAGCGGCATTACAAAGCGGTCTTTTATCAGCGGACTCAAATTTGGTTTGCTTCCGATCAAATGCGTAACTTCCGGGCTAAACGCATAGTAGTGATAAAAGAAATGCTTGAAGAAATCATCTCCTACCTCGCTTCTCCGCAAAATATGCTCGCGCAAATGTCGGAATTTGGTTACCTCATCCGAAAGAGCGGATCCGCTTGATAGGCTCGCAACGATACAGCAATCCGCGCTGCCGCCGCTACAGCCGCACCCGCCATCATGGCTGTCTACATCGCGATGATCCAATCCGCGTACGTCGCGCATATCATTCTCATCAATTTCAGCCGCAACTTCCTCCTCTTCGGAAGTCGGAGCCGCTGTTCCGGTAACGTAATGGAAACAATGCGATAATTCATGATAGAGCAACACGGAAGTTGACATGCAGGTTGTTCCGCCGCCTTCTTTATCTACCCAGATTCCGTCGCCATCGCAAAGCGTAGTATCGTAAACGGTACAAACATTATTAGCGAATGGGCTGCCGGCACTTCCTACCGGGTAAGCAAAACCATTCCCCAAAACGGAACTTCCGTCATCAAGTGTCCAATCGGGAGTAGTAGCCGCGATAACGATAATATCCGGAGTGGTATAGGTAACCTCATTTACAAGATCATTTAAACGATCCGGAGTAGGCCCCGATGAATTTTGCGTGGTATATGTTACCGGAATGCAGGAAATCCCTTCGATATCGACGGGCGCTGACTCTTCAAACCCTATATCTTCGTCGATTTTCGAAATGGCAATTATATCCAATTGTGCCTGCATGATATCTAAAGCGACCTGGGCATTAGAGTCTGCAATAAATAGAGCCATAATATACCTCCTTTCGCGCTATGCGGCGGGAGCATAAGGCGCGGGATAACCGCGATTACTTGCCCTCGCGCGGCTTATCGATTTTGAATTTTGATTTGACTATCGCCCTTCCCCAATCGCGAAGCTGAGCGGCATTGCTCATCTTGGGATTGTAGTAAAAGGGCGTATCCTGATGCGCTATTTCTACTTCTATCTCTTCTGCTTCGGCTACACGCAATTCCTGATAGAAATTAGCGCTGCCGCCTCTTTCTCCCGCCGAAAGTATGCGCTTTATTATCTTCGGAAGGGAAAGCTTGATCTCGTTTTCTGATTTTCCCTCAAGCGGCAGAAATTTTGGCATCGTTAGATGCTGAGCTAATGGATGATCTTCATTTATATGATTATCATGAAGGCAGATCGTTAGTTTACGGGTGGAGTTATCGTAAAGCACCCGCCTCCGCGTCTTGTACGCATAAATGGTCCGCGATTCAGGATTGAATAGTTTTATTCTTACTACGAATCTTTCTTCGCCTTCGGCCATCTTTGGCTCACCGTTTTCTTCGGCAATATGTTCTTTCAATTTTTCAAATTGTGCCGATACCTTTTTCACTGTCAGACGTTCTGTTTCAATCATACTTCCCTCACTTTACGTCGCGCCCAGGATCTTACTACGTGGGCGTGTCCGGGGTGCTTATTGCTAAGCCTGGTTGCGAATATTTCTTTTGAGCGGCTATCGAAGATAAATTGCTCAAGAAAATCAAGCTCTTCCTTGACTTGAAGGCCGGAAAATTCTTCCCAGATAGTAGTGACCGGCACTTTACCCATCCATTCCGAAAGCATCCGATAAATATCTCTATCTATCTGCCTCTCGTTTTTACCCGAGTGAAGCAGGAGCGCACTTTCAGCCCAAAGTTCCATTAGCTCAATCAGCGGCCATCTTATGAATTCATTCTCGAGGGTTTTACGGTTTATATAATTGAGCGCTTTCTTTACCGGCAGAAATTCCTTACCTTTCGAAGATAAAACGGCATCGATCAGTTTTTCGTCGTAGACCTTCGATATAGCAAGATACGTTCTTATCTCTTGCAGGAAGGCGATGGAATGCAGATAGGCCAGATCTCCTCGTTCGGCCTGCTTTTGGAGAAAATTCGCCAGCCCTTTTCCTTTATGATCCGCATAATGGATCAGAAGTTCTACCCCGGCAAGCAGTGGCAAAACAAAACGTTCTTTTACGAGCGGCGAAAATTCAGGCTGGCTTCCCATCATTCGTGTGATCTCAGGGCTAAAGGCATAATAATGGTAGAAGAAATTCTTAAAAAAATTATCCCCTACCTCGCTTTTTCGTAATACGTGTTCACGCAATTTCCGAAACCGGTTTACTTCCGCGGAGAACGGTGATTCAGTTGCCAATGTTGCCACGATGCAGCACCCGCCGCCACCACCGCCGCAATTTGCAACGCGGCTATCGATATCGCGGAGGCCAAGGCCCTCTACTGCTCTCTGGTCATTCTCATCAATAGTTGCATTCCGCTCTTCGGACGCGCCGCCAGTTGTTCCTGTAACAAAATGGAAGCAATGAGAAAGCTCATGATAAAGAATTACTGAACTGCTTGTTTGTGAGGTTCCGCCGCCCGGTGCTTCAACCGTTACGCCGGCTCCGCCACATAGTTCCTGATCGTAAATGGTGCAAACCTGGGCCGCAAAAGGATTCAATGCGTTGCCTACTGGTATCGAAATACCTCCAAAACCAAGCTGCGAGCCGTCAGAGAGAACAAAATCCTGCGTAACTGCCATTATCACTACATTTGGCGGCGAAACGTAAGTAACATTATTCGTCAGATCATTTAATCTAATTTGCGTTACGCCTGCCGTAGAACCATTGTAGGTAGATGTATTGCAGGTTACTCCTTCTACGTTTGCACCGGCGGTGGAGCCCTGCCCTGCATCCTGCGCCGCGATCTGTATCAGATCAATTTCGCATTGCGCGAGCCGAAAGGTGTCTACCCCATCGGTATCAGCAATAAATAATCCCATAATAAACCTCCTTTCACCCTTGGCTCTGGGATGGCGTAAAGAGAGGATGGGTGGGAGCCTTTCTTTTTTGTTTTTATAACCGGCTCTTCAAGCCTGGGTCGCTTCTGTTTTTGTTGGAAAGAGGAGATGCATTATTTTCCGCTCCTCATCTCTATCCTCAATCCGATTTCTTCAATCACCCAGGGCCTTGGTCCTTTGGGAATTGAACCGGTTTCCAATCGTTTTTAATGGGTTTAAAGTCTGGTGTTTTAGGAGGCTTGCATTCCTCAAAGCACGGACGCACCGGCTCTTCCTTATCAGGGCAGCATTCGTCCATTCTGTCCTCAAGAGCATAGCGATTCGCCACTTCAATTGCTTCCCGGGAATTGGCAAGCTCGGTAATGTCGTCCACGTGATGAAGCGTCTCGGAAATATCGGTTTGGAGTTTTACCTCCTCATCCGTATTACGTTTTACTTCGCATAATACATCCGCAATATTATCGAGCCAGCAAATGATGGTTTTGTTTTGTTCATTATTTGCGGCAAGAAGCTCATTATTCTGAGCCTGAAGCTGGATCAATACGTTTAGCCCTTGCGCCAAATTCGTAAAACCCGTTTTCGCGGTGTTATCAAGCTGAGTGAGCTGGGTGATGATCGTCGAAGTATTATTCTTGATCGCGGTCGCATCCGTTTTGATGGAGCTGGTACTTGTTTTGATGACCCCGGTATCGGTGCGAATATCCTGAACGATTGCCTTTACTTCATTGGCGATAGTTTCAATACTTGGCATAAACAACCTCCTTATCTGTAGTTCTCGCGGGTATTATAGGTAATAGAAAGTGATTTGGAAGATTTGACTCTTGAAAATCGCTAAAAAGCGAGTGGGATACCCGAGTTTTTAAATTGTGAAGATACTCGCTGGCAACCTTGTATCACAACGTATTTATCGAGTCAACTCGTTGAGTAAAAAAATGCAAATACTTTTGCCCCGTCGGTAAAAGACGATGACGACCGGGCGGCTGCGTAGAGCTAAGTCAACACAGCCGCCAACTTAGCCGAGGAAGGATGGGTTGTCCGTCGCCAGTTGACGGCAAAACCCCGATCGCTATCGCTCGGGGTTTTGACAAGACCTCTGTTTGATTCTAAGGCTTTTTCGTTTTCGGCGCCGCCTTCGGTTTTGCCATAGTCCTTTTGGAGGCAGATGTTTCTTTAGAGCGTACGGACGCCCTTGTTTTCTCCGGCGGGTTGAGCATTGCCGTCCAGCGGTATTCGGGGGTCTCCCATCCTTCCGAGAGTTTCTTCAAAATAAACTCGGTCATGTTATCAACGATCCAGCGGTGGTTGTATTCGCCGACGGAGGCTAGCTCGGCGTCGGGGGCCGGGTTCATGAAGTCGATGGCGTAGGGGACGCCGTCTTTGATGGCGAATTCGACGGTGTTCAGGTCGTAGCCGAGGGCGGTGCAAATCGTGATCACGTCCCGTTCGACACGGGCGTGGAGCTCCGGAGTTAGATAGCCGTCGACATCGACGTATTGCATTCCCGAAAGATAGGGCTTTGACGGGTCGTAAGGCATGATGAGGACTTTTTCCTTTCCGACGCAGTAGCAGCGGACGAAATGGTCCCACTCGATGCCTTCCTGCAAAGTCATGCAGAGCGTACCGGTTTGGTTGTATTCCCAGAGCAGTTCGTCCGTCGAATGCAGCTTAGAAACGTTCTTCCAACCGCCGCCGTCAAACGGTTTTAGGAAAGCGGGAAAGCCGACGTAATCGACCACGCCTTGCCAATCGATGGGGAACTCGAGATTGCGAAGGCTCTCAGACGTCACGTCTTTAATGTAGCTGTGCTGCGGCAGCAGAACAGTCTTTGGAATAGCTACGCCCAGTTTTGCGGCCAGAGCGAAGTTAAAGAACTTGTCATCCGCCGACCACCAGAATGGATTGTTGATGATATACGTTCCCTCGAGCGCCATTCGTTTCAGAGTCGCCCGGAAATAAGGTATCTCGTGAGAAATACGATCGATGACGACATCATACTTCTTCGGCTCATCCAGCCGGATGCCGCCGACGGTTATCATCTCGGCAACGACCTTGCCGCCGCTTTTTTCATTGATGCTATTGATAATTGATTCGGGAAACGTCTGTTCGCGTCCCACTAATATTCCTACTCTGTTCATAATTTTATCTGTTGATTGTCGGTATTAAAATTTTCAGACCTCTCTGAAACCGTTAATTTTAAGCGATATTGAAAAGGACGGCAAGAATAGCCGGTGGAAATATGGAGGCGGCGTAAGTGTTCCTTCAGAGAGGCCATTTTTAAGACGGCTAAAAGCTTATAGCTGAAGCTCAAAGCTGCTTTTACCTCGCCTGGCCCAATTTAATCGACGCCGATCGAATCAAATCCTGCCCAATAAAACGGATGCCGTCGGTTACAGTTGCAACGCGTTCGATCTGCCTGCTCCGCCGCGTGGGCTAAGAAGCAGATCGGATCGCTCCTTGAAAATTTAATCTCCGAGTTCGGCGTCGAATGAAGAAAAAAACGCGTGGGACAGCTGGGACAGGGCAGCGGGACACGCCTCCTTGCGTTCGGATGCGTTGATAGCTCGATTATCCGTGAAAAGCAAAAACTTTGTCAGGACGGTTGATGTTGATGACTCTGAAATAATCAAGAAGGACAGGCGCGAACTCATCATCGTTCCGGCGGAAGAATTTTTCAGGAAAATAGGCTGCCTTACTTCGCTCCGGGCAAAAGCTCAAGATTTCCCATCTCGCGATTGTAATTATCGAGCGCTCCGACTTCATCGGCGGTGGCGTCGAGCATTTGTTTGGTCATGGAGATGGAATCGGATAGCTGCTCGAAATCTAGGAGCGAGAATTTTTCGGGCGTTGAGATCGTGACGATCTCGTCGTTCAGGTAGCTAAAGAAGTTTTCGATCGACTGCAGTTGGCCTTCGACGAGTTTTACGCTGCGTTCGATCTCATCGAAAGACGACACGCGGCGTTTTAGGATTTCGACGTTTGTTTGCTGGATGCGACGGGTTTTTTCGTCGCCGGCGCCTTCCATAGCGCGGAATGCTTGTGAAAGCTGGTTGTGAACAGCCTGGCGGTTTATCGATTTTAGATGCTGTTTACGGCGGCGATAGACGTCGAGCAGGTCGACAAAATCTTCCCAACGCTGGTTGAGCGCCACCAGGTTGCTCGGCAAGCTGCCGGCACCCGTGAATTTGCGATAGTTGTCCTGAATCTTTTCCTTTAACCACCGAAGATACTCGACCGCCTCTCGTTCGCGCGGCGTAAAGGATTTGATCAGTTTCTCGCGGCCCGCAGTGTGGGCGGCCAGAAGGCGTTGTTTTTCGCGGCGTTGGACAAGCTGGCGATACATGGGCAGATTTGGCACTACGACGATATAAATGGCTTCGAAAATGAGAGCGATCAGCAGCGGGATGACGCTGCCGGTATAGGCCGCCGCGACAAGGAAACCCGCGAGACCCCAAAAATTGACGGGCTCCTTAATGGCCGCCTTGGCGTAGCTTGTTTCGAATTTTTGCAGGTCTTGCCGGTATTTTGCCAAATCAGCCATATTCGGATAGCGGTCGACGAGTCCAACTATTGCTCCTCTCGCTTTTCCAACTCCGTTTGCAATCTTTCCACTTCCGCACCCAATTCTTGCACCGTCAGCAAAAACCGTCCCTTATCGCGGTCGAATAGACGGAGGGTTTCGCCCGTATCGACTATTTCCAAGCCGAGCGCGGGGCTGAAAACCCGGCCTTGTTCGATTTTCATCTTTTCAAACGAAGTCCCGTTCGAGTGATAAGCAATCAGTGGTTCTTGCTTCAAATGGTCATATTCAGGATCGAAAATATAGTATTCGTTCACGCCAAGGCTCTGATAGATTTCATACTTTTTCTGCAAGTCTTCTTTCCAGGTTTTACGAGAGGAGATTTCAAAGACTACATCCGGCACCTTTTCTTCCCACACCTTGAAAGTCCGACGAAGATGTTGGGCGACGCCTTTTACGACCATAACATCGGGGGCGACGACCTTTCTAGGATTGCCTTCTTCGTAGTAAAACATGATGTCGCTAAAGATACGCACGTCGGAGGAATTCTTGAAAAATAACTCCAGGATCTGATGCAGCATCATTATTGTCTTGATGTGATAGTCCGTTTCCCCCATAGGTTTGCCATCCGATTCGGGATAATAGAGATCCTTCCCACCGTTTTTGCTCGGTGGGCCGACGTACGAACGCTTTTTTTCTACGACGGTCAAACTCATTTCTGACGGTTGGATTCGGTAACTATATCCTGATCGAGAATATCCTCTGACTTTACATCGGCGGCCTCGATCTGCTTTATTGCGGGCGGAGTTCCGGCCCCCAGCATGCCCATTTGCTGTTTGTATTCGAGCAGTTTGTCCTGCATTTGGATGTCCATAGCTTCGCGCTCGATGTCCTGCATTTGCGAATCGACGCTAGCTGAGCCGAGCTGTAACTTTGCTTCGGCGGCGGCAACGCGGCGATCGATCTTTTCACGCATCTCATTAAAGGTCGATGCGTCGTCGCCTATATTGAAGGTTTCCATCGTCTGAGCGAGCTGCTCCTGCAATTTCGCCTGCTTCGCCGAGCTGATAAGCTGCATGGCCTCGGCCGTGCGCTTTTTCATGTTAATGACGTAATTGTCGCGCGCCTTTAGGGCCTGTTTTGACGACAATTGAGCTTGGTCGGCCTGGGCGGTAGTGCGTTCCAAGTCAACCTGGGCTTGCTGCAACTGGCCAATATACGCTGTGGCGATATCGTCGCGGCCCATTTTTACCGAGGCCTTGATCTTGGAATCGAGATCGACGACCTGCGTGGAAAGGTTCTCTTTCTGCTTTAGCAACAGGCGCTCGGTCGCCATCACCTGGGCAACGGAATTATTCAATTCCGGTACGCGGTCGCGCATATCGCGAATGGTTTGCTGAAGCACCATTTCCGGGTTTTCAATTTTATCCAGCGCGGCACCCGTTCCCGCAAAAAAAACTCTCTTTAATCTCGCCCAAAGTCCCATTTTATCTACTCGCTCCTAAAAAATTGTATACGAACAACTTTCAGCCAAAAAACTTTACGACGCGGAAAAGCCAAAGTTGCAAAATCCGAGATAGTATAACAGGAAATACAAATTAGTTAATAGTGACTGGAGCGCCGAATGCACAAGCCCGCGCGTGAGCAAGGGCGATAGCTTCAAGCCCGCATGTTTCGCCCTTGCTTATGCGCGGGCTTGTACATTCGCCTCGGTCGCAAGTTTGGCCACCTCACATCGTTCAATACTCGTAAACGGCGGCATTCCTTTGAAAGCCGTTAGCCCGATAAAAATACTTAGGATAAAATAGACGCAAAAAGCGTAATCGAAAAATCGAAATGAAAAAACTGACTTCCTGGTTATTATTGCTCTCAATTTATATCACCTTTATCGCGCCGGCCGCGACGGCGAATGCACAGGTTATTGGAAAAGCGATGGAACTGAAAATGAAAGACATGCCGGCGGGGTTAAAATTCCGGCTTAGCGAAGGCGTCGAGGGAGCAGAAACGCGTACGAAACAGCAACTGCCTTCAACCAACCCGTTGCCGGAGGGCGATGCCAACAATTTGCTGAAACGTATTCCCGAGATAAAAACGGCCTCGGACGACAAAACCGATTTTGCGAAACGGATCGGCACGCTTCCGGCGCCAAAAACTGGCAACCGGATTCCCGTCAAATTCCCGTCCGACGCGTCACGCGCCCTTCCGCAGATTGATCAGTCTGGCAAAACCTTGCAGGTTATTCGCTTCTCACCGGAAGGCGAGGTGCCGCTCGCACCCGATCTAAGCGTGACATTTTCGCAGCCGATGGTCGCCGTGACATCTCAGGAAGAGGCCGCGAAATTCGCTCCCGTCGAACTGACGCCGCAGGTCGAGGGTAACTGGCGTTGGCTGGGGACAAAGACGCTGATGTTCGACACGACAAAGCGTTTCCCGATGGCCACCAAATTTACTGCCCGCGTAAGCGCCGGTACAAAATCGGCGACGGGCGAGACGCTGCAAAAAGATGTCCTCTGGACATTTACAACGCCTCCGCCAAAGGCCGAGACTATGTTTCCGAATGGCGGCGTCACGCGGCGCGATGCTTTGATGTACGTCTCATTTGACCAGGAGATAAATCCCGAAGCCGTTTTGCGCACGATCGGCGTCACCAGCCAAGGAAAACGGCTGCCGATTAGGCTTGCGACTCAAACGGAGATTGATGCCGACGGAACGATTTCTTACTACTCAAAACAGGCCCAGCCGCGACGGTGGATGGCGTTTCGAGCCCTTAATTCGGATGGAACACCCGATAATGCATTGCCCCCGGCGTCGAGCATAGCAGTCACCATCGAGAAAGGAACGCCTTCGGCCGAAGGGCCGTTGACGACCGTGAAAGCGCAGAGCTTTGGCTTTCAGACTTACGGTCCTCTCAAATTTAACGGCGGTTGGTGCAACTATCGCGAAAACAAGAACTGCACGCCGTTTGACACGTGGTACCTCGAATTTAGCAATTCCATCGATGCTTCGAAATTTGCAAAAGAAATGGTCACCATCGAACCGGCTATCGAGGGCGCGAATATCTATCCATCGGGCAATTATGTTTACATTGCCGGCTACAAAAAGGGCCGGACTACATACAAGATCACGATCGACAGTTCGATCGGTGATACTTTTGGACAAACCCTCGAACGAAGCTCAACCACGACGATAAAGGTCGGCTCGGCGCCGACAAATCTTTACGCGCAGGGCGGTTTTATGAGCGTGCTCGACCCAAACGCGAAACCCGCGTTTTCGATTTATTCGACAAATCACGCGGCTGTCAAAGTGCGAATGTATGATGTAGAGCCGAACGATTGGCGGCAATTTCAGGAATACGTGCGTCGTATTAATTACGACGACGGAAAGCGCCCCGCGATACCCGGCCGTCTGGTTTTTGACAAGGTTGTTCCTGTCGCGATCAAGCCGGATGAGATGGTAGAGACACGAATCGACATCGGACAGGCGCTCGACGGCGGATTTGGAAATGTCATTATTGACATTGAGCCGACGACCCAACGTGATAAATACGACCGGACCCGTATTTTCACATGGCTGCAAGCGACGCAGATCGGGCTCGATGCGTTTGTCGACAGCACCGAGTTGGTTGGCTTTGCGACCGACCTGAAAACCGGCAAAGCGTTATCGGGGGTCGATCTCTCGATCTATCCGAATGGGAAAACAGTGGTCAGTGGTCAGTCGTCGGCGGTCAGTGAAGAGCCAGGGTTTTTTGGACAGCTGTGGAATTGGTTTACTGGTGCTGGCGGACCGAACGAGGGTGGGATCGAATCCGTCGAAGGTGATGGCACGGCGGCTGAAACCGAAACGATTTCAGAGGCACAGCTTGACAAGACAGGAGAAAGCGGCGTTTTGCGGCTTCAATTACCCGACACAGCGTCGCAGAACGGTCAGAATATGCTGATCGCAAAACGCGGGAAAGACATCGCGTTTCTACCCGAGAATACCGACTATTATTGGCAGGACAACGGCAACTGGCATAAAAAAAGCAGCTCTGACTATCTTCGCTGGTTCGTTTTTGACGACCGCAGAATGTATAAGCCGAAAGAAGAGGTAGCTGTCAAAGGCTACATCCGCAAAATCACAGCCGGAAAACTTGGCGATGTCGAGGGACTCGGCGACGCGGTAAACGGCCTTACGTATTCCGTCAAAGACCCCCGGAACAATGAGATCGCAAAGGGAACCGGCAATCTTAACGCTTTCGGTGCGTTCGATTTCAAATTCACTCTGCCCGACAACGCAAATCTCGGCTATGCCCGGATCGATCTGACGACGAACTCAAGCATTTCGGGCGGCAGCCACGCGCATCAGTTTCAAATTCAGGAATTCAGGCGGCCCGAATTTGAGGTTTCATCCAAGGTCGAGACCGAGGCGCCGCACTTTGTCGGCGGCCACGCTATGCTGTCGGTCGAAGCGAAATATTACGCGGGCGGCGGCCTGGCGAACGCCGAGACAAACTGGACGGTGACCGCAAATTCGACAAACTACACGCCGCCAAATCGCGACGATTTCACATTCGGCACCTGGACGCCGTGGTGGAGATTTAACGATTATGGCGAATACGGTGGTCGCGGCGGCTTTTACGGCGGCTCGTCGCAATCCTTCAAGGGCGTGACCGACGCCGGCGGAAAGCATCTTCTCAAAATCGATTTCGAATCCGTTAAACCGCCGCGTCCCTACACGATCTCGGCCTCTTCGTCCGTGCAAGATGTAAACCGACAGACATGGTCGAGCTCGACCTCGATGCTTGTTCATCCGTCGTCGCTTTATGTCGGGATCAAAACACCGAGAACATTTGTTCAGAAAGGCGAGAATATCGTGGTCGAGACAATAGTTTCCGACATCGACGGCAATCTCGTCCCCGGACGCGACGCCGAGCTCAAGGCCATACTGAAAGATTGGGTTTTCGATAAAGGCGCCTGGATGGAAAAGGCAATCGACGAGCAAAACTGCACCGTCAAATCCGCAGCGGCCGCTCAGAAGTGCAGCTTTATCGCGAAACAAGGTGGACGCTACACGATAACGGCGACGGTAATGGATGACCGCGAGCGTTTTAATGAGAGCGAATTCACCGTCTGGGTCCCGGGTGGCAAGACGCCTCCGAAACGGAATGTCGAACAGGAAGAAGCACAGATCATACCGGGCAAAAAGGATTTTGCACCTGGTGATGTAGCCGAATTGCTCGTCATCGCGCCATTTGCTCCGGCCGAGGGCATTCTCACCCTGCGGCGTGACGGAATTGTTAAGACAGAACGGTTCTCGATGAAGGGTTCTTCAATTACTTTGAAGATTCCGCTCGAAGAAAAATATCTGCCAAATATCTATGCACAGGTCGACCTGGTTGGGGCCACAGAAAGGGCGGTCGAAACTGGGAGCACGGACGGCTCGTCCGTGCGTGGAGATAAGACAAAGACCAGCACGGACGGGTCGTCCGTGCTCCAATTGGCAAAACGCCCCGCGTTTGCGAGCGGCAATATCAATTTGTCGATCTCGACGGCCTCGCGGAAGCTGACCGTTTCGGCCGATCCGGTCGATAAAACGCTTGCACCGGGCGGCGAGACAAAGGTGAATGTTCAGGTCAAGGACCATCGCGGCGAGCCGGTTGCAAACAGCGAGGTCGCGATCATCGTCGTGGATGAAAGCGTACTTGCACTCTCGCGTTATGTGATCGGCAATCCGATGGATACGTTTTATACCGCCCGAGGTGCCGGGACTACCGACTATCATCTTCGGAAAGACATTTTGCTTGGCAATCCGGATGATGTTAATGCACCGCCACCGCCGCCACCAGCGATTGATGGAGTGACCGCAGAGTCTTCCGCGATGCCTATGCAGACTCGTGCGTCCGGCGGGGTACTGGCGTTGAAATCGGCGGCGCCAAAAAGGAAGGGCGAACGAGACGATTTTGCCGCCGACTCGGAAAAGAAAGAGGTAGGGGCCGATAAGCCCGATGTGCCTATCAATCTGCGGGTAAACTTTAACGCCCTGGCATTGTTCTCGCCGACGGTTAAAACGGATTCGAATGGCCGGGCCGTTGTCGATATTAAATTGCCTGACAATCTGACGCGCTATCGAATTACCGCGGTTTCGGTAGATGCGGGCAAGCGTTTCGGTAAGTCGGAATCGACCATCACCGCCAAACAGCCGCTGATGGTGAGGCCGAGCGCACCGAGGTTTATGAACTTTGGCGATAAGGTCGAGCTTCCGGTCGTCGTTCAGAATCAAACGGATAAGGATATGGCGGTAGATGTCGTGATCCGGGCGACGAACGCGAGCCTAACGGGTCCGACAAGCTTAAGTTTGTCGAACAGCGACGGCAAACGCGTACTCGTAAAGGCAAATGATCGGGCCGAGGTGCGTTTTCCGGTTTCGGCGATGAAGGCCGGAACGGCGAGATTTCAATTCGCGGTCTCGAGCGGGAAGTTCAGCGATGCCGCCGAAATATCATTGCCGGTTTGGACACCGGCGACGACGGAGGCTTTTGCGACATATGGAACGACCGATCAGAACGGTGCGATCATTCAGCCGGTGCAGACGCCGGGCGATGTTTATTCGCAATTTGGGGGTCTTGAGGTTACGACCTCTTCGACACAGTTGCAGGAGCTGACCGACGCTTTTCTTTATTTGACGAACTATCCTTACGCGTGTTCGGAACAGATATCATCGCGAATGATCTCAATCGCTGCTATGCGCGATGTGCTGAGCGCCTTTAAGGCAAAAGAGATGCCGACCGCGAAACAGCTTGAGGGCTATTTTGCCCGCGACATCGAAATATTACAGTCGCGGCAGCGCAATGACGGCAGTTTTGGGCTGTGGAAACGCGACAGAGAACACTACGAATACCCATTCCTGACCATCCACGTGGCCCATGCCCTTGCACTCGCTAAAGCGAAAGGCTACAAGGTGCCGGACGAGATGATCAACAAGACCAAGCCTTACCTGAAGGACGTCGAGCGACATTTCGATGATTGGTACAAGAATTCGCCTGAAGTGAGATGGACGATCTCGGCCTATGCCCTGTACATTCGCGACATGATGGGCGACAAGGATGTGGCAAAGACCAAGAAGCTGTTGGCCGAGGCGACGATAGAGAAAATGCCCTTCGAAGCGCTTGGCTGGATTTTGTCGGTGTTGGCAAACGACCCGAATTCGACGGTTGAGGTTCAGGCGATCATCCGACATTTGATGAACCGGACGACTGAAACGGCCGCGACGGCGAATTTTGTTACAAACTACGGCGATGGCGCCTGGCTGATTATGTACTCAAACCGGCGCGCCGACGGTGTTTTGCTCGAAGCGATGATAAAAGCCGACCCCAAAAACGATCTTATTCCAAAGCTCGTACGCGGTTTGCTAGACCATCGAACAAAAGGAGCTTGGTCGAATACTCAGGAGAATGTCTTTATCCTCTTGGCCCTCTACAAGTATTTTAATGCCTTTGAAAAGGTCACACCTGATTTTGTTACGCGGATATGGCTTGGTAGCACATACGCCGGCGAAGAGGTGTTTAAGGGACGCTCGATCGATTCGAAACAGCTCGATATTCCTATGTCGTTTTTGGTCGATCAAGGCGGAACGTCAAATCTAATCCTCGATAAGCAGGGTGCGGGACGGCTGTATTACCGCATCGGCATGAAGTACGCCCCGAAAAACCTCAAACTCGAACCGGCGGATTATGGCTTTACCGTCTTGCGCAAATACGAGGCCGTCGACGATAAGGATGACGTAAAGCAAAACACCGACGGAAGCTGGACGATCAAAGCGGGCGCCCGTGTCCGGGTCCGGCTGACGATGGTTGCCCAAGCGCGTCGTTATCACGTTGCTCTGGTCGATAACCTGCCAGCCGGTCTCGAAATCCTAAATCCGGGCCTCGCCGTCACGGAAGCGATTCCAGCCGCGACCCAGTCGAACACCGAGGTGACAACCTACGGGAGCCGCTCATTCGGCCATGGTTGGTGGTGGAGGCAATACTGGTTCGAACACCAGAATTTCCGCGACGAACGCGCCGAGGCATTCGCATCGCTTCTGTGGGAAGGCGTTTACGCCTATTCATACGTCACCCGAGCCACGACGCCCGGACAATTCGTCGTCCCACCGGCTAAGGCCGAGGAGATGTATCATCCTGAGACCTTTGGACGGTCAGGCACTGATTTTGTGAGGATTGAGTAGATTTGGCTTCAGGATTGAAGCCCACTGGCAGACATTGGTCGCGTCGTTGAAACTTCATGCCGCTGAACACGAAGTCTCAAAAAGCTTACGCTCGGAACATGGAATACGTTATATTGTTATCGGAGAGTTGGGTACCCCGGATGGACGAAGGCCGAATGTCAAAGCGATTTGGTTCATCCCAGAAGGCCTTGACCGGCCGCGTTTGGTAACGGCGTATCCGGCAAGGAAAAGGGAAATATGATTAGAGAATTAGATAGAGTAGTGTTACATGAAGACTTTCCGGCGGAAGGCCTAAGGACAGGGGATGTGGGTATCGTCGTAATGGTGCATCAGGGTGGAAAGGGGTTTGAGGTCGAATTCGTAGCTCTGGACGGTGAAACCATAGCCGTCGTGACAGCCCACGCAAACCAGGTTAGGAGTATAAGGGAACGCGAAATAGCACGCGCACGTTCCGTCGAGATTCCGCTGGCTGCGTAAAATAACGGTCAGACTTCGGGCCTGTCTGGCGTAAGTTTGGGGCTCGTGTCATGCATGTCACGCGTCGGAATTGACCTGTAGCTAGTTATCTATCCAGTTCGAATTTCTGGTAATTTTTACATCCTTGGCTATTACCATTCGTAAAATCCGTTCAACCGCCCACGCTGCCATGCGGGCTAAGTTTTGCGTTTTCACGATAGCCCTTCTCACTCTAATCTTTTCCCAAACCGCAATTTTCGCTCAATCGCTTTTTGATTTGCCCGCACCTGAAAGCCCGGCGGAGCGAACGCTCAAAAAGGATGAAAAGCACGTTTATCAGATCCGGCTGGAAAAGAATCGTTTTATTCAGGTGCGGGTTGAGGAAATAGGCGTGGGCCTTTATTTATCGGCTTTCGACCCTGACGGAAATTTGATTTTGAAAAGCGAAAGCCGTAATCGCATTTTTGGGTTAGAGGCCGTTTCGGTTATCGTCACACAGGCGGGCGTCTATCGTTTTGAGGTGGTGCCGATTCGCACCGCGCTAATTGGTGAAGGCAAGTATCGCATCGCTCTGGCGGCGTTGCGCGACGCTGTAGAGCAGGACAAAGAGCTGCTCGAAACCGAACGATACTTCATGGCGGCAATGCGGCTTGCGGATGACGGAACCTTCAAGTCGCGTCGGGAATCGCTCAGTAATTACGCGGCGGCGGCGGCGGGCTTTCAACGGCAGCATGACTTGGAGCGCACCGGCGCCGCTCTCTTCCAACTAGCTCACACTCAAAGTGTGTTGGGCGAAAAACGAGCGGCCCTCGAGAATTTTGAAAAATCTCTAAAGCTTTTCCGCGAGCTCAAAGATCCGCACCACGAAGCGGTGACGCTCAGGTTTATCGGCGATTCGCATAACCGCGCCGGCGATCGCGAAAAAGCTATCGACTTCCTTTTACAATCAGTTGAGATTGCCCGCAAAATTGGCAACACCGACAGCGAAGCGGCCGGCCTGCAGCATCTGGCGGATGTG
>JANPCJ010000097.1:0-3940 GCA_031430895.1 Chloracidobacterium sp. | reverse complement strand
ATCCGACTGAATTACCACTACGCTAACGCTACCGTTAGCCCCAAAGCCGGGCGAAAAACTTGTGTCGAGTGTTCCGTCAGGGTTGAGGCGTGCGATGCTACCGCGGCCAACGCCATCATACAATGTAAAACCTCCACCAATTACTATCCTGCCAAAATTATCGACGGCTATTCCGAAAACACGTGCGTTCGTGCCTGTGCCTCCGGGATCGAACGACAGATCACGGCTGCCGTCAGGATTCAGTCGCGTAATCCCCGTTCTCGCAGCACCTTCGACAGTCGTGAAATCGCCACCAACGAGTATCTTGCCGTCTGCTTGAAAAGCAACTGCGCGTACTCCGTTTACGTAAGGGTCAAAAGTCTCATCAAGGCTCCCGTCGGCATTCACTCGTGCAAACCCGCTTCGGGGCACGCCGTTATAAGTACTGAAGAAACCGCTGATCATTAGTCTGCCGTCTGGATATAGCCTGAACTCACTAACACCGCCCGATTGTCCCATGCCGGTTCCGGGATTGAAGCTCGTATCCAGGCTGCCATCCGGGTTCAGTCTGGCGATCCCACGCCGACTAATTCCGTCAACGGTTGCGAATATACCTCCTACAAGGATCTTGCCATCATTCTGAATGGCTGTACCAAATAGGATTGGAGAGCCTCCAGTAGCTCCGATGTTTGGAGAGAAACCTGTATCGAGCGTCCCGTCACTATTTAACCTTGCAAATCTGCTTCGTGCGACACCATTAACACTATCGAAAGAGCCGGTAATCAGTATTTTCCCGTCGGATTGAAGAGCGATTTCTGAAACACTTAACGTGCCGGAGTTTGGGCCAGCCACGAGGACGGGGTTAAAACTGAAATCCAGACTGCCGTCGGGATTCAAGCGCGCAAGGGTACGATCTGAGCCGTTTACATTCTGCAAGAATCCACCGATCAAGACCTTGCCATCGGATTGAAGCGCAATTGCTTCTACACCACCGCCATCTCGGACGATACCCGCGTTGAAGCCGGGATCAACCGTCCCGTTGTTATTTAGGCGCGCGATCCCTTCTCGCATGGTTCCGGCATACCCACCTTCGAGCCGAGCACCTACGAGGAGAGTGTTTCCGGGCTGTACAAGAATTGATGTAACAGATGAGACTCCGTTTAGCACCTGAATCGATGCGTCGAAGCCAATATCTAGCGTTCCATCAGTGTTCAGACGCGCAAGGGCGTACCTGCCCGAATAGGTACTGCCCCCACCGATAACGACTTTTCCGTCGGGCTGAACCGCCACGGCTTCGATCCCAGGCTGGCTTTGACCCGTGCTAAAGGTCGGATTGAAGCCCGTGTCCAGGCTGCCATCCGTGTTGAATCTTACGAGCCCGTTCCGGGTGCTTCCGTTGAAATCAAAGTAACCGCCCGCAAGCACCTTACCGTCAGCCTGCACCGCTAGGCTGCGGACGTCATTATTGTTTATAACTAACGCGGTGTTAAATGCCGTATCGAGACTGCCGTCCGTGTTCAATTTCGCCACTCGTCGACGCGCCGTTCCATTGAACGTCGTGAACGATCCGCCGATAAATATCTTGCCGTCGCTGCTCTGCTTCAGATCCAAAACCGTTGAGTTTGCTCCCGTTCCCGGAGTAAAACTTGTATCGATGCCGCCAACCGAATTGAGGCGAGCGACTCGTGATCGGGGGGTTCCGCCATATGTTGTGAAACTACCGCCAATAATGAGCTTTCCGTCGCTTTGCAATAGAAGGGCCTCAACAATTCCATTTGGTCCGGTTCCGGGGTCGAGACTTATGTCTATGGTACCGTCGCCATTCAGGCGGGCTAATCTGGTCCGTAGTACGCCATTTACTACACCAAAATTTCCGGCGATGACTATCTTTCCATCGGGTTGAATTGCGAGACCGTACACGTCGCCAATTATCGCGGGGTTGAAACTGGAATCAATCGCGCCGCTGGCATTGATCCGCGCAATATATTGGCGCTGTAGCCCGCCCACCGAGACGAAACGACCAGCGATCACGATTTTCCCGTCAGGCTGAACTGCCATTGCATCCACAGATGTTTGCCCACCCAAGACAACGGGCGCAAACGAGGGATCGGGCAAACCTCCAGCCGCCTTTACGCCATACGCTCCAATCGGCAACAAAACGGCGAAAAATGTTATGCGCAAGAAAAGTTGATGCGAACTGCGTCGAATAGACCTCTTCATTGTTGGAATCTCCCTAACTAAGCTCTGAGCCATTTATTGCTGTCAATATGTTGCTGGCGAATCAATTATAACCGACATAAAGTCGCCGTTTCTGAATTTAAGATGGAAAGTTAATGATTATCTCCCCGAAATAGGCATCGTGTCCAGTATGTCCTCCGGGAACAATAGTCGTCTGAGATTTATTGAGTCCCTCGACCCGTGTTAAACTGAAGTCCTTTTTAACGACTACGTTTGCGATGCGACTTTTTGTCGACACGGGTAATTAGCGATGTCGTGCAACAGAGATAGCTCAGGCTTCTCTCTGGCGCACCCCGAATTAGGCTTTTGGCGTTTTCTATTTAGGAAACTATCACGTAAGTTAACTTTAAACAACTCAACAGTCAAGGGGATTTTCGTTTCATCAGGAGGCTTATTCTGATGGGACGAGGAAAGAGAGAACTCCCCAAACAGTTGGGCCGTAAGTTAAAGCAGATTCGTTTGAGCCTCAACATTGAAACCTACGACGAAATGATTGATCGCCTCAATTGCCCCGATATTAAGCTTTATCCGTCAAGCATATATTTATTCGAACAAGGCGAACGCGAACCACTCTTAGTTGTGTTGCTAAAATACGCTCGTCTTGCCAAGATACCGGTTGAGATATTAATCGATGACGATCTCAACTTGTGAGGTGCACCGGGTGTCATCATTTTTCGGGCTTCGTTGATGGCTCAGAGTCATATTGAAGAGCTGGTGGATCGGCAAAAGTCCGGGCTTCTTTCCCCAGACGAGACTGCTTCGAGCGCTGGAACGAGTCGTAGAATTCTAAGCGCTTATTTTAAGAAAGGAATCCGTCTTGTATAATCATTTTGAGGTGAAGTTTATGCCGGTCAAGAAAATCAAGACTAATTCGAATGGATCGCTACCGACGGCGAAGGACTTTCCGGCGCCTAAGAAGTTGACGCCAAAGCAAAAAGAGTTATTAGAGGCGACTCGCGCATATGTCAAAGCCTTAAACGAGAGAATAGAAAAACATGGCTACCCACCCGATTTTAGACACTAGCACGATTATCGGTTACCGAAGTCAAATCGAAACTGTTCTCGTTTCGGCATATATTCCGTCTATCGTCTTTTTCGAACTCCTCGCAACATCGGTCGATCACAGCGAACTGAAAACGCTGACGCGGTGGCGCCGCACCCTAAAGGAAATTGACCAGGTCTTGTCTCCGACTGAAAGTGATTTTTGGGAAGCTGGAAAGTCCGTCAACAGATTGTATTTGAAAAAGGCGGCCCAGGAATCGAAACTAAAGACTTTGCGAATGGATGCGTTAATAGCCCGCCTAGCCGTCAAAAGCAAAAACTTTATTGTGACCGTTGATATTGACGATTTTGAGATCATCAAAAAAGATATGAAACAACTCGTCGTCGTTCCCGCGAAAGAGTTTTTTGCTTAAGGGCACCTCTAAAAAGAGAAAATTTAAACACAAAGGACACAAAGGGAAGACACCGAGAACACTAGTCCTGGGCTACGCCCTTCGCCGAGCGGAAAAGCTGTGCTTTTCCGGAGGCGGCGGAGATATTTTCCGCGGCTTCGCCGCCGCTCCTTGGCTGATAGATTATACCCGTAATTGCTGGGCAAAAGCGGCGGCAAAGCCGCGAAATCTTCTAAGAGCCTTGCCGGAAAAGCATAGCTTTTCCGCTCGGCGAGCGAACACAACCGCCGGAAAAGCATAGCTTTTCCGCTCGGCGAGCGAACACAACC
>JANPCJ010000096.1:0-4176 GCA_031430895.1 Chloracidobacterium sp. | reverse complement strand
CGCTGTTGCTCATAGATGCGACCTCTACACAAAGTTCGGGGGCAATCGTCGCTTCCGGTTTACCTTTCTGGCCTGCCCAGCGTTCACTAGAAAACCACGCCACGTCGGCCACCTTGGTACCTTTCCGCGTCCAAACCGCGCATTCGGCCAGTAGTCTGCCGTCGGGATTCAAAGGTCTAAGACCTGCAATAATCTCGCCCTGATACACGGAATGACTCAGCTTTACGGGATTCATGACAATCTGGCCATATTCGTTCAACTCAATCTTGAACGGCAAATCTTGTAGGTACGGGCTTTCGGTAACTTCCTTCCAATCCATAGCGTTACGCCTTTAATGCGATCTCCTTCGCGGCAAGAAAACCCGCGCCCTTCGCGGCCTTTTTCATCTGCCCTTCGAGTCTCTTGATCTTTATCAGATGCCCCGGATTCAGCGGAAGGGAAGGATAAAAGCAGTTTGATTCATGCGTACAGAAACATCCTGCCCCAGCCTCGATGCGGCGCTCTTTCATCATGTCCGTTTTCCACGCGGCCTGAAAATCCCAATCGTAATCACGCAGATTCAGAACATCCGGCTTGTTTTCGCAAGAGGATAGCACGCCGTTGTCATAGATCACAGCTCCGGCGCTTCCGGCGTAGCATTTTAACTGTGCCTTGTTTTCCTCTTTAGTTTTGGCGATCAGGTCGTGCATATAGATGTCGACCGCCGCTTTGAAAAAGCCTGATTTCCCGCCGTAGTTATTTTTAAGCGCCGCGCTTTTTGTGTCTTCCAGGATCATCTGAGAGAGCTGGCCATAACGCTTATGGTCAAAATTCAGCTCATTCGGGTCGGCGGATGGCGGGCGGATATAGTTGATGTTCACCTTATCCGGTTTAAGATCGTATTTTAGGAAATCGTACCAGTCGAATATCGTGTCCTCATTCGAATGCATCACGCAGGTACAGGTTTGAATATCGAGCTGCGGATACTGCTCTCGTTTCATCTGCTGTAAGGTCCGGGCGGTGTGAATCGCCTTGTCCCAACTTCCCTCTTTACGTCGAATTTTCTCGTGGGCGGCCTTCATGCCATCAATGCCGAGAGCTACGCTGACATTGAGTTTCGGACATTCGTCCATAATGCGGGCAACATCCGGGAAAATTCTCGGATGTATCTGCCCGTTCGACATCAGGTAAACGGAATCAAGTTTGTTGTTCTCGTAGAACGAACGAACGATCTCGGGCAGGTCTTTCCGCGTAAACGGCTCGCCACCCGCGAGGACCAGAACTCCTAAATTACCACCCAGAGTTTCCGAAATGCGGGCGATCTCATCCGTTTTCATCTGCAGTTTTTTACGCGGTCGGTCGTCGAGCTCCTCCGTGAAAAAGCAGTGCGTACAGCGCATGTCGCAAACACTCGTCACCAAAATATTTAAAAAAACGGGCGAGATCGGTCTTCCGACGATAATGCTCGCGTATCGCTTGAAAATCTCTTTTGTCGCAAAATCCATCTTTTTTCTCTCTTGGAAAAACTGCTTCTCGTTTGATGCAGTATTAGACCGAATATTCCAATTTACTTTATTTCACGCATTTTGGAAACTTCGATTTTGTTGGCTGGCACGGTATTTGTCAAACTTGTTTGCGCTCAGTTCGATTTTGTCGTAGAATTTCGCCCATTGATTGTTGACAGGGGGGCCATTGCGGCTATTCTTCAGCGATTACATTCTCAAAGTTCAATTATCTCAGGGAGGAAAATAAGTGAAGCGAAAATCATTGTTTACGTTTGCGTTATTTTTGACGTTTGCGGCGGCCGGATTGGCCTTTTCGGGCATTCTGGGTTTAAAGGTGCCTGGTGCTCCGAACGAAGAAATATCCGACTATAAGGGGGGCGGCGACAAGGCGGATCCGACCGAGCGCGTTTGCCCGGTGCTGCCGACGGAGGAAGAAGTTGCGGCCATGGAGTTTGATTTTGCCGAACGGCTCGCGGATAAGAAAGACTCCCTCGAACCCGAAGTGAACGGCGGCGTGATAAATGTTTACTTTCACGTAGTCAACCAAGGTTCCGGCATCACCAACGGAGACATTTCGACCCAGATGATCAACGATCAGATGACGGTCTTGAGCAACGCATTTGCACCCTGGGGCTGGACATTCAATCTGGTTTCGACCGACCGGACAACGAACGGGACCTGGTACAACGGCTGTTACGGCTCCTCTGAAACACCGATGAAAAACGCCTTGCACCAGGGCACCGCCGACGACTTGAATATATACACCTGCAATCCGAGCGGCGGAATTCTCGGTTATGCCACATTTCCATCGAGCTACAATAGCTCCCCGCTCAAGGATGGCGTCGTATTGCTGTACTCATCGCTGCCCGGCGGTTCGGCCGCCCCGTACGATCTGGGGGATACCGGCACGCACGAAGTTGGTCATTGGATGGGACTTTACCACACATTCCAGGGAGGCTGCGCTCGTAACGCAACAAGTGGCGGCGATCAGGTCGGCGACACCCCGGCGGAAAAATCACCCGCCTTCGGCTGCCCGGGCGGACGAGATTCGTGCCGCAACATCGCCGGTCTTGACCCGATCACGAACTTTATGGATTACACCGATGATTCGTGCATGTTCCAGTTCTCAACCGGCCAGGACGCGAGAATGGATGCTCAGTTCACGACATACCGTTTCAACCGTTAAGGGTGCCATTTTTGTTCCGTGTCCCCTCCGTGGATTCCGTGGTTGGCTCAAAGCCACCACGGAATGCACGGAAAGACCCGGAAATGGGAAGTCTCAAGCCGGTCCCGGTCTATGATAAGATCAGGGAATGTTTCGCAGAATTTACCTTGATAATAGCGCTACGACGCCGATCGCACCGGAGGTCGTCGAGGCGATGATGCCGTATCTGACAAATAAGTTCGGAAATGCGTCGAGCATCCATTTTTTTGGCCAGGAAGCGCGGGCCGCCGTGGATAAAGCCCGCCACCAGGTCGCCGCTCTGATAAACGCGCGGCCAAACGAGATCGTCTTCACCTCCGGCGGCACCGAAGCCAACAACCTCGCCATCCGCGGTCTCCTCGAAGAGCGTGGCAGCACGCGTGTCGGTAGCCCGCACGTAAGTAAGGGCTCCGCTACCCAACAAATCCCTCACCCACACATCATAACCTCGTCAATCGAACATTCCGCCGTAACAAACGTCTGCGAGGACCTCGAAAAACAAGGCTATGCCGTCACGTATCTGCCTGTTTATGAGAATGGATTAGTGAGAATTTCAGACATCGAAGGTGCGATAACGGACGAAACCGTCCTGATCTCGATAATGACCGCCAACAACGAGATCGGCACCATCCAACCCGTCGCCGAGATCGGCCGCATCGTCAAAAATCGTCGCGCCGCCGGGCAAAAGCTGTGGTTTCACACCGACGCTGTCCAGGCCGCCGGAAAAATCCCGGTTAATGTCGAGGAAATTGGCTGCGACCTGCTCTCAATCTCGGCCCATAAGATATATGCGCCAAAAGGCATCGGCGCATTATACGTCCGACGCGGCGTCCGTCTTCATCCGCAAAACCTCGGCGGCCACCAGGAACGCGAACGCCGCGGCGGCACCGAATCTGTCCCGCATATCGTGGCCTTTGGAAAAGCCTGCGAACTCGCAAGCTGCAATCTGGCCGAAAACGCCGAGCAACTGCGAAATCTCCGCGATAAATTCGAGCACGGTGTCGGCGAGAGAATCCCCGACATCGTCCTAAACGGCGACCGCGACCACCGCCTCCCAAATATTTCAAACATCTCCTTCCGCTTCATTGAGGGCGAGGGCCTGCTCATCAACCTCGACATGCAGGGCGTCGCCGTCTCAACCGGCTCAGCCTGCTCCTCCGGCTCCCTCGAACCGTCCCCAGTCATCCGAGCACTCGGAAGAAACGACGAACTGGCCCGCGGGTCGATTCGATTTAGCTTTGGTGAGGGAAATACCGCCGAAGATGTTGACTACGCTCTCGGTGTCTTGCCAAACGCAGTCGAAAATCTAAGGCGGCTCGCGCGGTAATTGGGTCACCGATTGATCTATTTTGTGGATTGCAGTTTATTTCGATTGTAAATACGTACAACTAAATATGCGATTACAGTTCCGACCAGCATCCATATCATGGACGGCTGGAACAAACTAAGTGTTCCATCTTCTGAGGTCGTTAATCCTCAGGATTAACG
>JANPCJ010000095.1:0-23809 GCA_031430895.1 Chloracidobacterium sp. | reverse complement strand
GCTCTTTGGATTTCTAAGACGCTAAGCTGCTCAAACAAAACGCCCCGCCGGCCACGACCGGCGGGCATAAAACAAGCCCGAACAGACCAACACCTGTTCGGGCTTTTTGTTCAGAGTTCGCGTCTTTAGCTTGTCCCCGCGTCACAAAGAACAAACTGAAGTTTGAACTCTGAGCAGCTTCAATCTATTGCTTCTGCTTGTCGGGTGCGGAATTAGAATTGGTGTTCGCGCTGGCGATCTGGTTTTGTTGTTCTGCCTGTTGTTTCAATTCCTCCTGGGATTTCCAGCCGGCCTTTTTTAACAGGTCGAGAGCGAAGCGGACGGGCACGGCCATGTTCGCGGCGGTGTTTTCAGTAAAGACGCCAAAATTAACGCCGATGACGCGACCGGCCTGGCCGAAGAGCGGGGCGCCGGAGCCGCCCTCTGCGGTTTTGGCGTCGTGGACAATGCGGCGGGCGTCGAGATCGGTGATCGCTCCCTGGGTTGTGAGCGGGACGATCTTTTGAGACTGGGCGAGAAAATTGATCAGATTCTGACGGGAGTTGCCGAAGCGCTGATTGATCGATTTCGCTTCGTCGTCATCGACCATCGCGAGAAGGCGGTCGGGGCCGCTAGGGTAGCCCATCGTGACGACGGTTTTGCCGATAGCGGCGGAATCAGTGTCCATATCGAGTGGGAGCGTCGGAATTTCCGGCGGCAGCATCGTCGGATCAACGCTTCCGACGGCTACGTCTTCGCGTCCGCCGATTTGTCGAACTTTTAGCGGGAAAGGCTGGGCGAAATTTGGAAAATAGATTACGAGGCGTTTCAGGCGGGCCCGACCGTTTGCCGCCTGCATCATCTGTTTGACCTGGTCGTCCTCTTCCCAGGGCTGGACGACGTGGCGGTTTGTGACGATATAACCGCTTCCGACGTGAAATCCAGTTCCGATAAAGTCATATTCAACTGTCGAGCCGGTGCCCTCGGTCGTGAGACCTATCTGCGGCTGCTGGGGCGGGCGTCCGGGGTCTTCGGATTGAGTTGACTCGTACGGATTTGGCCTGAAGGCCTGAGGATCTGCGTACCGCAGAACTTTACCGCTCCGCTTATCGACGAGATCGTAAACACCGACTATTAAGCAAACGCCGCCGCCGTAGTCAACCCGTAAATTCGGGGCCAGAGACACCGTTTTCATTAGGTCCTTGTTTGTCTTGTCAAGCTGGCCGATCTGGTCGCTCGTCTGGCCGAGTTTTTCTTCTAACTTGCTGATAATTGCGCTTTGCTGTTCGGATTGAATGCGGCTCTCGCGAAGTTCATTACTGACCGCAAAGCCGATATAAAGAACACCCGTGATAAATCCAAGCGCCAGTACCAGGACGATGAGCTTGCTCGTCCATGAGATCTCTCGCGACAGTTCGAGCACGAACTCACGAAGAAACGCTTTCGCATCATCGCGTTTAACCGAGGTCGCAGATTCGAGAGCCGCGTCCTCGATAAAACGCGAAATGTGGGGCTGGTCACGGTTTGTAGTGATGAGCGAAGATTTTGTCTCTAGCGAAAAGAACGAGAAAGATATGTCCGCATCCGGAACGGCGATGACGTCGCCATCGGCAATGGCGATAAATCTGCGGATCGGATTATCGTTGACTCTCAACGCAAGTGAATCGTTAAACTCGACGATGCGGTAAACGCCATCGGCGTTTTCCAAATCAAACCACGCCCCGCCGCCGTTTGTCTGCGGAGCGTGTATTTGCAGATCGCTGGTTTCATCCGAGCCGATCCTGATTCGCTCCTGCGAAAAGAATTCGGTCCGTTTCTCCGTTCCGACCGTGATATGGATGATAATGCCGATTGCCATTCCTTTAGACGCGCGCTAGTGCGTCGATGCGATTCTAACATAAAACCGAGAGCGCAAACGGGATCGACAGGTCTCCATCTGCCGGTCGTGTTTCCGCCTTCATTTCTGTTAGCCTATACTCATGGCCAAGGCAAAGATCATCACCGAGCGAAAACGCCTGGAAAAGCTCGCTCCCGTCACCCAAGCCCCGATAAAACATCACGTCTTTGTATGTAACGGCACGTCATGCTCGGCCCTCGGCAGCGCAGATGTGAAGGCCGAGTTTCAGAAAATCCTCGAATCAAAAGGCCTCCGGCAAGGCAAGGAATCAAAGGGCCGCAATCCACTCGGCGAGGTCGTCTTGACAGATTGCGGATCGGTCGGGTTTTGCTCAATCGGGGCCTGCGTTCTCATTTATCCGGAAGGGGTTTGGTACGCCCAGGTACATGCGGGAGACGTGCGCGAGATTGTCGAGGAGCATTTGGAGAAGGGAAATGTGGTCAAAAGGCTCTCGCTAATCGAATTAGACGAGCGCCATTTGTGATTTGGTTATCAGCTATTCGCTATCAGCTTTGAGCTACTTCGAAAAGAATATTCAGAATCTACGTGGTTCTCATCGCCCCCAAAATCTCATCTACAACCTTCTTAGCATCTCCAAACAGCATCAGCGTATTTTCCTTGTAAAACAAAGGGTTATCGACGCCTGCGTAACCGCTGGCCATGCCGCGTTTCATGACGATCACGTCACGGGCTTCCCACACGTGCAGCACAGGCATTCCGGCAATCGGCGAGCCGGGGTCGTCCATGGCGGACGGGTTGACGATGTCGTTAGCCCCGATCACCCACGCGACATCGGTGTCCTTGAATGTGTCGTTGATCTCGTCCATCTCAAAGACAATGTCGTAGGGAATATTTGCCTCGGCCAGAAGGACGTTCATATGGCCGGGCAGGCGGCCGGCGACGGGGTGGATGGCGAAACGAATGTCGGCGCCATTATCTTTTAATATCTTGACGACATCGGCCAGGGAATGCTGTGCCTGGGCGACTGCGAGGCCATAGCCGGGGATTATGATTATCTTTCGAGCCTGACCGAGAAGATCGGCCGCACCGACGGCTTCGATAGAATGAACCTCGCCTTGCGGCGCGGCAGTCGAACTCGTTGTACCGCTTTCCGTGCCAAATCCACCCAGCATCACGCTGACGAACGAGCGGTTCATCCCCTGGCACATTATGTAACTAAGAATCGCGCCGCTGCTGCCGACGAGCGCGCCGGTGATAATGAGCAGGTCGTTGCCGAGCATAAATCCCGCCGCCGCCGCCGCCCAGCCGGAATAACTATTGAGCATCGACACAACCACCGGCATATCCGCTCCGCCGATAGCCATGACGAAATGAACGCCGAGAATGCCGGTCAGGATGGTCGCTGCGATCAGTGGTAACTGTCCTGTGCCGGTATCTGGCGAGATAAAGAACGCCACGCCAAGGCCGATTGTCATCAGCAGCATGACGATGTTTATGAGGTGGCGGCCCGGAAGAAGGAGCGGCTTGCCGCCGACTGTGCCTTGCAACTTCAAAAACGCGACAACCGAACCGGTAAACGTGACCGAGCCGATTGCAACTCCAATAAATATCTCCATCAGATGCAGATTAGTCTCACCCGCAGACATCTCTTTGTGCGGCCCCAGATACGTCGCGATGCCAACCAAAACCGCCGCCAAACCAACAAAACTATGTAGCATCGCCACAAGCTGTGGCATCGACGTCATCTGAACTCGCGAGGCCAGAATCGCCCCGATCGCAAGCCCTGGAATGAGCGCCCCAGCCAACACTGGCAAACCGCCAACCGCCATCCCCGCCGCCGTAGCGACCAATGCGATCAGCATCCCGAGAATGCCATACAGATTCCCCCGCCGCGCCGTCTCCTGCCGCGACAACCCGCCAAGGCTCAAAATAAACAACGCACTCGCGGCGATGTAGGCGATGGTTATAAGGCTTTGTTGCATTTTGTTACGTTCTTCGGCCTGTTATCCAACTTTTTAGCTTAAATTTTTTTTGTTCTATGATTTCATCGTAACTCTTTACATTAATACCAGGCACATCACTTTCTATTCGTTTTCTAATCATTGGATTAATGGTTGCAGTTCTGCCAATAATTACGAACATCTTGGGTTTGAACGCACTTAGTCCGTATTTTTGATAAATCTTTTCTCGGTATTTTTGCTGATCAAAATACGCACTATACTCACGCAACTGCGCACACGCTTCCATAACGGCACTCGAAAACCGTTCTCTGTTTTCCTTAAGAACGTATAAAGGAGAGTGTGGAAGCTTTAATTCTAATAGATCGCAAAGTTTAGCTTGATTCACTGGCTCTAGCACAAAATCGGGAATCAAAATTCGTCCATCATTCTTTTCCAAATAAATGTGTGGATATGCCTCCCGATAATCCTCGTTCAAAACAAAATCTTTATTTCTTTTGAAAAAGTCTTGAAAATCTGCCTCCTTCGATTTTCTATCATTAACTAACGACTCCAACTCTTCGATAGAAGTTCTAAGTCCATGTGTTTCGGAAGGAAGTGTATAAACGATGTTGTGTAACTCTTTGTTTTCATCCGAGATTTTATATTTTTCGTCCTTTACCAGATATGCAAGTTTCAGCTCCTCTTCAAACAGGGTCAAAGCCAGACTTTCCTGTTCAATACTTGGTTTTGAATTGCTGAATTTATTCTGCCGAATAGACTCAATAGCCTGCTCTATGTAATCAAACCCTTTCAGGTCGCCTTTATTAATTATTTTATCGAAGAAACTTCGAGCTTCGGGACGTATTCCGCTTTGAAAACCGGTATAGGCAACGATTTTTGCTTGGTCGAAGAGATGACTGTTCCGCATCACAAATTCATCTCCGCTAAGCGAAGTTGAATCAAATCTAATATCTGTTAGTAGCAGATCATATTTGCGATCTTTGAGTAGATTGGAAGCCTCTTCAGGAGTTGAAACCGAATCAACAAAATAGTCTTTTTGGAAATGTCTAGAGATATTGTCTCTAAAATTCAAATCGTCTTCAACGATTAGAATATTGATCTTTTCATCGGAGCTTATACTACGAGATTCTGGCACATAGGTTAATTTTGCGTTGCTCATCAAATTTCTCCGACACCAGATCCGGTTAACTATTTTCTAAACATCGCCAACATCCTATTCGTCACCAAAAATCCGCCGGCGATGTTGATGGCGGCGATGAGGACGGCTACGGCGCCCAAGATGGTTGTCAAATTCAAATCCGTGCTCAAAAGCTGGAGCATTCCGCCGACCAAAATAATGCCGCTGATGGCGTTGGTGACGCTCATAAGTGGCGTATGAAGGGCGGGTTTGACGTTCCAGACGACCTGAAAACCGACAAAGCAGGCGAGCATAAATACAGTGACATGTGACAGCGTCGAGGCCGGAGCGACGAAGCCGATACCGACCAGGAGAGCGCCCGTGACGGCGAGCAATAGCGGGTTGATGCCGGGGCTTTCGCCGTGCGCCGACTTTGCCCCAGTCGCCGCTCCCGGCTCGGACAGGCGGCTGGCCGAGCTTTTTGATGGTACGCCCGGTTCGGGCGGTGCGGGCGGCGTTGGCGGTGGGTACATCAGTTTACCGTTGTGCAGCACGATGGCGCCGCGAACTACCTCGTCATTGAGGTCGATATTTAAGGAGGCCTGCGGTATCTGTTCCGGGACCTTGTCGATCGTGATGCCCTTACTTACGTGCGGGCTACTGACACTCTGCGGGCTATCGACACTCTGCGGGCTACTGACAAGATCTTCAAGCAAAGCTACGATAGTCGATCCGTAAAGCTGGCTTGCCATGCTTGCCATGCGCGAGGGTAGATCGGTGTAGCCGACGATGGTGACGCCTTTGTGGTGAACGACCTTGCCGGGATCGGTTAACGCGCAGTTTCCGCCTTGCTCGGCGGCGAGATCGACAATGACGGAACCGGGTTTCATGCTTTCGACCATGCCTTGAGTGATTAATTTCGGAGCAGGCTTTCCGGGAATCAAGGCGGTCGTGATGATGATATCGACCTGCATCGCCTGTGTGGCAAATAGGGCCATCTCGGCTTTTAAAAAAGAGTCCGACATTTCTTTGGCATAGCCGCCTTTGCCCTCACCCTCTTCTTCGACTTTTATGTCGAGGAATTCGGCGCCCATGCTTGCGACCTGCTCTTTTGTAGCCGAGCGTGGGTCGAATGCCCGCACGATTGCACCGAGCGAACGCGCCGCCCCAATGGCCGAGAGCCCGGCGACGCCCGCGCCGATTACCAGAACCTTTGCCGGATCAATACGCCCGGCGGCCGTTATCTGACCTCCGAAGAATCGTGGAAAATTGTTCGCGGCCTCGATTACCGCGCGGTAACCGGCGATGTTCGCCATTGCCGAGAGCGTGTCCATTTTTTGGGCGCGCGTAATTCGCGGGACGCAATCCATACCGAAGACAGTTGCTTTTCTAGCGGCGAGGCGGTCGAGAAGGTCGCGATTCTGGGCCGGCCAGATGAAACCGACGAGCGTCGCGCCTTGTTTCAACAGATCGGCCTCATGGGTGTCGAGTTCCTTATTTTCCTCCGGCGGACGTACTTTCAGAACAACATCCGACGCGGCCCAAAGCTCTTTCGTATCGGCGATCACGGTTGCGCCCGCTTCGCGGTATTCGGCGTTCGAACAATTGATGCCATGCCCCGCTCCGGCCTCGACGGCAACGTCAAAGCCGAGCTTTTTGAGTTTCAAAATCGTTTGCGGCGTGGCGGCGACGCGCTTTTCGCCGGGATGGTTTTCTTTTGGGATTCCGATCGTTGTCATTTTTATTTGGTAATGCGATTGGTTGAAGAAATTTTATAGTTGGCGTGAATTGCAGTCAAACCTGCCGGAGCGTTAAGAGCGCCGTATTAGCAACGAATGCCGGGCAAGGTTTTTTAGCGGCCCAGATTCAATAGATAGTTGCCGAAGAAAATATAGAAAATACATAAGATCATCTCACCGGCGAATACGGCTCCGATGAATTTAGGAAAACTCATTCTGGTCGCCCCCGCGACATAGCATACAAGATCGGTCGGGGCGAAGGGGAAAAACGCCCATAACGCGACGAAGGCAAAACCGGCTGGGTGCTCTAACCTCGTTTTTATCCGATGCGTGAGCTCCGGTTTGTGATTCTCAAAATAATCGCTGAATCCGAGGATGTCCGAAAAAAAATAGATCATGCTCGACGAGAGCAAAATGCCTATTATTGAGACCGTTAAAACCGCAAACGGCTGAGTCGGAAACAAGACCGTCCCGGCAATAATAAGCGGAGTGCTTGGCAGCAAGGTAAAGCCTCTGAGAACCGACATCGCAAGATAGACGATCCATATCTCACCTTGAAACCTTAAAAGAAAATCGGCAATTTTGAGGGCGGTAAATTCATTGGGATACAAAAGATAAGCCCCGATTCCGGATACGATAACCGTGAGCCAAAGAGCGATAAAGAAAATCCTCAGAAGCGAGCTTGCTCTTGAAATGGCTGTTTTCTTCGTCACGTCAAATAAAACGTAAAAGCCGCGAGACGAGATTCCCGCGGCCAGAGATTCAAAAGCTTGGTAAGGCTATTTCTCAAGAATCGTTTTTAGGCTCGCAAGTCCATCGCCAAAATCCTTTCCGACCTCTTTGTCCATGTCCATGACCACGAGCATCAGATTGAGCGGTCGCGGCATCGAGCCGGTAAATCCCCATTTCATTTTTGTCTGGTTGTCGCCCGCCGCCTCGGTTATCATATATGCGTCGGCCCTCGACTCAAACGGTTTCTTGAATCGAAGCTCGGTTTCGACGCGCTCGCCTTCGACGATCTTCTTGATCTCCTGCTCACCCTCGCCGACATCATCTTTCGTGCTGTTCCAGGACGAAACAAAACCAACCGTACCGTCGGTTCCGCGATAATCCTGTTTCATCGCGGGATCTTTTTTGAACCATGGCCCCCATTCATTTTGATTTTTGAGCATCTTTATATACGCAAATACTTCGGATTTTGGTTTGTTGATCGTAGCTTCACGTTCGACCCTGAAGTCCGTCGGTGTTACGAAGGAGACGACCGCGACCACGGCGATGAGCAACACTATTAGCGCCACAAGAGCGAGTATTATTTTCTTAATCATTGATTTTCTCCCGTATGCAAATTTTTCATGTCTATTGGGAGTTACCGCTTGGATTGGGAATACTATTGCTCTATTTTACGGAGCCGTCAAGCGTGTGAATTACTGGTTGCGCATTTACCGGCGATTGTCGGGGAATGAGTTAACCTAATCTAAGGGATTGAAAATCCGACATGGTAACAATCTTTGCATTTCCGATTTGTTTCAAAACAAGCAAATCATCGTCACCCGTTATCAGGTAATCCGCGTCGCTTCGCAAGGCCAACGCCAATAAATAATTGTCTTTCGGATCGCGGCTCAAATGCGGAGTCGCGTCTATTTCCACGATTGTTAATCTCTTTAGAATCAGATTCACGAATCGAAGAGTTTGTGTGGCGGACACGATTCGTCGAAACTTTTCGCGGCTTATCACCTTCTGATACTCCCGCAAAAGTTCTTTTGAATAGAAGACCTTGAATTTTGGGGAGGCCAGGATTTTATAAAGATTGCGCCGTGATTTGCGGTTAATTGAAGCGCTGATTTACCAATTGGTATCAATAACAATACTAATCGTTCGGCGTTTTGCCATATCGTACGGCCCGAATCTCGTCCATTATTTCTGTGTCGGACATTTCCGAATCGGGTAATTCAGCATCCAGAAGGCTCCATCGATCAGCGAACGTTTGTCGATCGATTTGTTCGGCGATTTTAATCTTTTCGGAAGGCGTAAACCTTCTAAACATAGTTAAGAAACGCGGCACGGTAATTTTTTCGGTTTCAACTCCCATAATGGAATACTACGCTGATTGCGACAAAATCTCCATATCCGCGCGCCATCGAAGACCTGGTTTCCTGGCCGCTGTCGCTTCATCAAGGCGGCCGATTCGTGTAGAATGCGGGGCGCCGGTCACGATTTCAGGGTTTTCCTGAGTCTCGCGGTCGATGTCGCGCATTGCTTCGATAAAGGCGTCGAGATCGGCGCGGCCGACCGATTCGGTGGGCTCGATAAGCATTGCTCCCTCGACGACGAGTGGGAAGTAAACAGTCATCGGATGAAAACCGTAATCGATCAGGCGTTTTGCGATGTCGAGCGTTACCACGCCTCGTTTCGATTGCCTTTTATGCGAAAAAATCGCCTCGTGCATGCAGTCGGATTCGAACGGCTTGTCGTATACATCTTCAAGCTCGTGGGATACGTAGCGGGCGTTGAGAACGGCTGCTTCGGTCGCTTCCTTCAGGCCTTCGGCGCCGTGGGTGTATATGTATGAAAGCGCTCGGACCATCATGCCAAAATTGCCATAAAACGCTTTTACACGGCCGATGGAGTGCGGGTAGTCGTAATTCAAGCGGTATTGAGGGTTGGCCGTGGGCACACTCCCTACCGGTCGTGTTTCCGCCTCTATTCGCGGAGTTGGCAAAAACGTGGTTAGATCAGCGGAGCAAAGACACGGCCCGCAGCCGGGACCGCCGCCGCCGTGAGGCGTCGAGAAAGTCTTGTGCAGGTTTAGGTGAATCACGTCCACGCCCATATCGCCGGGACGAGCCAAACCGACCAGCGCATTCATATTTGCGCCGTCCATATAAACGAGACCGCCCGCGGTGTGAATGGTTTCGCAAATTTCCTTGATGTTTCGTTCGAAGATGCCGACGGTGTTTGGATTCGTAAGCATTAGCCCGGCAACGCCACCCTGATCGCACAGCTCGCGCAGATGATCCATGTCGGTCAGCCCTTCGGCCGTCGAGCGAATTGTCTTGACGGTAAAGCCTGACATCGCGGCTGACGCGGGATTTGTTCCGTGCGCCGAATCCGGTATGAGCATAACGCGTCGATTCTTGGATTCTTCGCCGTCCCTTTGATCGAGAAATGCCCGAATCAGCATCACCCCCGTCATTTCGCCCTGCGCTCCGGCGGCGGGCTGAAGGGAGATTCCCGGCAGACCCGTAATCTCGCAAAGATCTTCTTGTAGCCGATAGATAAGTTCGAGCGCTCCTTGCATCTCTTCTTCCGGAGCAAGCGGATGCAAATTGGCAAACCCCGGAATTCTTGCAACCTTTTCATTGAGCCGCGAGTTGTATTTCATCGTGCATGACCCTAGCGGATACATGCCTAGATCGATCGAGTAGTTCCAGGTCGAGATTCGTGTAAAATGTCGAACCACATCGACTTCAGATACCTCAGGTACACCATCCAGATCATCATCACGGCGCAATTCTGCCGGCAAAATGTCATCCGTTACCGGCACGTCGAGGTTTGGCAGCCGATAACCGACACGTCCACCCTGTGAACGCTCAAAGATCAGACCCTCATTCTGTGTCGGGTGTTGTGTGACTTTTTTTATGCTCATAAAAACGTCCAGCAAACTTTAGTCTGCCGTGGTGACCAACAAACTGAAGTTTGTTGGACGTAGATGTGACTACGCCGTCAGCAATCCTTTCCTCGCTATCGACCCGACGATCTCGCAAAAACGGTCGAGTTCCCACAGGGTCGTGTAAACATTCGGCGTGATGCGAATACCGGTAAATTCATCATGGACTATAGGCGTCGTGAAAATCTTGTGTTTCGACATCAGATAACCACCGATCGCGCCCGGATCGATGCCGTCGATCTTGAAATTGGCAATCGCGCACGACTGTTTCGGGTCGAATGACGTGTTAAAGCCGACCTTCGGAACGTCTTTGAGTTTGTTCATCCAATATCGCGAAAGGTATCGCAGCCGTTCCTCTTTGCGTTTGCCGCCGATGGCGTTGTGAAACAGGATCGCCTCGCCGATCGCGAGCCGCATCGCGGCCGAATGTGTGCCGATCTCTTCGAATTTGCGGATGTCGTTTTTGTTTTTATCTTCAGAACCCATCAAGGCCCAGACCTTCGGAATTTTGTCTTTTTTGACATATAGCATTCCGGTGCCTTTAGGCGCATAAATCCATTTGTGCAGTGAAGTTCCAAAATAGTCGCAACCAAGATCGTCCCGCTTGAAATCGAATTGGGCGAATGAATGGGCTCCATCGACGATTGTCTCGATCCCTCGCGACCGCGCCATTTCGCATACTTTCTTCACCGGATTGATCTGTCCAGTCAAATTGATCTGATGCGAGATAAGGATCAGTTTCGTTTTTGGCGTGATCGCTCTTTCGTAGGCGGTGGCTATATCATCGACATTCTTTGGCGCAATGGGAATTTTGATAAGATTTAACTTCAGACCTTCTCGCAATTCACGTTGGCGAAGCGTCGTTATCATGCGCGGATAATCTTGGGTCGTTGTCAGAATTTCATCGCCACGCTTGAAATCCATACCCATCAAGAGGATTTCAAGTGATTCTGAGGCGTTTCGCGTTATTGCAATCTCCTCCGGCGAGCATCCAAACACCTCAGCGAGGCCGGTACGGATCGTCTCCGACTGCGGCTCAAGCAACTGCCACATCGTATAAGCGGTCGCATCCTCCTGCTGCCACGTGTAACGAACAAAAGCCTCGGTCACCATCCGCGGACTCGGGCTGACGCCGCCGTTATTGAGATTGACGATTCCGCGTGTTACCGAGAACGCCTGCTGGATCGTCGCCCAGTAATCCTCGTCAATTGCCGCTTCGATCGGCGAAAGGTGCGCGATCTGCTTACCAGCGGCCTGTACGTTCGAAAGGAGCGAGCCGACCACCGACGATGACAACGCCATCAGCCCGAGGCCTTTGCCCGCCGCCGTCAAAAATTTACGTCGGTCAAATTCATAAGAAAATTTATTCATTGAATCGGATGCCTCCCAAGTAAAAGTTCTTCTTCGCGGATCTCTAAAATCAAACGACGGTTGAGATTCAGTAGGTTTACCGTCACCTTGCCCTCTCGAGGGTGGTAAAGTCTAATCGTAACTTTGGAATCCTTTACTGCTACGAATTCCCTCGCTCCCTTACGAAGCGAACAGGAAACGCAGGCCAACGCCAGATTTTCCGAAGTCGGTTTCACCGCCCGAAGCTATTGGAACGATATGATCAACGTGAAAAGTTGCTTCCTGACCTTTTTGCGACAATTGACAGTATTCACAGCGATTTTTGGCACGGCGGATAACGAGCTTACGCAAGAATAGCGGGATGTAACTCATTTTCCATTCTTACGCATCACTCGTTCCGAGCGAAGCCGCATAAGCGACAGCATTTCTGCCAATTCGACCAAACCGTCGGCTTCTCTTTTTTCCTCAGCCGTTAATTTTTCGCCCCGATCCTGTCGATCCAACAGTTTCTGTAGCCGAGCATTTACGCCCCTGGGCAATTTTATTTGGCGTGCCGAAATGGGCATTTCAACCTTGACTGTTAAATTTTGGACCATGACTTCACCTCAAGATTTATTTTACAGGACTCGATAAGTCCTTTCCGCAAAAATCGCCAGACAATTGCTTCCGGCTGAATTAATTCGGCACAAAAAGGACACTTCTTAACTAAAACAGGCTCCTTTTTGGAAATTCTATTACCACCCATAACAATTGCACCAAGAATTGCACCACCCACCAAAATATGGATAAAACAGCGACGATTAAAATTATTTCCGTAGTTCCAAAGTTATTCATTATAGATTCTCCAATCCTTTTACAAATCCATCTATCTGAGTTTTCGAATTCGTCTCAGTTACGCAAACCAAGAATTCATTCGGACGATCCGGATAATATCGCGAGAGGGCCAACCCGCCGATGATGTCGTTTGCAGTTCGCAACTTTTCTAAAATCTCGGCCGCAGGTTTCGGCCCGCGAACGACAAATTCATTGAACGTCGGAGCCGAAAACGCAATCTCGAATCCATCGATGGCGGCGATCTGCCTGGCCGCATAAGCCGCTTTTTGAGCGTTCTGCATCGCCACTTCCTGCAGCCCTTTCTTGCCCATTGTTTCCATATAAATGGTCGCGGCGAGAGCGATGAGGCCTTGGTTGGTGCAGATGTTCGAGGTCGCTTTTTCGCGGCGGATGTGTTGTTCGCGGGTCGATAATGTTAAGACAAAACCGCGATTGCCGTTCTTGTCGTACGCGATACCGCATAAACGGCCGGGCATGTTGCGGACAAATTTTTCCTGAGTTGCGAACAGCCCGACATGCGGGCCGCCAAAGCCCATCGGAATGCCAAACGACTGGCCTTCGCCGACAACGATGTCGGCACCGCAGGCTCCCGGAGATTTGAGCAGACCTAGAGAAATTGCCTCCGTAACGACCACGACAAACAAAGCCCCAACCGCGTGAGCGGCGGCGGCGAGTCGTTCAAGATTCTCGACGCAGCCAAAGAAATTTGGGGATTGGACGACCAGAGCGGCGGTCATGTCATCGAGAGCCGACAGATCGGCGACTCGTCCGGTCGCTTCATCAAATTCGATCTCAACGATCTCCGCCGAGCCGTGCTGAGTGTATGTTCGGGCGACTTCGCGATATTCCGGATGAACGCTCGTCGCGACGACGATCTTGTCACGCCGCGTGACGCGCTGGGCCATCAGGTATGCCTCGGCCATCGCGGTCGAACCGTCGTACATAGAGGCATTGGCCACCTCCATGCCGGTCAATTGGCAAATCAGTGTTTGAAACTCAAAGATGTATTGCAGTGTGCCTTGCGAAATTTCGGGCTGATAAGGCGTGTACGATGTGAAAAACTCCGACCGTTGTATCAAGTGGTCAACGATTGTAGGCGAGAAATGTGAATAAACACCGGCTCCGAGAAACGAGGGCTTTGTCGCGGCCGTGTTCTTTGCAGCCATCGCCTCCATGGCGGCGATGACCTCAGATTCCGCAAGCGGATCGGTTATTTTGAGAGCACGATTTAGCTGAACGTCTTCGGGAATCGAGCGGAAAAGCTCTTTGGCGTTAGCCAGCCCGACGCTGGCGAGCATCTCATCACGCTCTTCGGGCGAATTGGGGATATATCTCATTAAATTGAAAGTGGAAAATGAAAAATGGAAAATATCTGAATCCGTAATTTTCCATTTTCCATTTTCAGTTATGCACTTGCCGCCAAATATTCTTCGTATTCCACCGCCGAAAGCATGGCGTCGGCCTCGCCGGGGTTGTCCATTTTGACCTTGACCATCCAACCGCCGTCGTAGGGGTCATTGTTGACGACCTCGGGCGTGTCGTTAAGGCCATCGTTGACTTCGACGATCTCGCCGGCGACGGGCAGAAATATCTCTGACACGGCCTTGACCGATTCGACCGAGCCGAAGGCCTCATGGGTGCTCAATTTATCGCCGACCCGCGGCATGTCGATATAAACAACATCACCAAGCGAATGTTGGGCATAATCTGTGATACCGATCGACGCGACATCGCCATTGACTTCGACCCATTCGTGGTCTTTGCTGTAACGTAGGTTTTCAGGGATGTTTGACATATTTTTTTATTCGTTTATAAGCAGTTCGACCAGTTTAGGGCTAACATGAAAGTTTGTTTTCAATAGCCGTCGTCCCACTGATTCGGAATCAATCAAGCCCAATCGCTTGGCCGCAATCAGTATTCCAATTGTTCCAATAACGCGAAGCCACGGTTAACGGCAACCTGTCGTCCCAAAGTTTCGTCTATCAATAGCAGATCCGCCGAAACTATGCCGGCGAGATAGATCGCCTCGCCCTCACCTCGACCAAGCTCCTCGGCAAGTTGACTGTCGATCTTAGTTGGAGATGGGGCAACTTCGATCCAGGGTGGTAATGCCGCCGCCTAATTTCGTACGCTCACCGGAGCCGCGTCAGCCAAAAGTTCTGCACAGACGGCTTCGGGCAAGATGACCCTCCCATACAATCGTGGTAAAACCTCGATCTCGTCGATCAGGATCAGATAGTTGATCGGCGACGTGTCGGCAGTGACGATCATAGTAGACCGAGATCTTTCATGCCTTTCAGGTCGCGTTCGAGATCTTCGACAGTGTAAACAATGGCCTGACGGCGATGCAGGAAGTCTTCGGTCTCAATTCGCGATGAGAAACCTAACAACTTCCGAACTTTAACAGGTCCGATCCGTCCACTTCGGTAGCTCTCAGCAACAACTTGCTCGAACACATCGCGCGAAACCGCTTCGCTGTCAATATTCGCCGCGTGATCCGGCAGTGTAACAGTTACATGAACGTCCATCTTTATTTCTTCCGTTTATAAAAAGGCGTTTGCACGACCTGAGCTCTCAAATGTTTGCCCCTAACATCAATTCTAATTTCTTGCCCGACATTTGCAAACTCCGGCGGTAGAAACGCGAGGCCGATGTTCTTTTTTAGGAAAGGCGCCGGGCTGCCGCTGGTGACGGTGCCGACTTTTTCGTCGCCGACGTAGACGTCATACCCATCACGGGCGATGCCGGGCTCGGTCATCTCGAAACCGGTGATTTTTCGCTTCAGTCCCGCTTCTTTTTGCGTTGCGAGGGCCGCCGAACCAATAAAGTCACCCTTTTTCAGCTTTGTGATCCAGCCGAGGTTGGCCTCGTACGGCGTTATATCGTCATCCAGTTCATGGCCGTAGAGCGACATGGCGGATTCGAGTCGCAGAGTATTTCGTGCCGCCAGACCGCAGGGAAGTATCCCGCCGTCGGATCCGTATTTACCCGATTCCAAAATCTTATTCCAGAGTTGGACGGCAAATTGCGGATCGGCATAGACCTCAAAACCGTCCTCGCCGGTGTAACCCGTTCGCGAAACGATTGACTTTACACCGTCCACCGTGCCTTCTTCAAAGTGGTAGTATTTGATCGGCGCGAGATCGGTTTTGGTGAGTTTCTGTAGGATCTTGAGAGCATCGGGTCCCTGGACCGCGATCTGGCAGAAATCGCCGCTGGCGTTACGTAATGTGACTTCGAGTCTGGAGGCGAAGAACCCAGTCGCTACCGCTCCCGGTTCTGACTGGTGCGAGGTTATCCACTTCCAATCCTTCTCGGTCGTCCCGGCATTTACTACAAGCAGAAGCTTTTCTTCGCCAAACCTGTAGACCAGCAGATCATCGACAACACCACCATTCTCACGCGTGAGTGCAGAATAATGTGCCTGGCCATCCACGAGCTTTGTTACATCATTCGTCGTCAGCCGATTCACAAACGCAATCGCGTCCCGCCCTTCGACCCAAATCTCGCCCATATGTGACACATCAAAAAGCCCGGCGCGGGTGCGCGTTCGCATGTGTTCCTCAATAACCCCGGCCGGATACTGCACCGGCATATCCCACCCGCCAAAATCCACCATCCGCCCACCAAGCTCCCGATGAACCCCATTTAGCGGCGTCCGTTTTAAATTCGCTTCATCCATAAATCGAAGTTTAGTTTAGCCGGATTGAGCGCACAAGTTTCGATAGTCAAACGCCGGAACGAACGACAAGCGAGGACGGCATACCGTGCGGGAATATGAATGAACGACGTAAATTACGAGCGAAAGGCGCGGATTACGGATGGACGACGCGCAATTGCATGTGAACGGTGCGGAAAACGGGCGGACGACGCAAGTTTCAACGCTGAACGTAGGGCCGACGTGAAGGCTGGGCTCAAGACACGGGCAAACTGAAGATTGAACTCTGAACGCGTGGCCGGTTAATTTTTCTTTTTGCCAGCGGGTTTTACTTCGGCGGGGAGTTTGGCGACGGCGGCAATTATTTGGTCGCAGGAATCGAGGGCGTCGAGGATCGAGCCTTTTTCGGCGTTGCCGTTTTGACTGTCGAGTTCGGTTTTTAGAGCAGGCCGGTAGCGCGTCGCGGCGGCGGCCAGGTAGCGGACGGCTTTTGGGAAAAGGTCGTCGTAGGTTTTTGTTTTTTTGCCTTTTTCAGGTTCTCCGATCACGATCGAATCCGGGCGCTCGGCGAGGCTGTCGATGTCGTCGATCGCCTTTTGCAGGATTCGTCTGATATCAAGGAGCAGATCAAACCTGGTGTTCTGCGGCAGCCCGCCCCATTTCTTTGAGTCTTTTGGCGCGACCTTAGTGCCGCCGACATCGATCTTTAACGCTGAGAAACGGCGATCTATTATTTGAGTCAAAACTTCGACACGTTTGTCGATCTCCTGGGCGTCGCGAACAAGTTCGATCTCCTCCGGCGTAAAATTATCGCGCTGGGCGGACGCCGTAGTGAAAAGTGAACAGCAGAAAAGAACGGTGAACAGTGAGCAGTAAACGGTAAATGGTGAAGAGCGCAAAAACGAGAACCTGAAAGCCGAACCAAACGACCACTCGCAAACCCTATTCTTCAGTTTTAACCTTTTACTGTTCACCGTTCCCCGTTCCCCGTGCACTGTTGACTGTTCACTGTTTACCGTTTCACCTTTCACTATTCCGGCTTCCTGTTTGGCACGACCGTGTCGGCAAAAAGCGGCTCGGTTGCCTTTGTGCGGGCCTCGCGGACATAAATTAGCAGCTTTCGTACGTAATCTTCATGACTTTGCGGCAGATCGCGCCGGAGAGTTTCGAGCCGTGGCACGAAGGCGCGCAGCGCTATGTCGATACGCTTAAAATTGTCCAGTACCTTCCCGCTGCCCGTATCACGTCGTTGCAAATATGCGATGCCATTGTCCATCAGCCCGTGAAAAACGCCGAGCTCGCGAAAAACTCCATCGAAATCGTCGCCCGTCCGCAACCTCTCAGCCGTCGCGAGTCGGCCGGTCATAAGTTCCAAGATCAATTTCGTCCTTGTCTTCAAATCCGTTTCCGCATCAAGACGTGACAACTCATGCTTCGAAATGATCTTCAAAGGCGGCGGAGCAAGCGTCGGCGGATCGTCCTGGGCCGAAACGGAAAGGTGAAAAGTGAAAAGGAAAATAGTGAATAGTGAATAGTGAATAGTGAATAGTGGAAAGCTGGAATGCAACATTCCCGGCCGCGAACGCGCCCCCGCATCACTCATTCTTTTTATCTTTTCACTATTCACTATTCACTATTCACTTTCTCCCCTTCCCGTCCTTAATCTGTTTTTGCAGCAACGGAAGACGAAGATTTACTTTTTCAATATCCAGTTTGTTTTCCACCGGATCGGCGAGCCGCAGATACTGTTGGTAATTTGCCGAAGCGTCCAAATATTCACTCAATTGGTCGTGTGCGATCGCCAGGAAATAATAGGCGGCCGCACCTTTTGGCTGGGCCTTTATCAGCCAGCGAAACTCCGGTTTAGCTTCCTCGTAGCGTTTCAATTGAAACAGCGCCGTCGCTAGATTAGCATGAGCGGTGGAATTATCCGGCGATTGGGCAAGAAGTTTTGTAAAAAGGCCGACCGCCGATTCATATTGTTTTGCCTGAACGAGCGCCGCTCCGAAGCCGACCGCATGATTTATGTTGTTTGGCTCGGCCTCAGAGGCACGGCGGCAGAGGATCAGGGCTTTCGGCGGATCGGCCCGGCGATACATCGAGCACAAGCGGCCCAGGATAAGAGGATTTTTGCCGTCGGCCTCGAGCGCTTTTTCCAGTTCGGCAGGCGTCGTCGCGCGGACAGCGTCAATCTTTTTGCGAAGATCCGCAGCGGCTGGGCCGGGCCGTTTGACGGCGTCGAGCTGCTTGACGGCGTCTTCGTATTTGCCTTCGTGAGCGAAAATATTTGCCCTTAGCAACGTCGATGGATCGGAAGAAAAGTCGCCGCCGAGCCGGGCCGCGATCTCATTTGCCCGAACAACGTCGCCATCGGCGAGGGCCAGATCGGCGAGCAGCAGCAAAGCAGTTCGATTCTTCGGATCGGCGGTCAGAGCGCTTTCCAGACTCTGCTTTGCCGGGCCTCTTCTTCCCAAACCGTTTTCCAGAGCCGCTCTGGCAGTCCACAAGGTTGCCGCGGGATTCGCTTTTGCCGTCAATACCGAGATCTTTATAAGCAACTCTCTTAGGACATCGGGGGCCGCGTTAGTCCGCAAACGCAAATCGGCCATTCCGGCGAGCGCGAGGGGATTGTTTGGTTCGATTTCAACTACTTTTTGCAGTGCCTTTTCGGCATCCGCGAATTGTTCTTTTTGAACAAGCAGCGAGCCGAGATTTGCCAATGCCAGCGTCCAATCGCCGCGCAACTCAATCGCTCGCCGAAAGGCCCTTTCCGCTTCGTCGATATTGCCTAGCGCGATATGCGCCGTTCCGCGCTGATACTCGGCCTCGGGGAATTCAGGCATTGCTTTTAACGCCCTTTCATACAGCGAGATAGCACCGGCGAGATCGCCTTTTTCATGTAAATCCTGGGCTTGATTAAAGATCGCGACTGCTTCCGTCGCGTCCGCGGTTTCCTGCGCCGCAGTCTGAATCTGCGGCACAAGGATAGAGGCTCCAACGATCAACGCCGAAAAGGCGAAGCGCCGAAATTGAATGGCGAAGAGACGGTAAAGCGATTTCATCTGTCTTGTAGAATGAATAAATGTTAACACCCGCCGCTCCAAACGTCCATAAAACTTACCGTGCCGAAGGCTTAGTTTTCAAGCGCAAACATTTGCGTTCTATCATTTACGTAAGTTAAGATTTCCAAAACAAGTCCGACACATACTAATACCCGTGTTCCTGCCCAAAATAGTCGCATCCGTGATTCAAAAGACCGAAAAGAGAACGGCCGCATCGACTGGGATAGAATGTGTCGGACGGCTCATGGTGTTGGATGCGAACAAATCCACTTTGGACGCGGAAAAGAACGGCAGGCTGGAAATTTCTGGAGATATTTAACGATGGCAAACCCGATGGCTGATGAAATGCGGCGATTTCGCGGCAGCGATGAGAAAAATCCTTTTGAAGCGATGAGCGAGCGTTTTGACCGCGCCGCCAAACTTTTGAATCTTGAAGAAGACCTTTACGCCGTAATGCGTGTGCCGAGCCGCGAGCTAAAAGTCTATATCCCGGTCAGAATGGACACTGGGCATATACAGGTTTTCGAGGGCTATCGCGTCCAGCACAATTTTGCCCGCGGGCCGGCGAAAGGCGGAATCCGCTATGCCCCTGATGTTTCGCTCGACGAGGTTAAGGCCCTCTCGGCCTGGATGACATGGAAGTGCGCCGTAGTAAACGTGCCCTTTGGTGGCGCCAAAGGCGGTATAATTTGCGATCCGCACCAGATGTCGCTGGGCGAGCTCGAGAGGATGACCCGGCGCTATACCGCCGAGCTCATCGATTTTATCGGCCCCGACAAAGACGTGCCGGCGCCCGACATGAATACCAATGAGCAGACGATGGCGTGGATAATGGACACCTATTCGATGCATTCACGCCACACCGTCAACGCCGTCGTCACCGGAAAGCCGATTGGTCTCGGCGGCTCGCTTGGCCGGCGTGAGGCGACGGGGCGCGGCGTAATGTTTACGGTCAACGAGGCGATCAAGCGTTTTGACCTGACGCCCGAACAGACGACGGTGGTGGTGCAGGGGTCGGGCAACGTGGGCGGCATCGGCGCCGAACTGATGCATGCAAAAGGATACAAAGTCATTGCGATATCCGATGTCGGCAGCGGTATCTATAACGTCAACGGCCTCGACATTCCGGCCGTCATGGAATATCTCAAAAACTACAAGACACTCGAAGATTTCCCTCACGCTGAGCCGGTCGACAACAAATCATTGCTTGAGATCGAATGCGACGTGCTCGCCCCGTGCGCGACCGAGAACCAGATAACCTCGGAGAACGCCGACCGCATCAAATGTAAAATACTTGCCGAGGGCGCTAATGGCCCGACCACGCCGAAAGCCGATAAGATATTGCATGACAAGGGGATATTCGTTATTCCCGATATCCTCGCCAATGCCGGCGGCGTTACCGTTTCCTACTTTGAATGGGTCCAGGACCGGATGGGATATTTCTGGTCAGAGGCTGAGGTCAATGCCCGATTAGAAGATAAAATGGTCGCGAGTTTCAACGAACTTTGCCATTACGCGACCAAACATGATGTCGATACGCGCACCGCCGCTTACATGCTGGCCATCGACCGCGTTGCCTATGACACGCGTATGCGCGGCATTTACGCGTAAAAAATTGGGCATAATTTGTTGATAATGCTTGATTTTCGTTTTTTTTTACGTTAAGGTCATAGCCGAGGAGAGTCGAACTTTTTTGAAAGCATTTATTGACTTTACGGCTCGGCTTTCGGTATAACCATTATAGTAAGTATAGATTTAACTTTTTAGCCATGCACAATTTGTCGCGTCTTTGCAGTTGGCAAGTACGTCATCGTGTGTGATAATTAAAGGACTTTTTGGGATTGCCCGCTCTTATTCGGGCGGCCCATTTGTAAAAATTGAAATAAATTTTCTAAATTCGGCGGAGGAATGTGATGAAACTCGCGAAACGTGCGTACATAGTTACGCTAATGATGTTAGTGCTTGTGTTTACGGTGTCGGCCCAAGATAGGTCCGAGAAAGACCCGAGAAACACGGCCCCAACTGTTGGAACTGGAGGCGCCGTTGGCGGCCCGACAGGTCTTTTTACTGTTTATGACGGCCAAACGCTGCGCAAGGGTGAATACACCCTGAGCATCGCCTACAGCAATTACGACCGCGATCCGGGTAATGTTGACATTACATCGGTTCCGCTCAGTTTTCAGGTCGGGCTATCGAACAAATTTGAATTATTCTTCGGCACCGAAGCTTTTCGCGGTGTAAAGGTAAACGCTCCTAGAAATCTTTCAGGTTTCTATCTGCCGAATTCGCAGGTTCGCATTGGCAATGGTTTTCGTAGTGCCCCGGCGATCATACTGGCACCCGGCAACGGCAATCGGGCGATATTCCGCCCGACGGGCCTTGCTCCGTTCGTCCAATTTCCTTTTTCTGGCGGTAACGCAGGAACATTTGGTCTCCAATTTCCATTTTTCTCCGGCCCCCAGTTTGGGTTTCCAGCCGGAACCAACGCTCTCTTAGGCCCGCCGAGGGCCGGTGGCGGCGGTGCTGATCTGTTCCCGGGCATTGGCTCGGTTTTCGGCGGCATCCTGCCCGGAGTTGTTTTCTCGACGACAACGCTTGTGAACAATCTCGGCCAACCGTCGGGCGAAGGCCCGGTGGCTTTTACGACGGCACCGACTTATATCGCCGACGCCCCGTTTATCAACCGCAGATACGGCACCTCGTCGTTCAACTCGTTTGATATCGGATTCAAATATCGCTTTAACAACGTGACCAGCCCGATCGGCTATGGCATCTCGGCATTTTATCGATGGTATCCCGATACCGCCGACGATTTTTCCGGGTTTAACCAGTTGCAGCGTGGCGCAGGCCCCGGTGGCGGCAAAGGCGACTTTGGTGCAACGATCTTTGCTGACGCGAGACTCGCCAAATGGGTAAACATGTCGGCAAACGTAGGCTACACCTATACATCGCAGGCGAAGGGCACGTTTGGTGGAACGGATTTTGTGATCCTGGACCGTCCCGATGAATTCAATGCGGCCCTCGGTCTTGATTTTCCGGTCAATAATCATTTTCAGCCGATCCTGGAAATCCGCGGAACCCGATATGTCGGCGGACGCACCCCCAACGCACTTGAGCGCAATCCGCTCGATGGCCTCGCTGGTGTCAGAATATTCCCGCGTCGATGGTTTGGTTTGAGCTTTGCATATCGATATAACTTCAACGAGCAGGATCGCGACAGCTTTGACAGCCGCAGCCGTACAAGTTCGATAGTAGTTGGCTGCCAGCCGACGCCTTGTACACCGGTCACGATCAACAACACCTTTGCGGGTGCTCCGACCGGGTTCGTTACGTCGTCCGATCCGCACGGTTACATTGCTCAGTTCTTTATCGGCCGCCGCGATAAGCGTCAGGCTGAGGTAGAGAACAAGCCGGCTTCGGTTGATTCGGTTACGCTTGGCGGTACAGTTATTACCCTGCCCTGCGGCCCAGGACAGCTTTCCAGATCGGGAGCTTGCAGCGACAACAAAACAATTAGCGTTGCGACGAGAGCAAGCGACCCCGAGAACGATGTGCTTACGTATAACTACACCGTTTCCGGTGGACGAGTTATCGGTACGGGTGCCAATGTTCAATGGGATTTGAGCACTGCTCAGACCGGAACCTACACGATCACGACGGGCGTCGATGACGGCTGCGGAGTTTGCGGCAAGACCGATACCAAGACGATCACTGTTCAGAACTGCCCGGATTGCTATACGCCAGTAGAGTGTGCTTGTCCGACAGCCCCGTCTGTCAGCGGTCCTTCGGGCGTGACCAGCCCCGGTTCGACAATGACCTTCACGGCTAGCTCGAGCGGCGATGTTTCCTATAACTGGACAGTTTCGGCTGGCACGATCGAATCGGGCCAGGGTACGCCGAGCATAACGGTTCGTACATCGGAAGCCGATGCCGGTGGCAACATAACCGCAACGGTCACGATAAGCGGAGATGCGATCAAGCCGAACTGCAACTGCGTGACGACCGCGTCTGAAACCGCAGGGGTTGCCGCAAAACCGACCTCGAACCTGACTGACGAGTTCCCGGCCGCGACGGATGATGACATCAAGGCACGTGTTGACAACTTCTATATCCAGTTGAACAACAATCCGAGTGCCCGAGGCTTTATCATCAACTACGGAACACCCGCCCAGATCAAGAAGCGTAGAGCTTCGATCATGAAGGCGATTAACTTCCGTAAATATGATGTCAGCCGCATCACCTTCGTCGATGGCCCGGACAACGGAGCAGGCGTAAACACCAAGTTCTACCTGGTGCCCGCCGGTGCGACCGACCCGACTCCATAATCGGAACCAGCTTTGCGTCGTAAAGATGCGAACATAACAAGAGCGGCCGGAACGATCATCACGCGTTCCGGCCGCTTTTCACATTCCGTGGTTCCACCCTCTCACAACGGGTAGTTCGCGTGTAGCCCGAGCGAGTAAACAGTAGAACAGTCCGGAAGGGGGGGGGTGACCCCCCCCATATTGGTGTGGGGGGACATGGAGGGTGATAACCCCCAACCCCGAGGGAGTTATTTTTTTTTAAGAAAATTTTATTTTTTTT
>JANPCJ010000094.1:0-13589 GCA_031430895.1 Chloracidobacterium sp. | reverse complement strand
CGGCCACGACCGGCGGGCATAAAACAAGCCCGAACAGACCAACACCTGTTCGGGCTTTTTGTTCAGAGTTCGCGTCTTTAGCTTGTCCCCGCGTCACAAAGAACAAACTGAAGTTTGAACTCTGAGCGATGGGCTTCAGATTTTTTTTACGTCTTTCGGATTTGCGGGTTTTGCGAAAATCGAATCGGGGATGTTCTTGTTAAACTCAAGAGTCTCGTAGTTTATTCTCGAGGCTGGTTTGCCGTCAGTCGATCGGTCAACAATAAACGGGGCTTTGACGCCGCTAACGTCGACAAATTGAGCATAGCGGTCTTCTTCTTTTATTTCCTCACCCTCGCTGTTAGACCTCTTATAGATGGCTTTCTGCGGCAGGCCGTCGTCCGTGGCAAATTCGAATTCGACGGCGAAGCCATCCTTGTAAGTTAGTTTTACTACATCATTACGTTTACCCAATGTTGCCGGGCGCCTGCCGACGTAGGTCACTTCTGCCTCGCCTTTCCAGTAGCCGCGAAGCAGGTTGTCGAGGCTTGTTCTGATCCCTTGCTTAAAATTGGCGATCTGGGCCTCGGTCTGTACCTTTATCAATTTCTGATCGCCGTCAAACACCCAACCGGTAGCTCCCGTGTTTACCTGGATCGCGCTCGAGCCGCCGCCTTTGAATTCGGTGCGTTCCTTGTCCGGGAAAACGATCACGTCGACAAACGATTGGAAGGAAACTACGGCATTCGCGCGGATCACGCTGAATGTGCCTCGGCCGATCTGTGTCCGAACCTGCAAATAGCGGTCGCCGCCGAGGTTTTGGACGGCTTTTGCGAGGATTGCGTTGGCTTTCTCATTCGGGGCCTGAGCGAACGATCCCGAAAAGCAAAGAATGAGAACAAAAAATGAGAGTAAATATTTGCAAGTCATTTGTTTTCTATGCGGTGTCTAAATCTTTTAATCGAATACTCTCCCGGTCCGAAACAGGCGCCTCATAACTTTGGGGAATGATCGGCGGCGACGAAATATTGGTTTCAAGCGTCGATTTTAGAACATCGCTGATCCACGCCGCCGGGATGATCTCGAGTTCTTTCAAAACATCTTCGGGGATGTCCTCCGTATCGGCCTCGTTTCGTGACGGCAAAACGATGCGGCGGATGCCGGCCCGATGCGCCGCAAGCACCTTTTCTTTGATGCCTCCGACCGGGAAAACGAGGCCCGAAAGTGTTATCTCGCCAGTCATCGATGTATCGGAGCGCACCTTTCTGCCCGTATAAAGGGAGGCCAAAGCTGATGCCATGGTCACGCCCGCGCTTGGACCGTCCTTTGGTATCGAACCCGCCGGTACGTGAATATGAACGCCGTTTTGCTTGATGATGTCCGGGTCAATATCAAAATCGGCGGCGTGCGACCACAAATAACTTCGGGCCGCTTGGGCAGATTCCTTCATCACCTCGCCAAGCTGGCCGGTCAAGGTGAGTCCGCTACCGCCGGGCAGCAGTGTAGCCTCGATAAACAAGACCTCGCCGCCCATTTCGGTCCACGCCATTCCGGTCGCGACGCCGGCGGGCAACTCTTTTCTGGCTTCTTCCGGATAAACGCGTGGCGGGCCGAGGTAGCCTTTTATCTCTTCGGCCGAGATCGTTACTTTTTCGCTCAGGCCCTGAGCGACCTTTAATGCGACTTTGCGCGCCAGATTTCCGACCGTTCGCTCGAGTTGGCGGACGCCTGCTTCGCGAGTGTAACGCGCGGTCAGTAGATTTAGAGCGTCGTCGGTTATTGTGAGCTGGTCCTCGCTCAGGCCATTCTCCTTTATTTGACGGGGGATCAGATACTGCTTGGCAATATTGAGCTTCTCGCGGTCGCTGTAACCGGCAAGCTGTATTATCTCCATTCGGTCGCGAAGCGGCATCGCGATCGGCCCGAGTTGATTGGCCGTCGCGATAAAAAATACCTTTGACAGATCAAACGGCAGATCGATGTAATTGTCGCGAAAAGTGTTGTTTTGCGCCGGATCCAGAATCTCGAGTAGCGCCGACGCAGGATCGCCGCGAAAATCGTTTCCAAGCTTATCGACTTCGTCGAGCATCATCACCGGATTGTTGACCGCGACACGACGCAGCGATTGAATGATGCGTCCCGGCATCGCACCGACATACGTACGGCGATGCCCGCGAAGTTCCGCTTCGTCACGCATGCCGCCGAGCGATAATCTATCAAACTCGCGCCCTAAAGCTCTAGCTATCGACCGTCCAAGCGATGTCTTGCCGACACCGGGCGGGCCGACGAACAATATAATCGGGCTTTTGGAATCGGGCCGTAGCTTGACGACGGCGAGGGATTCGAGAATGCGTTCCTTTATATCATCGAGACCGTAATGGTCCTCGTCGAGCACCTTTTTAGCCTCATTGAGGTCGAGCTTTTCCTCGCTCGATTTTCTCCACGGCAGCTCGAGGATGTATTCGAGATAGGTGCGGATGACGTGGTAATCGGGTGCGGCCTGCGGCAGCTGCTCCATCCGTTTCAGCTCACGGGTGGCTTCCTTTCGGACGTCGTCGGGCAAATCAGCGCTGTCGAGCCGTTCACGCAGCTGGTCAGCTTCCGCCTTTTCGCCAGTCTCTCCCTCGCCCAGCTCCTTTTGGATTGCCTTCATCTGCTGGCGGAGGACGTAATCCCGCTGCGATTTGTCCATCTCGCCTTGCGCCTCGGTCGCGATCTTCGACCTGATCTGCATGATCTCGAGCTCTCGTGCCAAGGCAGCGTGCGTCAATGTCAAAAGACCGTCGACCGTGCTCGATTCGAGCATTTTTTGTTCGGTCTCGGTACCTAGGTCAAGAACCGAGGCGAGAAAATAGGCAAGCTGGACAGGGTTGTCCTGCGCCGTCACCGCGATTCTGATCTCCGGCGGAACCTGCGGTAGTAGTGCTAGAGCTTCCTGAATCATCCCCTGAATATTACGTTTGAGCGCCTCTATCTCTTCCGCATCCACCCGGCGAAGTTCCGGCAATATTTGAATTTTAGCTTTGAGAAACGGTTGCTCGCCCGTCCACTCGATGATCTCAAACCTGTCCATGCCCTGAACGATCAGCTGCATGATGCCCTCGTTCCGCATCATGCGCTTGATGTTTACGATTGTCCCGATCGTATACAGATCGCCCGGCTTGGCATCGTCGCCGGTGACGTTTTCCGTCTTTGTCGTGACACAAGCAATGAGTTTTTCCTCCGTTGCAAGCGCCGATTCGACTGCGCGAGTCGAGCGCTCGCGGCCAACCGCAAGCGGTACGACCGTCTCGGGGAAAAGCGTCGTATTCTGTAACGGCAGAACCGCTATTTCGAGTTGCTGCGATGTCGGCTGTTCATTCTGGGTCGCCATAGATCTACCTTTGGGCCCTCAACCTGGCTATCTCCGCCTTCAAATCTTCTACCTCTTCCCGCCTCTTGGCTTCGGATTCGGAAAGCGTCAGGAGAAACTCACCTTTTTTGGAATCGAAGAGTCGAAAGTTATTTCCGGTTCGGACAATATCCAATCCGAGTCGGGGCGAGGATATTTTGTCGTCGTTAACCGCGACCGTTAGGAGGCGGCCGCCCTGATTGTGAAACGCGAGCATAGGAGCGGGCAGGAATTCGAATTCAGGATCAAGAATGTAGTATTCTTCAACACCGAGAGCCCCATAAGTCTCAAGTTTTTCGCTGATGTCAACCTTCCACGTTCGCTCTGACGAAACTTCGAAAATAACCTGGGGGGCTACGTTCTCCTTCCAAACCTGATAGCTGGAACGCTCGTGATTTCCGGCTCCAAAAGCGACGAGAATATCCGGGGCAATCCATCTCGTAGGGGTTGCCTCGTCGTAGTAAAGATTCATATTCGCCGAAACAAACGAATCCTCGCGGCTCTCGAAAAAATACAAAAGCATCTGCAAGAATCGGTGAACTAGTTTTACATGAATCGAAGTCTCACCCATATCATCCTCTCTCTGCCCGGGAATAACGTATTCCCTATCCTCGGTGCTGCCCGGATAGTAAATTTCAGATGGGCGACCAAAGGCCGCATTGTTTCCTAAAGCTTCAGGCATAATTATTTCCCTCCTTTGCGCAGATGAATTATAAGCAGTCCATTCTCAAACATATGCTCGATGGCGGCCCCGTCGATAGGCGAGGGGAATTGCAGAGTCTTTTCAAAACTGCTGTACGTGATTTCCATCTGCTGATACGCAACGCCAGCGGCGCATGAGCGGTCCTTACGGCAGCCGGCAATGTAGAGGTTGTTTCCCTGAATGTCGATCTCGATCTCCTCGGTGGCGACCCCGGCTAGTTCGACTTTTACGACCCAGCCGTCCGGTGTTTGGTACACGTCGGCGGCCGGATACCACAGACGCCCTGAGACCTGGGCCTTTTTTGACGAGCCGAGGAACTGGAAATAACGGTTGGTGGATTTGGCCATTCTACAAGGGTGACGAGTCAACAGTGACAGGTGACAAGTTCGGAACCCATGACGCCACCTGTAGCCTGTCAAGCGCAACTAATTTTTCTTCCAAAAACTCGCGCCACTGGAAATTTCTTCCAGTGTTTCGGCAATCTCGCGTTCGTCTTCTGTTTCAAGCGCGACATCGGCCATCGCGATGATTCCGGCGAGCGCGCCATTAGCGTCAATCACTGGAACGCGGCGGATTTGTTTGTCGCCCATCAGACGGATCGCCTCAAAGACAAAATCTTCGGGGGCGACTGTGAACAATGCGGTGGTCATCGCATCGCCGACGGGCGTCTCGGCATCTCTGCCCTCAGCTATCGCTCGAATGACAATGTCGCGGTCGGTTACGATACCGATCAGTCTGCCGTTTTCAACAACGGGTACGGCGCCCATGTCACCATCACGCATCATTACGGCCGCTTCACGCAGTGTGGTAGCTGGCGTGGCCGTCCGCACGTTCTTCGTCATAATCTCTCGGCACCGCTTGCGGGAGATGGCGGCCGAATCAACTTCGCTCATGTTTGATCTCCTAACAAATATTTTGTTCGAGCGGCCTGAATAAAGCAAGTGTTTGAGCGGGCGGGGCCCAGAGGCAAGGGTGTCCACATCGCGCTTTGGCAAACCCCATACAGGGAAAGCGTGCACCGTCTGCTACGCATCGACCGGAGCAATAAAAACCCCTTTTGTCCTAAGTTGATACAAACAAAAGAGATGCAACGTGTGGCACACGGATTGTCATATACCAGAGTAAGATTGATAACTGCTTATTTATCAATCGTTTACAAAACTTGACACTTCGCGGAATTCATCGGGAATACTGGAAAGCGAAAAAGTCATAAATCATAAGGAGTTATCATGAAATCATTAAATCTAAAGAAATTGGCGGCGGTGTCCGCACTTGGTTTGGTTGCGATTCTTGGAACGAGCGAATTTGCAAACGCACAGGGCCGCGGTCGCGACGATGACCGTCGGGAAGACCGCAGAGACGATCGACAGGATCGCAGGATAGAAAAGCAGCAAGATAAGATCAGGCAGCAGCGTGCAAAAATCGAGCACGAGCGCATCCGGGCGGAACAGCAGCGGCAGGCCATTGAAATAAACAGGCAGAATTCGATCAACATCAAGAACCGCTCGAACAACGGATATTACAACCGCAATTCGAATAACAACCGCTACCGCGTCTATCGCAACGGCAGTTATTACACCACCGATAATCGCGGCGCCGAATTGCTAAGACAGGCTGTAAACGCGGGTTACCAACAGGGTTTTCAGGCCGGACGCAGCGACTACAGCAACCGCCGAAGCATTAGATATTCGAATTCGAATGTCTATCAGAGCGGAACATACGGCTACCAGAGCTATGTAAACCAGAGCCAGTACCAGTACTACTTCCGTCAGGGTTTCCAACGCGGCTACCAGGACGGTTCGAACAGCCGGTACCAGAACAATAACAATAGTTATGGCCAGTACAACGATGGCTACGGACAGAACAACGGTTACAATCAGCAATATCAGTACGGTTCGAGCAGCAATGGCGTGGTCAGCATACTCGGAACGATACTTAGCCAGATTCTAAATATTCGGCAGTTTTAGGATTTATTGTTTCAAGGGGATAATGTCCCGGGTCTCACGGCCCGGGATTTTTCTTCGTGTTCACCATGGAAAATCATTAACACAAAGTTCACAAAGTGAAGACACAAAGACCACAAAGTGTTGATATTAAATGATTTCTTCGTGTCCTCTGTGTCATAGCTTTGTGTCCTTTGTGTTTAAATGATCTATTCTTAGAGATGCCCTCAAGCCTTCAAATACGGATTTGTCAGATACATCAGCACCATCATGAGAATAAAATAGGGGATCAATACGGCGGCTCCCGGATAGTCCTTGGCAACACGTTGGCCAAAAAATAGCGCGATGATCGAAGCCGCTCCGACGAGCGTTGCCCAAAAAATCAGGATGGTTGAGGCGGTCGCCAGGAAATAGAAGATTCCCGCGAGGCTCAGGAGCCCGGCGGCGAGCTCCATTACGGTGATGGTCGCGAGCATCATCGGAACCATTCCGCTCAAAAAAGTTTTCGAGAAATGACCGGTCAGCCATTCCACATTTCCTTTCCAGTCAAAGACTTTGTCGAGGCCTGACTGGAGAAACAAAATGCTGACCAGGAGAGCCGCGAAAAGAGCCGGGAGATTTTTTGCTATTTGTTCGAGAGCCATAGTAAGGCGCCTTTTCGCGACACACGGGCAATATCAGGTTTGCGTAAACTACGTCAATGGTTTCCTACCGCTTTGCATTAAATCCTCAATCTCCTCGGCATTCTTCGGCACTTTTGCGCTCAGATTAAGATTGCCGTCTTGCGTGACCAGGATGTCGTCCTCGATTCGTATGCCGATGCCGCGATATTTGGCCGGGGCCGATTTGTCGTCGGGCGGGATGTACAATCCGGGCTCGACGGTGAGGACCATGCCTGGAGCAAAGGGTTTTGAGTTCTTCGCGGTTTGATCGGTGAAATAGCGACCGGCGTCGTGCACGTCGAGGCCAAGGTAATGGCCGACACCGTGCATGTAGTATTTCATATAGGCTTTCTTTTTGATCAGGTCTTTGGTTTTGCCCTTGAGGAGGCCGAGCTTTTTCATGCCTTCGGTCAACAGTTCGATTGAGAATTCCTGGCGGCCTTTTACCGTGTTGCCGGTTTTGGTGAACTCGACACATTGGAGCTGGACGTCGAGCACGACATCGTAAACCTCGCGTTGCGCCTTTGTGTATTTGCCGTTGACAGGAAATGTGCGTGTGATGTCGGACGCGTAACCGTGGTATTCGGCACCGGCGTCGACCAGAAGCAGGTCGCCATCCTTGAGCGGCATGTTGTTTTCGACGTAGTGCAGGATGGTGGCGTTGTCGCCGCCGCCGATAATCGAATTATACGCGACGCCGCTCGCGCCCTTGTCACGCATATAGGCTTCCATAAACGACTCAACCTGACCCTCGTTCATCCCGGGAGCAACCTTTTGCATCGCGAGAATGTGAGCGTCGCCGGCGATTGTCGCGGCCGTTTGCATCAGATCGACCTCTTCGTCCGATTTGTGAAGACGCATATCGCCAATGATCACGGTTGGATCGGCTATCGTGTGAGGCGGATACGCCGTCTTTAACCGACGCACCCGTTGGGCGGACAGATATGCCAAAATTTGCAGATCGAGCTTCTCGTCAACGCCAAAGCGGTAATATAGTTTGTCGTGACCATCAAGCATCTTGCAAAGATCGGCCGCGAATTTTTTGATCGGGTGCGACCGGTCGGCGGCAAAATTCTTCACCGCTCCATCGACGCCCTGACGGCGGCCGAACCATGTTTCCATTTCCGGATCGCGCGGACGGACGTACAGCGTGTAAGGCTTTTTCGATCGCGGATCGATAACGGCTATGGCGTCGGGTTCGGGAAAGCCGGTCAAATACCAAAAGTCGGAATCCTGCCGAAACTTGAACTCCGTGTCGTAGCTCCGGCGTACCTCGTGAGCGGCAGGGATGATTGCGATCGAATTCTCATCCATCGCCTCGATAAACTTTTTTAGTTGTGCTCGCATATGACAAAAGTGTAACGCGGCTGCCGCGATGCGCGCAAAAGGTCAGAACCACCTGCAGTAGCGGGTGGTTTTAGCTGAACATCGACAAGTAGACCGGCATCCGAGTTCGTTGAGTTAAACCGCGCCGTATGGGCACGTGGTTCTGACAGGAATTACTGATATAATTTACGACAAATTCCGCGCGATAGGAGATGAAAATGAAACGTCTTATATGCACAACAACATTGCTTTTACTAACTTCCATCGCTGTATTTGCCGACCTTCCCCGACCGGAGAAATCTCCAGGCAGTGTCAAAAAGCCGGGAAAAGCCATCGACACCACCTTGCGTATCAGGCTTGACCGCAATGCCACGGAGGCCCGTTTGCTGATTCCGAAGAGCCAGATCAAGGAACTCCGGGCGGCACTCGATGACCTCGATGGCGATGACGCATCGACTGCGGCTACATCGGTGGCAAGCTATTCGCGAACCCAAACAATCGTCGGCGGGATCTTTCTCAGCCTCGCCTTTGTGTTTGGCGGGATATGGTTCGTCCGATCCGGAAACAACCTGAAAAAACCGGGTCGAACCATTGCGATGCTGGCCATTGCCACCGGGATCGGTTCCGCCGCTACGTTTGTTTACGCCAACATCGCCCCGCCCCTGGAGGCGCGAACGATCACAGGTAAAATGTTTGCTCCCAGTGTGCATGCCTACGGTCGCGGGTCCGGCAAAATAAAACTTGAGGTGGTCGATTCACCCCTTTCTCCCGAGTTGATCGTCCCGAATCCTAAGGACGAACCGAGGGCGGAAGAATAGCTGAGCGAATGCAGGAGATACGAACAGCCGGATTTGAGCGAACGGGCGTTTCAGTGTTCCTTGTTGCGTTTGTATCGGCCTGCGCTATCGGCGCGATTATCATCGGCACGTTTCCGCTTCAAATGTCGGTCGTGACGATCTTTCTCTTCGCGGGCGTTCATAATGTAATGGAGTTTCGGTACTTCGCCGCCCGAATGCCGCTGCGGTGGGGACGCTCTCGCGTATATTATTCGGTTGGAATTGGCGGGGTTGTCGTGTTAGCCACGGCGTATTTGACTTTGTATTTCGCGAGCGGGAACTGGCTGTGGAGCCTCGATAGCTGGGCGACGCTGACCGCGACGTGGAACACGGCATTTGTGTTGTGGCTCGCCTTGCTACTCTATCTCCGAGGCAAACAGAGGCCAAAGAGCGATTGGGCGTGGGCCTTCCCCGCCGCCTTTTTGCTCGCGGCCGTGGCGTGGATCGTTCCGCAATACTGGAGTTTGTCGCTAGTTTATCTGCATCCGTTCATCGCAATGTGGTTTCTCGAACGGCAGATAAGGCGCACAAAACCCGAATGGTCGCGCGCATATCATTATTGCCTGGCTTCGATACCTGTCTTTCTTGTGATCTTGTCGCTGTTCCTTTCCGCCCAGCCAAATCTTTCCGAAGAAACAAACCTGTTCTGGCGTATAACGCAGCACGCGGGCGGCGAGATACTGCCGGGCATTTCGAGCCATCTGCTCGTTGCCACGCATGTATTTCTCGAATCGATTCATTATTTTGTCTGGATTTTGCTGATCCCGCTTGTGGATTTTCGAGCCGTTCCGTGGAAGCTCGACAATGTCCCTCTTTTTGCGAAGAAAGGCGGAATGCCAAAGCTCGTCGGGGCAATGTTTGTATTAGCCGCGATTTTAACCATCGCTCTATGGGCGGGGTTTGCGGTCGACTACACTACGACACGCGACGTGTATTTTGCCTTTGCCATCGCCCATGTGCTGGCGGAGTTTCCATTTTTGATAAAGATGCTTTAAGTCAGAACCACCTGCGGTAGCGGGTGGTTGAACACGGCGAACACGGTCCTCTATTTCACGCTTCAACCACCCGCTACTGCAGGTGTTTCTGACTTATGGACTTATCCCTGAGCGAACTTTGGCTGTTTCTGCCGGTCGGATATTTGCTGACAATCCTGATCGAAACGCCGATACTTCTGTTTGCGCTGACATCGAAGATTTCGTTCAGGCAGAAACTCTGGTGCGGCGTGTGGCTTACTGCCTGCACGTATCCGATAGTCGTTCTCGTTCTGCCGACGATGTTTTTCAATCAGCCTCGCGTATTGTATCTGGCCGTCGCCGAAACATTCGCCCCGCTCGCGGAATGTGTTTTGTTTTGGCTCGTATTCCGAGGGACACTCGCGTTGGAAACGCGAGACTGGCTGCGATCTTTCATAGCAATTGTCATAGCGAACCTCGCGTCGTTTGGCTTTGGCGAGGTAATGAATCATTTTGGCTGGTTCGGACTTCTCTAGGAAATCTTAACAACGGATTGACGCGGATGAACTCGGATTAAAAATCAAAAATCTGTGTTCATCTGTGCTAATCTGTGGTTTCAATTCCGATGGATTTACGCGTTACCGAGATGTTTCTTTCGATTCAGGGCGAGTCTTCTCATGCCGGACGGCCATGTTCATTTGTGCGTCTGACAGGTTGTCCGATGCGGTGTGTCTGGTGCGACAGCGAATATACTTTTACGGGCGGTGAGCGGATTTCATTTGCGGATATTTTTGCCAGGCTCGATGAATTTGGCTGCAATCTGGTCGAGGTCACGGGCGGGGAACCGCTTGCGCAAAAGAATGTGTTTCCATTTATCAGGGAACTTTGCGATCGCGGGTACGAGGTGTTGATCGAGACCGGCGGTCTTGTTTCGACAGCCGGAATCGATGAGCGGGCAAAGGTAATCCTCGATGTTAAGTGCCCCGCCTCTGGCGAAGCAGAGAGAAATCACTGGCCAAATCTCGAGCGTCTGCGGCCCGAGATGGATGAGGTTAAATTTGTCATCGCCGATGCGGCGGATTGGGAATACGCTAAAGAGATTATCGGCAAATACGATCTGACAAACCGTTCAAAAGAAGTGCTGATCTCACCCGTCCACGGCGTTGAAAATATTGCCGCTATCGCGGATGGTGTGTCCCGCAGCGGCCTCAGAGTTAGGTTAAACCTGCAATTGCACAAATACATTTGGGGAGCAGATGCACGGGGAGTCTAGATCGAGCGCAATAGTACTTGTTTCCGGCGGCATGGATTCCTGTGTCACGGCTGCGATTGCAGCAGTGGAGAATACTGAAGTCGCGCTTCTGCACATCTCATACGGCCAGCGCACGGAAAGCCGCGAGCGAAAGGCATTTACTGACATCGCCGATTTCTATGGCATCGAAAAACGGCTCGATATTTCTATCGAGTATCTCGCCAAAATCGGCGGCTCGTCGCTGACGGATAAAGCAATCGACGTGACCGAGGCAAATCTCGAGTCTAGCGAGATTCCGTCAAGCTACGTTCCGTTCCGTAACGCGAATATGCTGTCGATCGCGGTGAGCTGGGCCGAGGTAATCGGCGCCGAAGCCATCTATGTCGGCGCCGTAGAGGAAGATTCGAGCGGCTATCCCGACTGCCGGCCAGAGTTTTTCGAGGCATTTCAGAAAGCCATCGACACGGGAACCAAACCCGCGACCAAACTCGAAATTCGCACCCCAATCATTCATCTATCAAAAGCCGAGATCATTAAAAAAGGTCTCGAGCTCGGCGCGCCGCTCGACCTCACATGGTCATGCTATCGAAGTGAAACAAGCGCATGTGGAACCTGCGACTCGTGCTCATTGCGTCTGCGGGGCTTCCGCGCCGCCGGTGTGCGTGACCCTGTAAGCTACAAATAATTGGCGGGACGAATGGAGTCGTGGGATTAATAATCTTTGATCATAACGTCTTTAGAGATGCCTCTCCCGTCAGTTTTTCATGCTCGCCATGAGTTTGCCGATAAACTCGTCGATCTTACTATTTTCGATCCAGCGGACGACGACGACGAGGTCGTTTTCCGGGTCGATGTAGATGATATTGGTGCCGTTGCCGACATGTACGAACGCGGATGCAGGAGCGTTTGGATAGTACTTTTTGTCGGTGTTGAGGAACCAGTTCATAAAGCCGTAGGTTGGCTGAACTGTGGTAGGCGTTTTGGCCTGGCGGATAAATTCGGTTGAAAGAAGCTGTTTGTCGCGCCATTTACCATTGCGCGCCGTCAGCAAGCCAAATCGCGCCATGTCTCGGGCCGAGATAAACATGCCGCCGCCCCAATGGCCGCCGCCGCTGACCGATTGGACGATCTGGCCGTCGAGGACGATCCAGGAATTCTCGTAGCCCTGCCAACGCCAGGTGTTTGACGCACCGATCTCGTCCATGACAAATTCTTTCAATACAGTTGGCAGGGGCCGCCGCCATACGTTCAGTGCCGCGAGAGCGAGAGCGTTTACACGAACATCGTTATACTCGTAAACAGTGCCCGGCTCGACGCGGGCGCGGCCCATCCAATTTTTAACCTCGCGGTCGGGCCGGTCGGCCCAGTCCGGCTTGCCCCAGAGCGTACCTTCCCAATCGCTGGTCTGGCGCAACATGTGCTCCCACGTGATCTTGCGGCTGTGCGGCGTCGCGAAAAGATCGAGAAACGGCGATGTGCCCATCCGGCCCGCCGAGTCAAATTTTTCGCCCGGCGTGTAAACCGAAACCGGTGCCGCGTAATCCGCAACCGGGTCTTGCAAACTTCGGATTAGCTTACGGTCGAAAGCAAGCCCGACCGTTGCCGAGACAAAACTTTTCGTTACGCTAAAGACCATGTCAACGCGCGACGGGTCGCCCCACTCGGCGACGATATAACCGTTTCGGATTACCACGCCGGTCGCGTCGCCACGTTCCTTAAACGGTCCAACCGCCTCGCCGTAAGGTTCGCGACCAAATGTTTGATAGTGGGCCAGTTCGAGATTGCGCGGTGCTTTCGATTCGTTCGCGATGGCAAAATCAATCGCCCCCTTGAGCTTAACGCTGTCGAATTTTGCCTGTTCGGCGGTCCGCTTGTCCCATTTTTCGGCGGGTGGAAAGTAATCTTTCTGCGCCGACACGGTTGTGGCAGAAATAAATATCGATAGTAATAGGTATCCAAATCTCAGCTTTAACATTTTGTTTTCGATCCTTTTAGGCTCACAAAATAATTCGGAATAACTGATAGCCGAGAACTGATAGCTGATAATAAAATCGATTCTTGATTATCAGTTTTCAGCTATCAGTTATCAGCTATTCCGGAGAATGGAAAACCAGCGAGTAAGGAAAACTCTATCGCTCTAAGCAAATGCCAGAGGTATTAACACTAATAAATCGCGGTACCGCGTGCGCGATAATACGCATCGCCGCGCTGTTTCATTTTCGCCTTAGTTCCAAGACCGGTGATGAACTCGAGCAGCATTTCTTTGTCTTCGAACTTAAAGTTGGCGGTTCCTTTGACCTCAATATCCGGGTCATCGAACTGCATGACAAGGTATTTTGTTCGTTTGGACATTAAACCCGCCAGGCCCGCTCCCGGCAGAGGTAAACGGCTGACGACATTTCCGGTTGAAGTCGTGCCGACCTTGGAATCGGGATAGACAACGATGAGCGCCGCGTACGGAATCGCAAACATTTCCTTGCCGTTCTTTTTGAAAAACACAACCCGCTCATTCGCGTCATCAAATCTAAGCGAGCCTTTTTCGGT
>JANPCJ010000093.1:0-6069 GCA_031430895.1 Chloracidobacterium sp. | reverse complement strand
CGTCCGAAACTTGATCCAAATTTTGCGTGCATGTTTTTCATATTTATTCTCCTGTTTTCCTTAACGAATTTTTGACGGATTTTTTTATCATCCGTATTGGCGACGACCTTTCGCCGCCGCCTAATATCCCTTTCGAGTTTTTCGGGCAAACAGCGAATTGTCGGCAATTGTTCTGTCTAAGCTGCGGACAACGCCGCTTTCACCTGTTCGAGAAGAGCTATCAAGGCTGCGGCACTCGCGCCGCCCTGCTGAGCTTGCTCCAACCGCCTGATCGCCTGATTAATGTGTGCTATCGCTGCCTGAGTATTGCCGTTTCGAATTTTCTCAAGCGCCCCGTTGGTGCCGTTAGGTGGATTCCCGGCAAGGGATCGGCGAGCCGCATTCAGATTTTCGCGAACCGAGCTTTGTGTCGTCGCAGCTATTAAGTTATCGAGCAGACCGATGATCTCTTCGACCGCCTGTTCCGGCGTGAGCACGCGGACAATGGCCGATTCGGCATCAGCTCCGCCGTCATCATCCGAAACCGTAAGGCTGATCGCGTAGGTGCCGGCGATGCCGTAGGTGTGTCGTGCCGTGAGCGAACCAACGGCATCCCCAAAAGCCTGATCGAAGCTGGCAAATGCCGTATTCCCGTCGGTCGTGCCGTCGCCCCAGTTGATCGAGGCGGTTTGATGATCAAGTACGCCGGGATCGGCAAAATTCGCGCCGAGAGTTAATGGCAAACCGGTAAGCGCGAAGGGAACATTAACATTCAGTTGATTTCCCGCGCCGTCCCTGATAGCAAACTGCGAGATGTCCGGTGCCACATTGCGTACCGTAACGACCGCGGTCGCGAACCCGGGCTGACCACCCGACGGGTGAACCGCCTGAGCCGGAACATTCACCACCGACGGGCCGTCAAATCTGAGAGCATTGAAAGTAACCGGGCTTCCGGTCGTTTCAAAACTGCCGTTTACGTCCAAATCCCACCGAAGTAAGAACGGCGTGTTGTAGTAGGTATCGCAATTAGGCTGGAAATCTACGGCGTCCAGTCCGGCGTCAGATAATATGTTGGACAGATCGGCCTCAGGAACGACCCCACCGGTTCCTATCAGAGTACGAATCCTGAGATTTCCGCTGCTGAGGTCGATCGTGTCAATGGAACATCCGACAGGCGCAAACCATCGCCACGACCTGGCCTTGTCGTTGTGCCGGAACTCAACAAACTGATTTGGCGGCCGAAAAATAAGCAGAAACTCCAGAGCGAAGAAATCATTAAAGTCATCCTGGTCGTAATCGGCATAATCGACCATCGGGCTGAACGACCGAAAATCCGTCTGGTGATAAAACTGAAACCAGGCCTTCGTGATCGGTGGCTCGGCCGATCCGGTCAGGATGGCTGTACTGCCCTCGTCGACACTGTACGGCCCGAAGGCGCGAGCGGTCGGCAAGTATGTCGGGCTCCCGGAGCGCGCTTGGTCGCGATGCGCCCATTCTCCGAGTTTGACGGTACCATTAGGTCCGTCATTGTCGTGCTCGGTCGCGTAGAGTATCAGTTCGCCCGTTGGGCTGATGTAATAGCCGGACGCCGCCGCACCGTTGGCAAGCCGGTCGCCGCCGGCATTCGGAAATGTCGCGAATGGTCGTGCCCGGATACGGACCGTCTGCGAAAGCGATTCGCCGGGCGCGCAGTACGATGTCTCGCATTCGAACGTGTAGAGATCGAGAAAGTCGTTATCGGCGCCAAAGAGCGGGTGACCACGGACCCCAGCCAGGTACAGCGGTCCATCTATATTGCCCTGACGAAGGAAATGTAAGGTCTGATGAGCATCCTCCGGGACATCGGGACTTATGGTGTCAACGAACTCCCATGAAAGATCGCGGCTTGCAAGGTTACCAATGGTTGACCGAAAAAAATGTTCATTTGTGCCTTGGCCGCCCGTGATTCCCATCAGGTATCGGCCCGCGGACTCGCCCGGGGCGTCCGGGAGCGGGGTAACGGCAAGTACGCCCGCTTCTTGGAAAGCAACGCCGTTCGGAAGGCGGGGAGCAAACTGGCTCAGAAACCGTGGAGTTTCAGGGTTGCTCACGTCGAAGAACATTATCAACGTCGGATCATCGGCGGGATCGTAACTGCATGACGGATGATTCGGGTCAATCGCGCAGATGCCCGGACGTGGGCGTGGAGTCTCGAGCGCCACGGCGAGAACATTGCCGATCAACTGCATCCCTCCCGGATGTTGATAAACGCGATCGAGCTGCATTCCGGGCGGGCCGTCCCCAACAACGAGTCCGGGACGTTCGGCCGGATCGGCTGCGTTAGGGTCACCGCCGACAAACGTAAAATAGATCGTCGCCACGTCGTCAACCGGCGCCACAGTGTTATTCACGTGTACGCCTTTCAGTAAACGATTGCTTCGCAAGCGTTCACCGTTTTTGTCGCGCGAACCCATCCGGAAAACGATAAGATGCCCGTTCCTGGTTTCACCCGGAGAATCGAAGCAGTTCAATTCGTTATCGCCGGGTGTGGGCGGCGTATTGCCGCTTCGCGTTACCAGAAAAAAAGGCGTACCATCAGCACCGTTGACGCGTGTGATAGCTTGATAGTGTCGGCATGAACTCGGGTTTGGCGAGCCGCCGATTCGAAACCCGAGCGGATCCGCCCTTTGATCAGCCAGTGCCCGGAACTGTTCTTCAACATTCGGCACAAAGCGCATCCCGTCGGCCCGCCCGCTGGTTTGTGCGTTGACAATTACTGACAACACGACGATACAAATAGAACCGGATAACATTCGCAAGTAATTTGTCGTTTTTTTCATTTTCTTTCTCCTTATTTCCTTACCGAAAATTGATTGCTTTGTTGGGACATTTTTGTCCTACTTATTTAAAACTGATTTTTTCCGGATTGTGTTTTGATCATCCGAACCGGCGACGCTTTTAGATCCGCCAAGGTCGTTACTAACTTTTCAAAGTTCTCGCGTTCGATTTTGATTTTCGGGGCGATCAGGACTTCTCTTTCGCTGATTCCGGCTTTTTCGCGGTCGTCGAATATTACTTTGAGCTTTCCCGACAACTCCGTTACGTCGTCAATCGCTCCCGTTTCGATTTTGTTCAGATAAAGCTGTCCGTTTTCGTCAATCTCAACGACGAGCAGCAGCGGATTCGGCTTGCTGCCAATAGCGAATACGTCGTTCCCGTCAACTACCTCGACCTCAAGAATTCTCGTCGAATCCTGACAACCAAAAAATGCAAGAATCATTAAAATTGCTGTGAATCGGTTTTTCACTTTTTGTCACCTGTCTATGGAATGCGATTTGCTGTATCGGCGCCTAGCTGTTTGCGCTATCATTCGATATATCGAGTCGGTAAATGACACTTAAGACTTTTTTGGCGGAGAATGTCCTGTGGTTTTGATTGGAAACTTCTTAGGAAGTTATTTGTAGGCGTATGTTGGTGGAAACAAATAAGGTTAGGTTTGGCGAGTTTCTTTTCGACGCCAGGGAAAAAGTTCTCCTGCGTGCCGGAAAACCTGTTTCTATCACCCCAAAGGCCCTCGAATTGCTTCTCGTGCTGCTTGAAAATCACGGGCATCTCGTCGAAAAAGATGCGTTGATGAAAAAAGTCTGGGCGGATAGCTTTGTCGAAGAAGGTAATCTCGCTTATACGATGCGTCTCTTGCGAATAGTTCTGGGCGATGAAAAACGAAAACCGCGCTTTATTGAAACCGTCTCTCGCCGCGGCTATCGTTTTATCGCCGAAGTCGAAGAAATTACCGAAGAAAATGCGCCAAGCAGCGACTCAACGTCTGAGTTTTTCGAGCCGCATAATGAAGAATCGCCCGGCTCTCGAAAAATCAAAAAGCTTCTGCTTCCAGCCGTTGCGGTTACGATCATCGGCGTAATTTCAGCCGGTTTTTGGTTTGCGAAGGGCAAAGGCCTCGATGGCTCGGCGCCGATTTTGAATCTGCCGTTTGCGTCTGAAAAGCTTTCGACCAACGGAAAGGTTGCCCACGCCGTCATTTCACCGGATGGTAAAAATGTAGTTTATACGAACGGAATCGAAGACAAGCAGAGCGTTTGGGTTAGACAACTCGAATCTGGCAACAACGTCGAAATAATTCCGCCATCCGACGATTTTTATTACGGGCTGGCACTTTCGCCCGACGGAAATTTTCTTTATTTCGTCCGCGCTCCAAAATTAATTGAGCAACAATTCGACATTTACCGCGTTTCGATTTTCGGCGGCATTCCCCAAAAAATCATCCGCGAAACAGAAGGCTGGATAAGCATTTCGCCGGACGGAGCAACCATTTCGTTTGTCCGTTGCTATCGCCGAGATGAAGAAAATTGCTCGTTGTCGATTGCCGACGCATCGGACGGCAAAAACGAACGAAAACTTGTCTCGCGTCCCCGTCCGTTTCGCATCGGCGACAACGAAATTTCACCAGACGGAAAAACAATTACCTTTGCCGTCGGACAATCGGAAAACGCAGCGAATGAATTCAGCATATCCGAAGTTAACATCGAAAACGGTCAGGAGCAGGACCTAACGATAGAGAAATTTTTTAATATCAAAAGCCTGGAGTGGCTTCCCGACCGAAGCGGTTTACTTATAGTCGCGTCGAGAGTTCCCAACAAAGAGTTTCGCATTTGGCAGGTTTCCGCCCCTTCGGGCGAAGCCGTGCCGCTGACCAAAGATTCGGAAAACTATTCAGTATTGAGTTTGGACAAGGCGGCACACCGATTGGTTGCCACGCAATCCAAGCAGGACTTTCAACTGTCTCTTTTTAATCTGGAGAATACCTCGATTAAACAAAAGTTGGGGGATGCTTCGGGCGTAAATTTCGCGGCGAACGGGAAGATAATTTTTTCATCTTCGATGACGGGTAATGACGAAATTTGGAGCATTAACGCGGACGGAAGCGGGCGACGACAGCTTACGAACAATCCGGCGGAGGACCTTTCAGCGCTGGCGGCGCCCGATGGTCATTCGATATTTTTCGCTTCAAACCGGACGGGCGAAGTGCAAGTGTGGAAAATGGACGGGGACGGCAGCAATCAAACGCAAATCACGAGCAAAGAGGGCGGCCCTCCGCTTTTTGTTTCCCCCGACGGACGCTGGCTTTATTATTACCACAATCTTACCAAATCGCTCTGGCGCGTTTCGCTCCAAAACGGCGAAGAAGAGTTGATCCTGAAAAAAAGAATGGATCAGCTTGCCATCTCGCCCGACGGTTTGCGGATTGCTTTTCCTGACAAGCAGGGCGAAGTGAATATTTTGATGATCGTTTCGGTCGTCGACGCCTCGATAGTCAAATCATTCAAGCTCACTGACCAAAAAGGCGATTTGATTCGGGTGAAATGGTCGCCAGACGGAGAAAATCTGGCGTATATTCTAGCCGCGGGCGAGTTTGAAAATAAATTTCTATGGTTTCAACCGCTGGATGGAAAAACGCCGCGACAAATCGCCAATTTGGGTAGCGAGAGAATCTCCGGCGCCGGCTTCGCCCTCGCTCCCGACGGCAAAAGTTTCGCCGTCGTCCAGGGCGGCTGGCGGCACGACGCGGTGCTTATTAAAGGCCTAAAATAGCCGCCAGCCTTCGAGAAATTTTTGACCGCGAATAGACACGAAATAGAACGAAAAACAGAACAGAGATTTTGTTTTAGTGCTATTTCATGTTTTTTCATGGTTACAGGTCGAGATGCCATCGAGACAAATCATTCGAGCCCGATGAGATCGAGATTTGAAACGCTGGCGTTAAATTGCAATATCTGTGGAGAGAAGCGAATCCACACGGTGCCGCTTCGCGTATAGACGTAGGCGGCGCCTGCGTCCTCGATTCCGGGAGTATTGGCGCCAAAGGCGAGCGGCATGAGGAGTTTCGAAGGCGGTATCTTTGCCTTCGCCGCGATGGCTATGACGACGGGAAGAAACATCGCAGTTGTCGTTGTATTTTTGAGCACCGATGCCGCGATGGCCGCCGTCAGCATTATCAATGCGGTTAAGAGAAACTCGCTGTCGCCCGCGATCTTGTGCAGCCGCCGGCCTATCAGATCGACGATACCGGTCTTTATCAGCCCGCCGACCAGA
>JANPCJ010000092.1:0-8980 GCA_031430895.1 Chloracidobacterium sp. | reverse complement strand
CCGCTGATCCAGCCGTGCCCGAAATTTTTTGGCTGTTCGCTTTCGGTCATTCCGCTATCAAGATTCATATTGCTAATGGGATGTTGAACGCACAAATCGACATTCTATTGATCTTTCGTGGTAACTGGCCGATCAATCTGGCTTTTTAAGTCGTCGTTCAGGCTTTCCCAGAGGTGCGGGTGAGATTCGACCAAACGAGCAATATCGCCAAGGTCCTTGATTCGCTTGCTCTGTCGTCGGGTCGGGTCGCTCCATGCCATGATCTTGCCGCTTAAAGTATCTTCGAGACTCGCAACGCGAAGCAGGATTCCGTGTACATCAGCCGGTACGCCTCGGCTCGCGAAATCTTTGTAGAAGCCCTCGGTTGTAAGTTGAACACTCACCTTCGACGTTCCTTTGAAATTTATCGACCAATCAAACGTTTCGGCCTTAAAGCCCGCTTGTTTAAGAACCGTTTCAGCCCGCTCGATCGAATCGGCGGCGACTACGAAATCAACATCCTGCGTTACCATCGGCTCTTCCGCCCAATGGTTGACCGCCACGCCTCCGATCGCGCACCACACGATATCGGCCTTTTCCAGAGCATCGACAAAACGCATCACGTCATCCGTGCCGCCGAGCGTTTGCCAGTCATAGAATTGTTTAGAGGTCATCGGGTCTCTCCGTTTATCCACCAGAAACCGCGGTGAATATTGCCAGTTCGTCACCATCGCAAATTATCTCGTTGCCCGTTGCAAACTGCTGATTGACTGAGAAATGGAGTTTGTGTGCCGCGAGCCTCGGGTGGTCAGCGACGAGTTTACTGAAGATAGTGCTCGCTCGTGTTTCAGTAGCGACTTCAATCGCAATCCGCCGTTGGCCCGTGATTTCTGCAGTGGATCCGAAAAACAATACTCCTACAATCATAGATAGCTATTACGTTAGTTCGTTTCGCGAATCCGAATGCGGAAATTGCCACCGTATTTCTCTCATTGTCCGTTCCCCAAAGTACTTTCGCGGATTTCCGCACATCCAGCACGAGCACGGAGTTCTGGTTCGCGACATTTGGCCCACGCGTCGTTCGTCATCTTTGTGAACGCCGGAATAGTAGCCCCTGACCCGTCGTTTGAACCGATCCCGGTGATGCCGTCTAATTGCTCTCAGATCCATCAAAATATCCTATTTAATCGCACCCTCGATTGGGCTGGACGCGGACGCGTACAGACGTTTTGGCATTCGGCCGGATAAATACGCAAGACGGCCGGCCTGGACGGCGAGATTCATGGCGGTGGCCATTTGCGCCGGGTCGCGAGCTTCGGCAATGGCGGTGTTCATTAGGATGGCGTCGGCGCCGAGTTCCATGGCGATGGCCGCATCGGACGGGACGCCGACGCCGGCGTCGACTATGATTGTCGCGTCCGGTAATTGTTCACGCATGATTCGGAGGTTTGACGGATTTTGTACGCCCATTCCAGATCCGATCGGCGCGGCGAGAGGCATGACCGCAGGACAGCCGGCATCGAGCAGCTTTTTCGCCATTATCAAATCGTCCGTAAAATACGGCAAGACTATAAAACCCTCTTCGACCAAAATTCGAGCCGCTTCGAGAGTTTGCTCGTTATCCGGCAAGAGGGTGATCGGGTCGCCTATCACTTCGAGTTTTATCCAATCAGTTTCGAGCGCCTCGCGCGCAAGGCGCGCCGTTCGGATCGCGTGTTCGGCGTCGTAGCATCCGGCTGTGTTTGGCAGAATGCGCATTTTTGGATCGAGATGATCCAGGAACGACTCGGTCTTGCCGTCGAGCGGGACGCGGTTGACCGCGACGGTAACCATTTCGGCTCCCGATGCGGCATGAGCGGCTTTCATCTCATCAAACGAGCGATATTTGCCGGTGCCGATGATAAGGCGTGATGTAAATGCGATGCCTGCTAATGAAAATGTATCTGACATGATTCAAGATAATCTTCACGCAAAGCCGTCGAGAAAGCAAAAGAAGTCTCCTTATCCGCCACCGACGAAATGGACGACCTCGATTTTGTCCTTGTCGCGTACAAGCGTTTGCGGCCAGTCGGAGCGACGGACTACATTATTATTTAATTCGATAGCGATTCGTTGTTCTGGCAGGGAAAAATGCTCGAGGAGGCGATTGAGATCGATCTCACCGGAAACTTCGCGCGTCTCGCCGTTAAGCGTTATTGAAATCGGCGTCATTAAGCCGATTTTCCGCTATGGGAACGGCAATTTCAAATACGATATTTCAAATCTCAGATTTCAGATTTGAGATTAAAGAACCTCGTCAACCTGGTATGACGACGCGGCGGAGTTCTATCTCCTCGCCGCCGCTCATTGCTCTTACAAGCAGAGCGGCGCGACCGGCCTGGAAATGCGGTAGTTGTAGATGAATCTTAGCGAGACCGTTTGAATCGGATTTGGCGTGGAAGATGACGGGGCGAAAGCTCGAGCCGAGGACCTTTATCATTATCTGCGCGTCGGTGACAACCTTTCGCCCGGTGCCGCGGCAGATCATTATGTTGACGGTCCGCCGGTCTCCGCCTTTGAATTTTGTATCGCCTAGCAATTCGAGGCTCAGTTTCGAGTTTGCCGGCCGTTCCTGACCCGAAAGTTCGCTGACGACCTCAACTGCCTCGGCCGGCAGGATGTGATCTTCGATTATCTGCACGGCTTCGATCACCGGCTCATCGTGAAGCGTGATCGGAGAGACCTGGATGATCTGTTCTGTTTCGACGATTGCGATCTTGATCGGCGACTTTGGAACAGGAGCTTGAAATCTTGCTCGCGGCGTTTCGGGCATGGCGGGCGGAGGAGCAGGCGCGCTCGGTTGCGGCGCGACGGTAACTGGAAGAGGAATTCCCGCGGCGACGACCTCGGCGATTACTTTTGCCCGGGCAGAAGCGTTCGATGACATTTCCTTTAGTTCGTTGATACGGCCGGCCCGCACCGCGGCGCAGATCAGCTTATGCTGCCGGCCGACACGGTCTGTCAGCGCTTTCGCGTCAAAATTTCCGGCCGCCAGATCGTCATAACTCTCACGTTTGCTGGCGAGAATCGTCCCCTTGTCGTAGACGAGCGACATTATCACACGCTTTTGCAGACCCTTGTCCTCGGTCTGCACGTGATAAACGGTGCCGTTAAATTCTATATCTGTATTGAAACCGGAAATCACAAGGCTATTCTGACAAAGGACGTAGGTTAAATGGTGGAGTTAACGGCGCGCGCGTTAGCCATTTATAAAGTTATCACAAGGGTTTTGGAAGGGTCAACGAATAATGTCGATAGCACCGCCGAACACCCGTATTCGGCAGGCAACTGCCTTGACACTAATAAGGCGTTAAATTACGATTTAGCTTGAGCCATGATTCTCTAGTCGTTTTTGGAAATGCGAGCCATTTCCAAGCTTTTTTGCGGTCAACTTAAGAGGTCGAATGTCGGAATATAATGTTTTCGATTATGTGCCCATTGGCATCATGTTCCTGGTCGCGGCCGGTTTTGGCGTCAGCCAGCTGCTGGTTACGCAATTGATCGGCCCGCGCAAACGTACCGCCACTAAGCTGATGCCGTATGAATGCGGTAAAGACCCGGTCGGCTCGGCCCGCGACAAGTTTTCGATCAAATTTTACATAGTCGCCGTTGTCTTTCTGCTTTTCGATATCGAAGTTCTGTTTATCATCCCGTTCGCAGTCGCCTTCAAGAGCCTTTTGGCCGAAGAAAAGATCAGCGGGATTGCCTTTGGGACGATAGCGTTTATCGAGATAATGGTGTTTATCGGTACACTGGTCGTCGGCTACGTTTACGTTTGGAAAAAGGGTGTTTTTGACTGGGGAACCCAAGCCCGTGCCGAGGCCCGCGAGGAAGCAAAGCAAATGGCGAAACGGCGACGCGACGAAGCGACAAATTATAAGATTGCCGCGTAAAGAGTTAATTGAGTTCATTGAGTTTTCAGAGTTTATCGAGAAAATCCGACTCCACAACTCTATGAACTCTCTCAACTCAACGAACTCGACAAACTAGTTTTATGGGACTCGAAAACAATCTATTCGAATCGTTGCCTGACGTTGTAACTGTCAGACTAGACGCCATCGTCAATTGGGCACGAAAATCGAGTCTTTGGCCGGCGACATTCGGTCTGGCGTGCTGTGCGATCGAGATGATGAATACAGTTTCGGCCCGAAATGATCTTTCGAGATTTGGAGCGGAGACTTTCAGGGCCTCGCCTCGTCAGGCCGACGTGATGATAGTGTCGGGACGAGTCTCGCGAAAGATGGCGCCGGTGCTGCGACGAATTTACGATCAAATGCCTGAGCCGAAATGGGTTATCTCGATGGGCGCGTGCGCGACGTCGGGCGGCGTTTTTGATAATTACGCGATTGTTCAGGGCGTCGATAAGATCGTCCCCGTCGATATTTATGTCCCCGGTTGCCCGCCGCGGCCCGAGATGCTTGTCCATGCGATCATGATGCTTCAAGACAAGATCATGAAAGAATCAGTGAAGGACCGTCGCGACACTTACGAACCGGAATCGCGTGTCTCGATCGTTCCGGGCACGCTGCCGGTGACCGAGGGAACCGCGCTGGAGCGGGAAATGGAAACAGAAGTCGCCGCCGGCGATACATCACGGCCTTATTCGGTGCCGTCACGGCACGAAAAGCGTCGCTCGTCGTAAGGAAGGCCTTTACCGCGGAGACGCGGAGACGCAGAGGTAAGAACAATATTTTGTCTCTGCGTCTCGGTGTCTCTGCGGTGTAAGTTTATATGACTGAAAAGCTCCGCGGTTACGTGGAAATGCTAAAAACGAAGAACGAGACATGGGTCGCCTCGGTTGTCGATGGGCACGGCGAGGTTACGGTCACGGTTCCGCGCGAATCAATTGTTGATGTTTGTTCGTTTTTGAAAGCAGATCACGGCTTTGATATGCTCGCCGATCTTTGCGGGGCTGATCGCGGGCCTGAAGACGATCCGCGTTTCGAGGTCAACTATCATCTTTTCTCGACAACTCATTACAACCGTTTGCGTTTGAAGGTTTTGTTATCCGAAGATGCGCCGAATGTTGAGACCGTGACGACGCTATGGAAAACCGCCGATTGGCACGAACGCGAGACATACGACCTCCTTGGCGTGATATTTGACGGGCATCCGGATCTGCGCCGTATACTTTTGCCTTCGGATTTCGACGGGCATGCGCTTAGAAAAGATTATCCGTTGAGAGGATATGAGCCATACAGTTTGAACTAAGATTATCAAGGAAGTTCTCAGGTTTTAACGCAGTGATTCGGAAGACACTTTGCAAAACGACTCGGAGTAGCTGATAGCTGATAACTAAAAGCTGATAACTCAGATCGTCTCTTAACTATCAGTTTTCAGCTATCAGTTATCAGCTATTCCGGGACAGAAAACGGACAGAAATCTGTCAGACGAGATTAAGTATGGCCACAGCGGTGGAAAACTTTCCCAGTAAATTTGAGGTTCTTGATCAGCCGCTTGAATCCGAGATGACGCTGTCGATGGGGCCTCAGCATCCTTCAACTCATGGTGTGCTGAGACTCGATCTGCGGCTCGACGGCGAGCTTGTTATAAGAACCATTCCCGACATCGGTTATCTCCATACCGGAATGGAGAAGCTCTTTGAGTATAAAAAGTACCAACAGGGAATCGTCATCACCGACCGAATGGATTATCTCAATCCGCTGGGGAATAATCTGGCTTATGTGATGGCGGCCGAGAAGCTGCTCGATCTCGAAATCCCGGAACGCGCTCAGGTGATTCGCGTTTTAATGTGCGAACTGCAGCGTATCGCTTCGCACATGGTCTGGCTTGGCACCAGCGCTCTCGATCTCGGCGCGATGAGCATTTTCTTTTTCTGTTTTCGTCAGCGTGAAAAGATTCTAAACCTTATCGAAGCGGTTTCCGGAGGCCGCCTGACGCCGAGCTATTTTCGCATCGGCGGGCTGATGATGGATCTACCTGCCGGTTTTGAGCGGCGCTGTAGGCAATTCATGGCCGATTTTCCCGAGGCGATGAATACATTTGAAACACTCGCCACCGGAAACACGATTTGGCAAAGCCGCACAAAAGGCATCGGCGTTATCGAACGCGACGAAGCAATAAACTGGGGTTTGACTGGGCCGTCGCTACGCGGCAGCGGCGTTGAGCTCGATCTCAGGCGGCACAATCCCTACACTGGATACGAAACTTACGATTTTGATATCCCAACCGAGCCGGATGGTGATGTCTGGTCCCGGTTCCGTGTTCGGATGTTGGAACTTTATGAGTCGCATAAGATCGTCCGTCAGGCGTTAGATCGCTTGAAACCCGGCCCGACCAAAGCCGACGCACCAAAGATCGTTCTGCCCGACCGAGACGATATGCGAAAACACATGGATTCGCTGATTCACCATTTCCTGATCGTCGCCGAGGGCTTTAACGTCCCCGCCGGTGAAGTTTACATGCCGATCGAGGCGTCAAAAGGCGAGCTCGGCGTCTATATGAAATCAAACGGCGGCCCAAAACCCGAACGCGTCCATTTCCGCGGGCCGAGCTTTGTAAATCTTTCGGCCCTGCCAGTGATGTGCGAGGGTGAGATGATTGCGGATGTCGTGGCAATAATTGGGAGTCTGGATATTGTGTTGGGAGAGATTGACAGGTAGGCAAGAGACATGGCTAACCAGATTTCTGATGAAAAATTCAAAGCCGACGTGATTCGGTTTATCGAGATTGCAAATCAAAAGTTCGATGGCCTCGTGTCAGATGTCAGGACCAGTAATTTCAAACTGGATCGCCTTGAGGCTGAATCCTCCAGAATTATCGGAGATCAGGGCAAGCGTTTCGATATTGTTGAAACTAAACTTCAGATTCTCAGGGAGCAAATCCGCATAGTCGATGTCAAGGTTGGCGAAGTTGCTTCAAAGGTAATGGAGATCGACAAGCGGTTAATGGTAATAGAGGCAAAACTTAGCCTTATGGAAACAAAGTTTACCGCGCTCGAAGATGAAATCAGGCAAATCCGTCTCGAACTTGACGAATTAAACGAAACACCGAGTCTTGAGGCTGAAACGAAGGAACGTCTCCGGCAGCTCGACCTTCGAGTCTTTCAGGTAGAAGAAAAGATTGCGGCATAGGACATGGCAGCAGCTACACCAACAAGTTATACAGACAAAGTCATCGTCTCGGACGAGGTGGCGGAGTTTTCGTCCGCGATCATCGACGAGATGAGATCGCACGTCGCGAAGTATCCGCCCGAGCGGAGCCGTTCGGCGTTGATACCGTTGCTGATGCTTGTCCAGCGCGAGCGTGGTTGGATCGATAATCCGGGCGTGAATTTTCTCGCGAAGTTTTTAAATCTCGAGGTAACGGATGTCTGGGAAACGGCGACGTTTTATTCGATGTTCAATCTGCGACCGGTTGGCCGTCATCACATCCAGATATGTAAAACGCTGTCGTGCAAGATAATGGGCGAGCCGGACATCACGGACCACATTTGCTCGAAACTCGGCATTCATCCGGGCGGGACGACCGACGACGGCAAATATACCGTCACAATGGTCGAATGCCTCGGAAGCTGCGGCACGGCGCCTATGATGCAGATCGGGTTTGATTATTACGAGAATCTGACGGCCGCAAAAGTTGACGAAATTATGGGTGGTTTAAAGTAGACATGAAAAAAATCGCAGCGGTCACAATTTTACTGGGTGCATGCCTGTTGCAATCATCGGCGCAGGAGGCCGGCAGCAGCGTATACCGAGACCGCAACTCAAAGATGCGGGAACCTCAGGTCAATACCGGCGTTTTGACGGGACAGATCGAGCCAAATAAGCAGGTCCAGTTTATCGAGGCGAGCGTTTTGATAAACGTGCCGGCCGAAATGTACGTAGCAGTTTTTGGGTTTGTTCAGGAAGGTCAGGTTCCAGCTGCTAGTAATGCGACCGTCAACGCCCGATTCGCGGAGTTCGTCAAATTGCTTGAAGCGATTGGGATAAAACGCGACGACGTGTATATCGATTACATATCGCAAAACCGGGTATTTGATTATACGGAATCGGGGACTACGGTGACGGAAAAGCTTGCGGGTTTCGAGACAAAGAAAAATATCGCGGTCCGGTACAAAGACGCAAAACTGCTCGAGAAGATACTCGCCGCCGCGGGACAGGCAACGATTTTTGATCTGATACAGGTCGACTATGTTGTCGGCGAGACAAAAACGATTCGGGCGCGGCTGTTTGAAGAGGCGGCAAAGGTCATTAAACAGAAAGAAGTTCTGTATAAAGGCTCGTTAGGTCTGGTTCTGATATCTGGAGCAGTCGCTAATGAAAAATACGAGATCTTTTTTCCCGGCGAACGCTATCAATCGTACCAGGCGTTTGAATCGGGTGCGGCCTACAGCGCGTATAACAAGACCGTTATCCGCCCGCGAAAGGTAACAACATTTTATTACGATCCCGTTAGCGGCGGAGATTTTGACACGGTGATAAATCCGATCGGCATTGAGCCGATGATCCAATTTACGCTGTATTTGCGGGTTCAGTACAGTTTGCCGGACACTAAGAAATAGCATGATGAATAACGGCGAAATAATCAAAGCTTTGTATGAGGCGTTCGGAAGCGGCGATGTGCCCGGTGTGCTTGCCGCAATGGACCCGATGATAAATTGGACCGAGGCCGAGGGCTTTTTGTACGGCGGAACGTATATAGGGCCGGACGCGATTCGTGAAAACGTGTTTGCGAAGTTCGGAACCGAGTGGGAAGGGTTTTCCGCCGTTCCCGGACAATTTGTCGAGGATGGCAACACGGTCGTTGCAATAGGAACGTATAGCGGGAAATATCTAAAAACCGGCAACACGATGAACGTGCCCTTCGCACACCTCTGGACTCTCAGGGATGGTAGGATCACGCGGTTTGTCCAGTTTACGGACACACTGGCGATGGCGCGGATGTTGGGATTGTAGCTTTGGACCGCAGGCGGCTCGCCCGCGAGTCTGATACACGCGGG
>JANPCJ010000091.1:0-3316 GCA_031430895.1 Chloracidobacterium sp. | reverse complement strand
GAAAACTGATTCCGGTTGGCTTGTTGTAGCCAGTCGTAGTTAGCTTTCCAGATGGATTCTCTTCGCAACTCGCGAGCGATCTGACGAAAGTAGCTAACATCCCGAATTACTTGCAGCACTCTTTTTGAAAGCTTGCTTTTGGCCGGAGTGAGATTCCGAAAATCATTAGGCTTTTGCAGTTTCGGCGGTGCTTCCGGAAGAAAAAACACAGCAAGCTGACGCTTGTAGGCACGTGCCAGCGACGAGAGTTTACCCAAAGGAATTCGACTTCCCTTGTCTTCCCATTGCGAATAGGCATCCAACGTTGTGCTCGCCTTCTTCGCCGCTTCTTCGAGGTTAAATCCCGCTTCTTCGCGCGCCCATCGCAATACACTTGGATTAATGTCTAATTCAACTCTCTGCATTAATATTCAACCAACACGTCGGTAAAACTACCGGCCTGCAAAGCACTCTTTGATTCGACATCATTAACGATTGTGGCGATCAGGGCAAACTGTGCCGCACCGACGCCGGAGCGAAATCCCCGCGTTATCGACTCCGAACTGGTTTACTCGGACTAGCATTTCATATCTTCTTCTTTCATTATCATTCATTTAAGTTTTCCCTCCCTCGGAAATGGTTTTTTAGGCTTGAGATCAAACTTTCCGTCAATAATCCGGCATCTTTTACGAATAAAACGCGACTTTAACCGCTTCGTCTGCGATCAAGCGTCCTTCAAACGCAAATTTTCTGGCTTCGTCTGCGATTTTACTCGCTTCATCCGCGATTTGCACCGCTTCGTATCAAACTTTTCCGTCGTCGTCTGCGACTTGCGCCGCTTCGTGTCGAGTTATTACCGCTTCGTGCTCATTTTTCGCTATTCCGCCGAGTCAATCAATGATTTCGGCTTCGCGTACAATCCGCAGAACCATGTCTAAAAATGTATCGCCTACCTCCAGGATGGCTCTTGGCCTCTGACCTGCCGGAATCTTTGCCAGCTTGTATTCATTGACAATTTCCTGAGTATTAAACTGCCGCGGGTCTATTGTGCCGTTCTTGACGCCTCGCAGAATGTCCGATCGCACTAACGTTTTCATCACTTGATCCATTAGCTCGGCGATCTCACCCGTGAACGCCGACTTATTGTCTATCCACATCTGAGACGCGTAGGCCGTCGCCGTCTGTTTAATGTCGTCGGCAGATGTGCCAAGACAGATCGTCATTGAGGATTTTGCCGCAACGAGAACTTCGCGGATCGCCCCCTTCGTCTCAACGCTCATCCGACGAAGCCTATCCGATTCGATCTGAACGTTCTTGTCGAATGCTTTCGACTCTTTCTCGAATTTAGTTTCCCGGAATGCAGGACTCGTGCGACTCGCGAAATCTTTTAGAGCTTCCATTGACTCGTTGTCGAATGAGATTTCAAAATCGCCGATCTTTACGTCAAGCGTCTTGGCATTGGCCATCTTTAGAAAAGTCGCGTAATTAAGTTTGGCTGTGTATGGGTTCTTGCCTTCAATCTCCAAGTCTTTGGCCTCGACCATCTTGACTCGCATACGGTCACGGTCCGTCAAAATAACGAAATCTGTAACAGGAAAAAGAAACTCTCTTTCGTTGTCTTTGAAAAACATGAAAATAACGTCGGTCGGAGCGACCTTTAACTTCTCTCCGTTAAAGAAGTATGCAAAATGGACAGATTCCACCGCGTTCACCGGTACACGCATCTGAACCTTTGTCCGATCCGTAAACTTGTCGTAGCTAAAGTCGATGGTGAATCGATGATTGAATTGGCGATTCGGTGGTGCTTGAAGGCGCGTGTCTATTACTTTCTTGGGAGTTTGGCCCTTTGGTTTCTGTGCCGCAACAGACGTACTGTTGACCATTGCTAAAAAGCCGACGGTCAGGGTCACAATTAGATACCGTATCATTGTTCCTCTTTCAATAATCGACTACACAGCCGAACCCACAGAACGTAACCAACCACACTTCACTCAACGCAAAACTGGACAACAAACTTACTCTGACCGAACTTACTTTATCTCAAATGTCAGCGTCGCCCATTTCGATTCGTAATTCAGCTTTGGGTCGTCGATCTTTACCATATTGATAAATTTGGCGTACCACTTCCCGGCGCCAGTCAGTTTGACTCTAATCATGCCCTTGGCATCGCTGCGGACGCTGCTTTCAGCCGCTAATTTTCCGCCCGCTTCGTACCCATACGTCACCGTTTGACCGACGAGCGGCTTGCCGTCTTTCAGGCAAAGAATTTCAAGCGTCGCGCCTTTTCTTAATCTATACGGATTTTGCTGAGGAATCATTTCAACAGCGTAGCCAAGGACCGTTTTGTAATTATCAGTCTGTTTTCCGCCCGCTTGAAAAAGCGTCTTGACATATTTGGAATAGCGATATCGAGCGTCCTTATCGAGTTCGCCGTCGCGCTTTCGGTTCTCCAAAATATCGGGAATGCCTTCGGCCGGGAGGTACTCATTAAATTCTTTCGCCGCGAGAGCATTCTCACGCCACATTGTCGAGAGGCCGACTACGTAGGTTCCCGCCTCGGACGGCACGAGATTCAGGAATGCGGTGGTTTCATTCTTAGTAAAGTCGGCTTCGACCGGATGCGAACGTTTACCCGACGGAGCAATGACGCTTGTGTCGGTCAGGCGCTGGAACGAAACCGCCCCTTCGCTTTTTTGAAAAGTGCCGTTCATGACGTTTATCGTGATTTTCTCATTGACCTTCACGAAAAAGCTGGCTGGCTTTAAGAACAGGTCATGGGCAAAGACGGACAGGGCCAGTAAAGAAACGGCCATCGCGAAAAAGACAATCTTTCTTTTCATTTATCCTCCAGGTTTCCTAGCCTCGTGCAATCGAATTGTACCGAATAACGTGTCATACGAACTGGTTTCCTCGACGTTCTCAAATCCTTCTTCGCCGATGATTTGCGGTAGAAGACCGCGAAAGTTATCGGCTGTTGTCTCAAATCCATCAAGTAGCTGAATTGCCTTTGAAGCCATCCGCATGATGAGATTTGAGGGCAGGCCCCAGTCAGCCATATGAAATTCCCCGCCGGGCGTCAGTACCCGTTTCACTTCGCGAAGTGTCCGGTGTTTGTCGTCCCGCGTCAGATGATGAAAGAACAAGCTCGAAACAACACGATCAAACGAATCGTCCTCGTACGGCAAATCGAACGACATTCCATGATCGAACCGGATGTCGGTGGCCGCTTTTTTCGATTTCGCTTTTGCGGTTTCAAGCATCGCGGTATCGCCGTCGATACCCGTGATCTCGGAATTCGGAACCGTCCGCTTGATAAGAATCGCAAGCGTGCCGGTTC
>JANPCJ010000090.1:0-5925 GCA_031430895.1 Chloracidobacterium sp. | reverse complement strand
CCCCGCTCTTTTCTTTAGGTGACAAAGAGCGGGGGTGAACCCGCCTTCCCGACTGCCCTTTGGTTTCTCTAGCATTCTATTTGGAATGCTCGAATAACAGACACTTTCCAGAAAGCCTCTCGGGCTATTTGTTCCGCGTCGCTGTAAACGGTACCTGGCCGAATCCGGCGGCGGTGAATGTTCCGCTCATCTTGTCACCGTCTATCGTGCCTTCCATCTTAAACTCGGCGGCCTGGCCCTGGACATCCGATTTTAATGTCGCGTTAAATGTTTTACCGCTCACCTTTCCGCCCTCGATCGTACCGTTGCCGATCATGGCCGCTGTGCTGCCGGTAAAGCTTGAGCCGTCCTGTTTCAGGTCCATTGCAATCTCTATCGTTTGGCCGCCGGCGTCTGCGGACACGCTCCATTTGCCGGTCAAATTTGCGGCGGGTGCGCCGGTCATATCGGCGGGTTTTACGATCATCACCGTCGCTGGATCGACCGTGATTTCCGAAAGCCGCTTGCTGACTTCAGGCGTCATTGAAGCCTGAAATCGACCGCCGAGATGCTTGGCGAGAAACTTTTCAGCGGTCGCGATCATCGCCATATTATTGACGGGGCGGGCAAAACCGTGACCTTCGTCCGGCGCCACCAGATACTCGACCGGGTATTTCCTATCGCGGAGTGCGATGACGATTTGATCGGATTCGCGTTTGTTTACACGCGGATCGTTGGCTCCCTGCACCACAAGCAACGGAGTCTTGATGCGGTCGGCATAGGTGAGCGGCGATTGGCGTTTCATCTGCGCCCGGCCCTCAGCCGTATTCGGATCGCCCATGCGTTTGTAGAAGACGGTGCGAATTGCTTCCCAATACGGTGGGACTGATTCGAGCAGCGTTTGCAGATTCGACGGGGCAACGATTGCAACCGCAGCCGCGTATGTGTCGGGCGTGTAGGTCACACCGGCCAATGTCGCGTAACCGCCATAGCTGCCGCCCATTATGCCTACACGTTTTGGATCGGCGATGCCCGCATCAACCAGATATTTGACGCCCCACGTGATGTCGTCCTGCATTTTCTGGCCCCATTCGTTGTTGCCGGCGTTGAGAAATTTTTTGCCATAGCCTGTCGACGCACGAAAATTTGGCTGAAGCACGGCGTAACCGCGATTGGACAGGAACTGAGCATACGAATGATATCCCCAGTAATCACGCCCCCACGGGCCGCCGTGAATATACATAACGGTCGGCAGGTTTTTGCCGGACGAGCCTTTCGGAATGGTCAGAAACGCCGGAATCTCCAAACCATCTGAAGATTTATAGGTCACGGCCTTCATCGTCGACGTTGCGTTCCTGTCGAGCTTTCCGCGAATCTTGTATTGCAGAGTGAGTTTTTTTGCCGCCCTGTCAAAAAGATATGTTTCGCCCGGTTCGGTGTCGCTGTTCGCGGTGACGAGCCAGAGATTCTCATCTTTTGTACTTGATCCAAAGCCGATATCCATGTTCGGCATCTGTTTTTGCAGCCATTTGTAATCGGCTCCGAATTTCTTATCTTTCCAATAGATTCGCTCGCGGTCGTCCTCGTAGGTGGTGGCGATCAATTCGTTAGTTACTTCCGAGAACGACGCGCCGCCAAAATCGACCTTCTTCATAGGATCGCCTTCGACAGGCTCGGTTTTGCCAGTTGCAACGTCGAGCAGCATGAGCTCTATCAGGTCGGCGTTGCCCTTGTTTGTTTGTATATAAACGCGGGCATTGTCCTTGTGGAATCGAACCGGTCCGCAAGTTTCAAAAACGTCGCAGGAATATATTTTTGTCGCCTTGCCGTCCGCGTCGATCCGCATGATCTCGGTATCGCCGTTTTGCGCCGACCGCAGCGCAAGACGCAATTTGTCGGCATTGTCAAAGATAACGCCTTGATAACGGTCCTTGTTTTCGGTGACCAGTGTGCGTTCGCCGGTCGAGATTTTCACCTTAAAAACGTCGTGCCATGCCTTGTCGCGTTCGTTCAAACCAACATAGATCGCATCCGGATCGGAATCGGGAACAGCGAAAATCTGAGCGCGAACGCCTTTAGCGTCGGTGATATTCCTCGCGGTCGGGACATCCGAGCCGCTCGCGGCTGGTTCGGCGGGATTGACGGCGTAAACATTAAAATTTTCATCGCCGCCCTTGTCCTGCGTAAACAGTATGTACTTGCTGTCGCGGCTCCAAAACGCACCGGCGATTGGCCGGTCGGTCCGGTTTGTGATGAGCTTGGCCCGTTCGAAAGGTTCACCAGCCGATTTAACCCAAATGTTCATCGTGTCCTTATAAGGTTTTCGGAACATGATGTATCTGCCGTCAGGCGACAACTGGGCACCGGCGATCTCCGGATTGCCGAAAAAAATGTCACGGTCGATCAAGACCGGTTGTTGGGCCGAGATCGAACTGCTTGACATAGCCATTGTAAAAACGAGTATCGAGAAAATTATGGAATTTTTCATATTTGTATTGTTTCGATCTGTTACGACACGACAGGTCGTAGAGTTCAGACAAATTCTTGCCAAGCGGGCCGCTCCCAGTTTCGCTTTCGAAACTTGTTCTCGTTCCAGAGACCTTTAACTAATTCTACCTCAGCCCCGGCGTGTTTTGGTAAGAGAACTGTCACGACATCAAACCTGTGCTTGATATCGCGAATATTAAAGATTCTCCGATAGACTTTTGCCGTGCGGGTGATCTGTCGCTGTTTGCGTGTATTGACGTTGGCTATGATCGGTGCGAAATCATCCGAGCGTCGGGTCTTGACCTCGATAAAGCAAAGCGTTTCACCGTCGAGCGCGATCAGATCTATCTCTCCTGTCACCTGCACCCCTTTACTATTGCGGCCGACTGGAACTTTGAAATTGGCAACAACGAGCCGATAACCGTTTTGAATGAGGTATTCCGCTGCAAGAGTTTCGCCGCGCCGTCCAAGCTCACTTGTGCTTTGCGGCGGCTGGCGATTATCCTTTTGAATGATCGATAAGATTTCGGACATTCCGATTTTTAGGTAAATGAAACAACACTATATCAAATATTTTGTCTCTATCGCATTCATTTTTGCGGCCTCGTCCACAGTGAGTACTCAAACTCCGACCCCAACTCCTGTCCCGGCACCGGTCAGTCTACCTGAGATCGTCAATTTTGATAAGGCAACGGTTACGACGGTCGATCCGGCTAATCTGCCGCCGCCATTTCAGACCGAAAGTGCGAGACGTTCGTCTCGGCAAGTGCCGCAGCCCGCGAATGCGAGGCTTCACGTTCCGAAAGGCTTTAAGGTAAATGTTTTCGCAGAGGGCGATTTTCGCTACCCGCGTTGGATGGCACTCGCACCGAACGGCGATATTTTTTTGGCTGATTCGCGAGCAAACTCGGTAATCGTGTTAAGAGATACGAACAAAGACGGTAAGGCCGATCAGCGTTTTGTTTTTTCGAATAGGCTGGCGCAGCCGTTTGGCATGGCGTTTCATAAGCACTGGTTTTATGTGGCTAATACAGACTCGGTCGTGCGGTTCAAATACAAGACGGGCCAGACAGAGGCAGACGGCGAACCTGAAAAGATAGTCGAACTCACCGCCGGCGGCTATAACCAGCATTGGACACGTAACATCCTGTTCTCGAAAGACGGTAAGCAGATGTTTGTGTCGATCGGCTCGGCGACAAATGTCGATGTCGAAGCTGATGTAAAGCGGGCGGCCATATCGGTCTACGATCCAGACGGCAAAAATCACCGTATCTACGCATCCGGCCTTCGCAATCCAATCGGCCTCGCCTGGAACCCAAAAACCGGCGAACTCTGGACCGCCGTCAACGAACGCGACGGCCTCGGCGACGATCTCGTCCCCGATTACGCCACCTCGGTCAGACAGGGCGGATTCTACGGCTGGCCATATTCGTACCTCGGCCAAAACGAAGACCCGCGCCGCAAAGGTGAACGCCCGGAACTCGTCGCGAAATCAATCGTCCCCGACGTCCTCTTCACCTCACACGTCGCTGCTCTCGGCATCCAGTTTTATACAGGCAAGATGTTCCCGAAGGAATATCAAGGCGATGCATTCGTCGCATTCCACGGTTCGTGGAATCGGCAGAAACTTAGCGGTTACAAGATCGTCCGCATTCGGTTCAAGAACGGCAAGCTCATCGCCAACAGCTTCGAAGATTTCGTCACCGGCTGGCTGCCGGATGAGAATTCTAATGAAGTCTGGGGACGACCGGTGGGATTGCTTGTCGCGGCGGACGGATCGCTGCTAGTCGCCGATGACGGCGGGAGGAAGATTTGGCGTGTTAGCTATAAAAGGTAAAATAAGGACGGAGCGATCGTAAGACAACCGAGCATTTTGGTTTTACGATGACGATTTTGTTTTGCGGTTGAGTCAATGCGTCTTACGTCTCGGTAGATCCCTTCGATCTCGTCCCGGCTAGCGGCAAACCTTATTTCAATATCCTCACCAGACAAATTTTGCAAAACGTGATTTAAGGCGGTCTCAAGAACTTCGTCAAAGGAAATGCGAACGTCGGCAAAGTTTATCGATGCGATCGAATCTTAGTTGTTATTTCCATTCTAACCCGATTTCCATCCACGGCGTTATATGATTGCTGTAAGTTGTGCCTTGTAGCGGTTTTCAAACTCGGATAATTTTAAGACCGTTACTTTAGGGAACTCCAACATTGTCAAGACTTGAAAGTGCCGATCATTGGAAACAAGACAGGCGGCATTTGCTGCTATCGCACAATCTACAAACTTGTTATCGGATTCATCCGCCTTAATTAACCCGAAATTAAAATAGATGTCTATCTTTTCCGTGAATGGACTGACTGCGAGGAAATTGACGACATTTTCGGCGACACTTTCGTTCGTCTTTCTGGCGAGAATCTCCTGGTATTCAAACAGGATATCATTGGAAACACAGAGAATTATGTTGCCATCTACGACAGATTCAAATATCCATCGAAACCGAGATTTCCTGCCTATGGAGGCTATGAGGATATTAGTGTCGAGGACGACTTTCAGAGCGGCTGTGTTCATTTGTCCAGGCGATCATGTCCTCATCAGTTAGGTCTTTCTCGGTCCAGACGCTATCCATCCGGTCGGTGGCTCTGTCGGCAAAGTATTTTGCCAGAACACCCTTTACTTCGCGGAGCGTTTCATCCGAAACATTACTGCCGTAAAGCCGCAACAGTTCTAGTTGTATATTGCTCATTTCAGCCATGCCACTATTGTAACTAAAACGCCGGTTCCTCGTAAATGCCATAAACGTCACGCAAAGCGACGCATATCTCCTCAACTGGGGCGTAAGCGGCGACGGACTCGATGATAGAGGGCATGGTGTTTTCACCGGTTTTGGCGGCTTGTTTTAATTTTTCTAGTGAACCCGAGACGGCACCGGCGTCGCGGACGGATTTTACGTGTTCCATGCGCAGGAGTTGGTGGTCGCGGATGCCTTCGGCGATCTGCAGGATGTTGTATTTCGAAATGCCCTCGTCCATCGCGTATTTGTTGACGCCGACGATTACCTGTTCTTTGCGTTCGACGGCTTTTTGATATTGATAGGCGGATTCCTGTATCTCACGCTGCGGGAACCCGGCTTCGACCGCCTCGACCATCCCGCCGAAACCGTCGATCTTTTCAAAATAATCCATACAGCCGTCGATCATCTTTTGCGTCAACGATTCGACATAGTAGCTGCCGCCGAGCGGATCGACGGTGTTTGCCACACCGGTTTCCTCAGCGATAATCTGTTGTGTTCTCAGGGCGATCAACGCGGCTTCGTCGGTGGGCAGGGCGAGAGCTTCGTCATAAGAATCCGTATGCAAGCTCTGTGTTCCCCCGAGCACGCCGGCGAGAGCCTGAATAGCGACGCGAGCGATGTTGTTTAACGGCTGCTGGACAGTCAACGAAACTCCCGCCGTTTGCGTATGAAAA
>JANPCJ010000089.1:0-10422 GCA_031430895.1 Chloracidobacterium sp. | reverse complement strand
CGGCGTCGCGGTTTTTCGGATTGCTGATATTAATTGGCATATAGGACTGGAGGGCAAGCATCCCTGCTTGCCATAGTTGACGGCTGTAAAAAGGACGAGCAAGCAGGGATGCTTGCTCTCCAGTCACATCAAATCAAAATCGAGATCATCCGCTGAAATCTCTTCTTCTTCCGTCGATTCCAAAACCGCCGCCTGATTGAGCTTTATAAACTGAAACTCGGCCTGCTTTCCCACCACAATAAACGCATCTTTCCCGGCCCCAATGACAAATGCATTGTCGTATTCGATCCCGCCGCGCCAGCTAAATGGAAATGTGAACATCCGCTGCGTCGAAAGATGGTCATGCAATTCTTTGATGTCAGCATTCTCATGCGGCAGCACGAGATAGACACTCTTTACGATCTGCAAAAAATAATCTTCTATGGTCGCCTCCGTCAGCACATTTTTCTGACCAAACGACGAAGCCACCTGCTCGATCTTTTCCCCATCCGCATCGACGGGAATTAGCGCCGGGCGTTCAACCGAGTCGCCCTTGTCATTGATTGTCGCGAGCGCCGTCCCGCCTTTATCGATCAGCGTTTTGCCATCCGCCGCCAGCACGCGCAAAGCCGCTTCTTTCCCCTTCTCATCAAAAGCCTCGATATCGACCTTGCCATACAGCTTCTCACGGTCGATCTTGACAAGCGTCACCGCAAACTCCTGTCCATCCAGTGATAATATCAACGGCCGCGCCATACGTTTCCTCGAATCACCGTAAATATTACAACATTGAGAATCCGTCCCCCAAATTGGAGAGCGCGTACATCCTGAGCGCGCTCCAATTCCTATGTCTTGAACCCGACATACGATATCGCAAGCCGGATGTACCCTGTAATTTGGGGGGCCAGCCAGGGTAGAACCGGCTAACTAGCCCCCGGTCAGTCAGGGACACATCCCGACTCGCTCCCCAGACATAAAATCTGTCTTCAGCCGCCTCTACGGCAATACAAACGCCGACCCGCCGCGCAGGTATCGATCACGGTAGTTCGCTGTCACGATGAATGACGTTATAATTTCATTAACTTCGCCAGCAAATGACCAACGGCTCAAATATCGCCCCCGAATTATCACTTGCCCCGCTCGGAGCAGGTGATCTGATAGATCGGGCCGTCAGGTTTTACCGGAAATATTTTTGGACGTTTGTATTGATCGCGTCGCCGCCGGTTGTTGTGGGGACGCTGGTTTCGGTAGGTTGGACGGTGGCGGGGCGGCAGATATTTTCTATCGGGGCCGAGAGGTTTTCGGCTGAGAACACTTTTTATTACATTTTCCTTTGGTTCGGGTCGGTTGTGATTTGGCTGGCGGAGACCATTGCGACCCTTGTCGTGATGGGCGGAGCGTCGCGAAACTTTGTCCGGCACCTGCTCTTTGGCGACGCGATAACATTTCGAGAAACTTATAAGAATACGGCATCCAGGCTCGCCGGGCTGGTCGTCGCTTCGACGATTATTACGATTCTGCTCGGATCGATTGGGCTGGTCATATTCTATTTTGGATTGATGATAGGCGTTTTGCTGATCGCGCTGATTATTACTGTCTTCAGTTTTATTCCCATTGTGGCGTTTATACTTTCGGTTCTGGTTGGGCTGGCGGTTTCATTCGGGACGTTGTGGCTGTTTTTTCTCGCCGCATCGCGTCTTGCTTATGTTCCCCAGGTGATGCTTGTCGAGGGACTAGGCGTTTTTGCGGCGATTGGCCGGAGCGCCGGCCTGGCAAGCGGGAATGTGCGGCGGCTGGCCGCGCTGTTTTTATTTACGACGGTGGCCGCATACTCGGCCCTCGCTCTGCTTTACGTGCCGCTCGCATGGTACGCGTCGGCTAACGGCGTCGAGCTGATGTCGTTCGATTCCGAAATCATCCCGGCATGGTACGAAATTGCATATAATCTCATTTGGCAGGTGAGTTTTATCTTGCTGTCACCGGTCTGGATGGTCGGGCTTTGTTTGCTCTATGTCGACGAGCGTGTACGGCACGAGGGCTATGACATTGAATTGATGGCCGCCGCCCGTCTTGGCGAGATACCATCGGTGCCGGAAACGTATGTTAATCCGCTGCAACCCGCCTTGGCCGCATCAGGGAGCACGGGCGGCTCGCCAGTGCGGTAAGAGCGTTCTAAGGCGTTTGCACGGGCGAGCCGCCCGTGCTCCAATTGGCATGAATCTATTCGGTAGAAATAGACTGAGGTTCCCGCACCTGCTCATCGGAGCAGGGATAATGGTCATTCTCATCTCCTTCATTCCCACACACGCGGCGTCGCTCGCTGATTACAAAACACGCGTCGAACAGGCCAGCGTTGCGAGTGACGAACTCTTCGAAAGTCTCGATGACGCAGACGAGACGTATGAACGACAGACGATCGCCAAAATCGAGAAACTCCTGCCCATCACCGAAAAGATCGAATGGCCCGACGGCAGCGTCGAGACAGGCAATGAATGGATCCGAGCAAAGCTGACGGAATTTGCCGATGTGCGAGACGCCGCTAAACGCGGGGCGATCCTGACCGAGATCAGCGAACGGCTGCTGGCGATTTCCGGCACTATTGACGAGCTTGAAAAAGCGACCGCGTCCGGGCAATCAAAGGACCAGGACAAGCAAAAGCTCGCCGAGATACTCCGCCGTGAGGAATATCAAAAGCCGCAGGCCAAGGAGGAGAGCCTCTTTCAGAAATGGCTTCGCGAGTTTCTGGAGTGGCTGGCGCGCGCGTTCCCGGGTTCGCCCGGTGTGCCGGATGTTTCTCCCGGCACAGGCTCACTGCAATTCGGATTACAGATTTTGATCTATGCGCTGGTGATCGCCCTAATTGGTTTCTTGATCTATAAATTCGCGCCATATTTTAGACGGCAATTTGCCGGACGAATCAAACGCGAGAAGAAGGACAGGGTAATTCTCGGCGAGCGTGTCGGAGCCGAAGAGTCGTCGTCGGACCTTTTTAGCGAGGCGGAACGGTTGGCTCGCGACGGAAATCTACGGGCCGCGATCCGTAAAGGGTACATTGCCCTACTCTGCGACCTAAGCGACCGCAAGATCGTTCGGCTCGCCCGCCACAAGACAAATCGCGATTATCTGCGCGATGTTCGAAAGAACGACAGTTTGTTTGAAAGCATGACCGGCCTAACACGTAATTTTGAAAGCAACTGGTATGGTTCGAGAACGGCGGAGATGGCCGACTGGGAAGATTTTAGGGACCGATACAAGCGGGCTATGGAAACCGCGAAGTCCGTCAAACTTTAGTTTGACGGCTCATTCAAGTCGGATACGCTCGATGACCGTAACGGATCAGCAAACTGAAGTTTGCTGTACTTTTTAGTGAAGCAAAAACTCTTCATCATTGTTTTTCTGATCGTAATGGCGGCCTTGCTCATCGGGCTCAACGCCGCTACATACACTCAGAAGCAAAAGGAGCCGGACAACGAGTTTTCTCCAAACCGCTCCACCTTTAACGTCGGAGCGACGGGAACACAGGCATTTTATACGCTGCTGTCGGAAACCGGACGCAAGGTAACCCGGTGGCAGGAAGCCCCGGCGGCGTTACTGACGCGCAAAGCGAATCTGCCCGCCGTTTTTGTCGTCGTAGGCAGCTTGAGACGTGGTTACACGGAAGTTGAAACCGACGAACTACTGCGCTGGGTGTCCGGCGGAGGCCGTCTGGTATTGATCGACCGCGACCCGCCGAAAGGGTTGGTTACAACAACTGCAAACTGGAAAATGTCGACCGCTGAGCCGGACCCCGAAGGATTCGTCGCCGTCGACCCATCCGATCAGACGCAAATGACGGTCGAGACGCCGGCGGTCAAGGCGGTACAGCCGACCGTGTTTACCCAAGGCGTCAACGCTGTTCAGCCGTCTCGATTTGCCGGTTCGATTGTGTTTTCGAGAATCGCGGAGAAAAATCGGGGTAGCGGCGAGTCGGATGAAACGGACGAAAATGCGTCGCCGCGTCGCTCGACGTCTTATAACTCGGTTGAGACACCGAGCCAAAACGGTCCATTAGTTCATTTTGCCGGCGGTGAAAAGAATCTACTCGTCGAAGCGCCGTATGGCAGCGGCCGAATACTGTTTCTGAGCGATCCATATATAGTCTCGAACGGCGGTATCGCGCTGGTTGACAATGCTCAGTTGGCGGTAAATCTCGTCTCTGCAGGCGACGGAAGCGTGGCTTTTGACGAATATCACCAAGGCTACGGCACGGACAGCAACCGCTTCCTACAGTTTTTTGAGGGAACGCCTGTCGTCGCTATCTTTTTACAAACTATCGTCCTCGTGGGACTTGTTTTCTTCTCACAAAGCCGGAGATTCGGCCGTCCGGTTCCCGAGCCCGAGCCGGACCGTCTTTCAAAACTCGAATACGTCGCCGCAATGGCGGAGTTACAAAGCCGGACAAAGGCGTTTGATCTCGCGATAGAGAATATTTACAACGAATTTCGTCGACGCGTGACAAGATACTTCGGACTCGATAATTTTACGGCCAAAAGCGGCGATATTGCCGCGCTCATCGCCGAGCGCTCGGGCCTGGACCGCGCGCATATCGCGGAAACGTTGTTTACGTGTGTGGAAATTATTCGCGGCGAGCCGACAAATAAAAAGGAAGTTGTTCGGCTCGCCAACGCTCTTCGTGACATTGAACAAAAGCTCGGAATGACGAGGGCGGCGAGGACTCGAATCTGAAGTCCAATAAACTTCAGTTTGTTGCTTTTGCTTGGCACGAATGATGATTCGCCGGACAAGATCGTGATTGCCAGGCAGATCAACAAACTGAAGTTTGTTGGACATTTTTATGGACTCCTCCGCGCTGATCATATTGATTTTGGTGTTTTTCCTGACAAGTATTGTCGGCGTGGTGACAGGCAGCAATTCGCTCATCGCCGTGCCGGTGATGTTTCAATTTGGGATCGATCCGCGGGTTGCGGTTGCGACGAACATGTTTGGCCTGACATTTATGGCCATCGGCGGCACGATTCCGTTTCTGAGGCAGGGAAAGATCGATGTACGAAAAATATCGCCGCTAATAGGTTTAACGGCCGTCAGCTCCGCCATCGGAGCTGCGATTGTAGGGCTTATTACGGGTGAAGCAATCAAGCTGATTGTCTCGATAGCGATGATTCTGGTTGTCGCATTTACCCTGCTGAAGCGTAAGTCAGGAGTAGATAAGACCCAGGTAATTTCGCGGCGGGCAATGATCTTGACGTTTGTACTGACGTTTCTGCTCGGTATCTACGGCGGATTGTACAGCGGCGGTTATGTAACGGTTTTGACCGCCACGCTGGTGGCCTTTTTTGGAATGACATATTCGGAATCCGTCGCCTCGACCAAGCTGATAAATGTCTTTTCATCATCGATCGCCACGGTCGTTTTCATGTGGCAGGGTTTGGTTGATTACAAGCTCGGGTTGATCCTTGGGCTGACTATGTTTATCGGCGCTTACGTCGGGGCACATTATGTAACCAAATTAAACGATCTATGGATACGGCGAATCTTTTTGACGACTGTGTTTTTATTAGCGATAAAGATGCTTTACGATTTTGTTTGAGGTAAGAAGGCGGAAACACGACCGGGAGTGTGTTTCATTTGTCGACTAACTTACGGATTCGCACTAGAGCACACTCCCTACCGGTCGTGTTTCCGCCCTTGTATCATGCTAAATCACACACCTACAACAGTTGCCCATATTCTCAACGAGCTTCGTAAGACAATCGTCGGTCAGGACGACGCGATCGAGCAGATACTGGTCGCCGTTTTGGCCGAGGGACACGCTCTGATCGAGGGCGTTCCGGGGACGGCCAAGACGCTGATCGTTAAGACGCTTGCTCATATTCTGGGAGCTCAGTTTTCACGAATCCAGTTTACGCCCGACCTGATGCCGTCCGATATTACGGGCACGAATGTCTTCAACATGCAGACGTCGCAATTTAGCATGCGCCATGGGCCGATCTTTACCGATATTCTGCTCGCCGACGAGATAAACCGAACGCCGCCGAAAACACAGGCCGCCCTGCTCGAGGCGATGGAGGAACGGCAAACGACCATCGATGGCGAACGCTATCCACTATCGCCCCTGTTTACCGTGTTGGCAACCGAGAATCCGATCGAATACGAGGGCACATATCCGCTGCCGGAGGCCCAGCTTGACCGGTTTTTGATGAAGATCTTGATCGGTTATCCGGAAGCCGGAGAGGAGGAAGAGATTGTCGCGCGTTGGGATGCCGGATTTAATTCGAGGCATCTCGAACAGGTGCGAATTGCGCAATTGCCTGACGCGGCGACGATACAAAAATGCCGGTTCGAGGTCCGTGAGATGCGAATGGAGCCGGGCGTACAAAAATACATTGTCGAGATCGTCCGCAAAACCCGCACACATCCGACAATTCTTTACGGGGCCAGCCCGCGTGCGTCGGTTGCTCTTCTTCTTTGCTCAAAAGCTCTTGCCGCTATTCGCGGTCGCGATTTCCCAACTCCCGACGACATCCGTGATGTCGCTCCACCCGTTTTACGCCACCGTCTCGCCCTGCGGGCCGAAGCGGAACTCGACGGAGCGACCCCGGACGCGGTAATTTCCGATATTCTTAAAACGGTGGAAGTGCCGCGATAGTCTTGCTCAAATTTGTGATAACTCTGAGCTTTTAGATTCGCCGCTCTTGGCCGGCTTATCCGCTGGTTTGCCCTTGGCGGGTTTATTTGCCGCCGGCTTGTCGCTTTTCGGAGGCGGTGTGGCCATCGGTTTTGGCGTTGGTTTGGTTTCCGCCCCTGTTGGCAAAGCGGTATTCGCGGGCGCGGTCTTTGGCGTTGGCTCAGGTTTGGCCGCCGTGTTCGTATTTGCAGGAACCGGCACGAGTATCACGCCGCCCTCCTGCGGCATAAATTGGCTGCCGCCGTTGGGATCGATTTGATAGACCTGTCCGCCCGGAGGAACGTATTGCTGCAGTGGAGCCCCGGGCGGCGGAACGACACCGCCGTTTGCCCACGCATTGAAGCCGTCACCTCCCGGTATCGTGCCGGGAGGCTGCTCCATCATCGTGGCGGATGTTGCCATGATCTCGGCCTCTGTCATGGCGGGCAATTTTGCAAGGCTTTCCTCTTGCGCGCCCGTGGCAGGGCCAATTGGCTGTACGGGCAAATAGCCCGCCTCCGGCTGTAGTTGTGCCGTCGGATCAGTCTTTCTCACCGACGTTGCGTAAATTAATGCGACCGCTAATACAGCAATCCCCGCTAACGCAATAAATGCAGTTTGCCAGATATTTCGTTTTGGGGCCTCGCCGGCTGCGGTGGACTGTACGACCGGGGTAGCTGGTAGGCCGATTCTGGCGGAGAGTATTTTTAGGTCTTCCGCAAAGGCCTCCATTGTCTGGTAGCGCCGGTCGGGGTCGGCGGCGATTGCCGTCAGGACGATAGGCTCGATCTCAGGGTGCAGATCGGTGCGGAAAGCGGATAGCGACGGCGGTGGCTCGGTATTCTGTTTCGCCATTACTTCCGCGGCCGTCGCTCCGTTAAAAGGTACGGTACCGCTCAGCATTTCGTAGAACATCACGCCGACTGCATAAACATCCGAACGCTCGTCCGTCGCCGGAAATGCGGTGCATTGTTCAGGCGCCAGGTACTGTGGCTCGGCATCTCGGGCGACGTTTAGATTTTCAGAGCCAAATCCAAAGACCCTCACACGGTCGTCGTCGTCCGAATTGATAAAAATATTCTTTGGACTCAGGCTGCCGTGAATAAGCTTTTTTGCATGCGCCGCTGAAACGCCCGCGGCTATCTGGCCGAGTATTTCTAGTGTGCGTTTGTCTTCAAATGCAACACCCGCCATCAACTCACGCAGTGTCTGGCCGTTAGCAGGTTCAAAAACGGCGTACGAGACGCTCTTGGCATCAGTGCCGAAATCGGTGAGATTCAGAATATTCGGATGTGAAACGACAGAAGCGGCCCTCGCCTCGTCGACAAACCGCTTTACCCAACGGGCATCAATCGCGAGTGCGCGTGGAAGTATCTTAACCGTCACCGGTTTATCCAAAACTTCGTGGAGCGCAGCATAAAGATCGCCCGACTCGCCCTCTCGGATGAGGCTCTCGACGCGGTACTTATCGGCTACCAATTTTCCTAAAACTTCATCTATCATCAAATATTAGAACGTCAAAACGGGCGTCAAGTTGCAATTAAAGTCAGAACCGCGAGCGGTAGCGACCGGGTTTTTACCTGTCCGCGAAAGGAGCCCAGTCGCTACCGCTCCCGGTTCCGACACAAACGCGGATGAGGCTTGCTTCAAGCCCCACCCGCGAAGAATCTGACTGCGGCTTTCGATTTAAAGCTTTACGAAAACGATAAGCAGGGCAAAAAGTACCAGTGATTCGATCAGCGCTAGGGCGATAATCATCATCGTCTGAACCGTTCCGGCGGCTCCGGGGTTGCGGGCTGCTCCCTCGGCGGCACGCGAACCGACCAGACCCTGGCCGATACCGGCAAGACCGGCTGCAAGCCCGAAACCGATACCGCCACCGATAGCCTTTGCGGCGTTTACGGTCGATTCGTTGTCGGCCGCTCCGCCGGCCTGCGCCATGGCGGCAACCGACATCAGAGTGATCGCTAAAGTCGCGAACAAAACATACTTTAATTTATTCATCTTTATCTCCTTTTTTGTTGTTTAAGAAGACTTGCCGTTCGGACTATCAAACTTGCTTTGCGTGGTATTATTTCGCCTCACTTCCGGTATGCCAAGCGGATTTTATACTCCGTAGAGTCCGTGGCTCCTGATGCGTGCGGGCATAAAAAGGCAGAAACCCGATCGGTAGGAAGGGTGCCTCATTCAATTAAATCGCAAGTTTTCAAAAATCGACTCGAACCTCAAGCCTTCAGTTTGGAGTTCCAACTTAAAGTTGGCCTCCCGTCGCGTAAGAGCCTGCTAAAGCAGGGACTCACAACTTTATGCATGAGCCGCAGCGGTTTCGCCGTGAGTTTCATCTGCGTGATCTTCGTGATCATGCGGTGCATGCGTTACCTCGCCGATATAGATCATCGACAAAAGCGTAAAAACAAATGCCTGTACAAACGCCACAAAAACGCCGAGCAGCGTAAGAACAAGCGGTACCAGAAAATGCGTGAACGGTGGGGCTAGATTTGTGATCTGCGCAAATACCTGTTCATCCGAAAACATATTCGCAAACAGCCGAACACCGAGCGTAAACGGCCTTATCGTGCTGCTGATGATCTCGATCACAAAGATCAACGGGGTGATTATCAACGCCATTGCGAAAGGTAGTTTCGGCCCGGCGAAATGTTTTACATGCCCGAGCAGCCCGTTCTCGGCAATGCCAACGTAGTTGTAATAAACAAACGACGATATACCTAATGCAAATGTCACATTCACCGACGCCGTCGGCGACATGAACATCGGAAACTGGCCCATCAGATTTGAGACGAGGATCAAAATTCCAAACGTAGCGACGATCGGGAAATGCCTGAAACCATGATGTCCGATTATGCTCGTGACCATGTCCTTGAGACCAAGAATTCCGGCTTCGAGCGTCAACTGGCCCGGTTTTGGGTCGTCCTGAGACAGCTTGCCCTTGAGCAGGGTTACAAGAAACACCGTCAGAATACATGCGATCACAAACATGATCGTGTACCAAGGTATGGCGTTTTCGACCGTATAAGGCCCAAAAGCCTTCGCCGCCGTGGTGCCGAATTTGGAAAAAACGTATGAATTCCAAAACGGTTCGGTATAGGTGATCTGAAAATGATGCACCGGCTCACCAAAATAGTGATTGATAAACTCGACGATCAATGGCTGGTGATGGCCGCCGCTTTCAGCAAATAAGAACATGTTAGAAACCTTCTAAAAAGAATTCGTAATAATATTTTTCAAACCTTCAATGACGACAGCGAACGCAAACGCCGCAAGCCCAAATATTACCGCCGCGACCGGCAACACGCCGGTCAGATATATGAGCAGCAGGATCGCGCCGATGGCCACGTAGCGCAAAATGTACTTCGTCGCCAAAATTCCCGTCGTGGCGATTGCCGTTTGATCAAAAATCGCCCGCGTCGACCGTTCCAGCCACAAATAGTTGACGAAAGATAAAACTCCGCCAAATATCACTCCGATGCCCCAGAAACGGTCGCCGAATACAAATCCGGCAATAGCTCCCGCCACAATCAGCACCGACATAATTTTCAAAATGCCCCTGTGCGAGATCGGCCTAACGCCGCTGTCGGTTGTCAAAGGATCAAAATCCTCATCCATTATCAAACCTATATTTTACATCCCGCAGGGCAAAAACTCAAGATGGACCTTCCAGCCAGCCAGCCTAGGCGCCAACTGAGCAAACCCGACGAATATTCTCCCTGTAAGGGAGAAATGGCCGAAAAAGACTGCCATTCGTCCCTTACAGGGACGGA
>JANPCJ010000088.1:0-21750 GCA_031430895.1 Chloracidobacterium sp. | reverse complement strand
GCATATCGCCGTATGCTACCAGATAGGTTTTCATTTCGGGAAACGCTCCAAGCACATACGGATTGCCAAAGCTTACACCGATGACTTTTTTATTTGACGCAAGCAATTCCTTTAATATCGCCGCTCCGTTGTCCGGGATGCCGACGCTGTTTTTTGCCCCGGAACGGACACGGCCATACATGCCGACGATGACGGTATCGGCTTCACTGACGGTTTTGCGGGCGGCGGCGATCTGTTCGGCCGTCGAGTTTTCCTGAAGATACGCAGGTGCAACGCGAAGTCCGCCCGCGCGAAGTGTTCCCGCAAAACTGTTCATACAGAGCCGCAATCAAAACCGTTTGAAATCCCAAACAAAGCGACGCGCCCTGTTTTTTCAAGCGGCAGCAGATCAGAGTCGTTGCGCACCAGAGTAATCGCATTTGTTCCTATCTCATCGGTAAGAGCTTGTGTATCGCTGCCAGATACAAGCCTGTCAATCTGATCGATCGGCGTTATTCGCTCCTTGAAAAGTCCAAGCTCATGTTTCCAGGCGAGCTGTCGCCGGACGGATTCGTCGAGCTTTTCCATCGGGATACGTCCGCTCTTCACCGCAGCCGTCAGACCGCGAATCATCGCATCGACATCTGCCGGTTTTTCGAGAATGTCAGTTCCGGCAAGGAACGCCCTGACGCCCGCTTCTTCCTGAGTAAAATAGATCGTCAGGCCGCTCATACTCATTGCGTCGGACACGATCAGGCCCTTAAAACCCAACTCGGAGCGCAGGATTTCCGTCTGAACTTTGGAGGACAGCGTCGCAGGTATTGTCGCTTTTAGATTGACCAATTCCGCACCTGCTTCGGCGTCGCCCTGGATAAAATTTTTGAGCGGTTTGATCTCTTCGCCGTCGATCTGTGGCAGCGCGATATGAGCGATCATGATCGAGCCGATTCCGGCGTCGATCGCTTGTTTGAAAGGAAAGAGCTCAAGAGAATTCAGACGTTCGCGCGGCAGTTCGATGATCGGAAGGCCGCGGTGTGAATCGACATTTGTGTCGCCGTGACCGGGAAAATGTTTTGCCGTCGCAATTACTTGTTGGCTCTGAATTCCCTCGGCAAAGGCAACGCCAAACCGTGCAACGTCTTCGGGAGATTCGCCAAAACTTCGGACGTTAATTACTGGGTTGGCGGCGTTATTATTAACGTCGAGCACCGGGGCATAGACATGGCGAATCCCGATTGCCTTCGCCTCGCGGCCGGTAATTACGCCCATCCGGCGAGCGAATTCGGGGTTTCCCGTCGCCGCAACGGCCATCGCCCACGGAAAGTTTGTCGCGTCTTCGAACCTCATTCCGATACCTGTCTCGGCATCGAGCGACATGAGCAGCGGACGCTTTGCATTCTCCTGCATCCGATTGGCGAGAATCGTCGTTTCGTAGATCGGAGCTCCAAAAAAGATGATACCGCCGATTTTGTTTTCGACAACGTGCCGTCGGAGATCTTTGAAAAACGCACTGTCCTGATTGGCAAACCGCGCGTTTACGCCGACATGGACAAGTTGGCCGACCTTTTCCTCGACCGACATTTTCTTAACTTGTTTTGCCGCAAAGTCCTCCGACTTTTTGCCGGGCCAAAAGCCGGGAACGCGGGCGCCCTCGCCAGCATGGTCGCCGCTTCGGCGGCCAGACAGTGCTTCGTTATTTTCGACGTTATTTGTACCGATGCTCGTCACGCCGGAGGAACCGGCGTTGCGCTCTAGGGCGCCCGCGTTCCCGGCATATGTGGCCACGTTACTCACTAAAAGACAGAATGACACTGATGCACTAAACAGAAACTTCATTTTTATTACCCGAAAAAGCAAAACTCGCGAGAAAAGCGACTGTAAAAGTCGTCACGCTGCCGATAAGGACGTACCAGGGGAACGCTATCGGAGTGTAAAATCGAATATAGAACATCAAACCGATACTCACCAGCATTCCGATCAACGCGGGAATTTCCGTCACACGTTTTAAGAATGTGCCGATCAGAAAAACACCGAGTACGGGACCGTTAAACAGAGAGGCAACAGACAAGGCCTGATCGAGAGCCGAGCGTTCCTGACGCATGACGACCAGGGCGACGGCGATCTGGACGAGCCCAAAAGCGAGCGTTAGAATATGCGAGACCTTTAAAAAATGCTTGTCGTCAGCGCCAGGCTTGAATGGTTTGTAGAGGTCATTTACAAATGTCGCGGCGATTGAATTCAGCGAACTAGACAGCGCCGCCGCGAAGATCGCCGCCACGACCAATCCGGAAATCCCGCTCGGCATAAACTTGGTAATGAAATCGGGGAAAACCTTGTCACCGCCCGTAAATGGCAACTGGGCTGGAATACCCGAACCCGCGACGCCAGCCTGAGCGTATTCCGGGAGACCGTAAGGTGCATAGAACGCGAAAAGCAGCACACCGATAAACAGAAAGCCAATAAACTGACCAAGCACCACAGCCCCGCTCGAAAGCAACGCGAACGAGGCTCGGCTGGCCTTATTGGTACACAAATAACGCTGAACCAGATACTGATCCGTACCGTGCGTGGACATCGTCAGGAAACATCCGCCAATGAGCCCCGCCCAGAATGTATATGTCTTCGTGAAGTCCCACGTAAAATCGAACACGTCGAATTTGTCGAACTGCCGCCCGATCTCAATAGCTCCGGCGAAACCGCCCTCGATCTGATTCGCAATAACGACCGCAGCCGCGATAGCACCGCCGACATAGATAACAAGCTGGACAACCTCGATCCAGATCACCGCCTCCATTCCGCCGTAATACGTGAAAACGATCATCACGAGACCGAGCAGGATAATCGAGCCGACAATGACCGAGGTTTGATCGGCTCCCGGCACAAACGCCGTATAAACTGCGGCCAGCACTATCGCCGTCAGCAGAAGCCGGATGCCGTCCGCGATGTTTCGCATAACAACAAACAGGCTCGACGCCAGCATCTTGACTTTATTCCCAAATCGCTCGCCCAAAAGCTGATAAACAGTCTGCAGATCGCCTTTAAAATACAGCGGGATAAAGACGAGCGAGATCACCACGCGACCGAGCATGTATCCAAAAACAAGCTGTAAAAACTGAAAATTGCCGTTTCTCGCAAACGCAATTCCCGGCACCGAGATAAACGTGATCGTGCTTGTTTCGGTCGCGACAATCGACATCGCAATCGCCCACCACGGCACCGACCGGTCGCCGACAAAATAGTCCTCGGTCGTCTCCTGTTTGCCAGAAAACAGAATCCCGAAGACCGTGATGCCGGTCAGGTAACCAAAGATGATGATTAGGTCGAGTGTTTGCATTTATTTTTCGCCAGCTTTACGCAGAGCGGTAGAGATCAGCTGCGGGCTTAGCCAAAAACGGGCCTCGGTTACAAGTCTGTCGATTTCAGGTTTTACCAATTCTATCAATCCTGCCTTTTTTGCATCCAATAGAACGCCGATTAGTCCCGTTACTTCGATGCCTCGGCCTGCCGCCTCGCGCCGCCCTTTGATTTCGTCAATAAGGAGTACATCTGCGTTTATTTCAAGCGAGAGTGCAATCGCCTCAGCCTCGCCAGCATCCAGGTTCTCCGCAAGCGTGTTGTAAAGATACCGGCGCTTTAACGCGACAACCTGTATCCATTCGATTTCTCGGAAGGCTAGACGCGGCTCGTTGAATAAACCCAGATTACGCATTAGAAAAATTTCACGGTAAAAATTACAAGTTCAATATCTGTTCAACCGCTTTATTATGAACAGGTTGCAAGGATATTTCATGAAAATAATCCTAACACTACGCATTAGAGAAATTTAGATGAATTTCTTTTGTTTTCAACACTTTAGAGTTCAAGAAAATCTCTAACGCGTAATCTGGGTTCAAAGAAAGCACAACTACGAGATAGCCTCGATCATTTCCCTGACGGCCTGATTCAAGCCGACAAACACCGCCCGCGAGATAATGTTGTGGCCGATGTTGAATTCGGTGATCTCGGGGATCGCGGCCAGGGCGGAGACGTTGCGGTAGGTTAGGCCGTGGCCAGCGGCTACTATTAGGCCGAGGGATTTGGCGTGGGCGGCGGCCTGGGCGATGCGGGAGATTTCGGCGGCGGCTTTTTGTGCGCCCATCCCGTGGGCGGCACGGGCACTTAAAGTTAGCTCGGCGTATTCGGCGGTGCAGAGTTCGACCTGTTGGGCACCGATTCCGGCGGCGGCTTCGATCTGTTCGAGGTCGGGGTCGATGAAGACGCTGACGAATATTCCCGCCGTTTTGAGACTTTCGACGGCGCGTTTGATGTTTTCGAAGTTGCCAATTACATCGAGACCGCCTTCGGTCGTTATTTCGTTTGGATTTTCCGGGACGAGGGAAACGGCGTCGGGTTTTGTCCTCAGAGCGATGGCGACCATCTCGTCCGTTGCGGCCAATTCGACATTGAGATAGGTCGTCACGACCTCACGCAACAGTTCAATATCACGATCCTGTATATGCCGCCGGTCTCCGCGAAGATGGACAGTTATGCCGTCCGCCCCGGCCTGCTCACACATAACTGCCGCCGTGATGATGCTCGGTTCGATCGTTTTGCGCGCCTCGCGAATCGTGGCTACATGGTCGATGTTTACATTGAGCTTGGCGGTCATAAGAAGAATTTACCACAGAGACAAAGAGGGAACTCAGTGGGACTACTCATTCGGTGTAATGAAATTTGCAGGACGCAATAGTGATGTATTCGTCAGTAACTTTGTAAACCAAGCGATGTTCATCGGTAATACGGCGCGACCAATAGCCGCGACGATCGCCTCTCATAGGCTCAGGTTTACCTATACCCACGAACGGGTTAGCCGCGCTTTCGATGATGAGTCTATTAATGCGTTCGAACAACTTCTTGTCGGTCTTGGCCCATTCGCTGAAGTGCTCAAAAGCATTTTGGTGAAAGGCGATTAACCTCATCGAAATTGTTCTTGATCGGGGACCACGATATTACGCCCGTTCTCGATATCGTCAATTGCTCGCAAAAGATGTTCTTTGTTGGCGGGCGAACTGAGAAGGTACTCAGTGGTATCCATTTCTCCGACTTCAAAAACCTCGATCTCGATCTTTTTGTCTTTGTAGGCAGCCTTAATGCTTTCGATTAAGCTAATGTCGAGTTCATTTGCCTCTAATTGGTAGGTCGTAGTCATAACGATCAGATTATACGATTATTCTCCAGGAAATTCATACAAACCCTTCTTCGCGTTGCGGCGGATTTCCGCAAGCTCAGTGATCATCCTTCGCGTGTCGCGCACAACGCTGACCTTCGATCCCGCCACATCGTTCCATCGAACGGGGATTTCCGCGAGGCGGAGTTTGTGGTGATTGGCGACGAACAGAAACTCGACATCGAAGCCGAAACGATCAATCTTCATCACGTCGAGCAGCGGACGGAATTTGAGCATATTGAATGCCTTAAAACCGCATTGCGTGTCGTAAAACGGCAGGCCGGACATCATTTTTATGATGAGATTCATAACGCGTCCGCCTTGTTCGCGGCGCCATGGCTGGTGCGTGCCAATCAGGCTCCGGTCGAGAGCCCGTGAGCCGAACGTGACATCGTAGTCGCCATTGCGGATCGGATCGACGAGCTTTGACATTTCTTCGATCGGCGTCGAGAGATCGGCGTCGGTGAATAGGGCAATATCGGATTTGGCCGCGAGCAGGCCGGTTTTGACGGCGAAACCTTTGCCACGGTTTTTATCGTATTTGATGGTTTGGGATGGTACATTTGGCGGGGATCCGCAAACTTCATTCGCCACGGCCGCAGTGTCATCTGAGGAACCGTCGTCAACCACTATTACTTCGGCATTCAATCCGCTTGTCGAGATGAACTCGAGAATTGTCCTCAGAGGGTCGGCGAGACGTTCGCTTTCGTTATAGGCCGGGATGATGATGGAGATTTCCGGTTTCATCTTTTTACAAAGATGTAATGGTAAATTTTTGCCACGGAAAAGTAAATCAAAATCGGCGTAAGAAGCTGCCACGAATGCGCGAATGTTTCGCCACATGCGGGACACCGGTATTATTAGTGCATTCGTGGCTGAATTGGTGGTGCATCTCGCCATAACTACGCCAGCGTCTATGGTATATTGATACTTGGACGGTTTTATGAACAGACGATTTACGTTATTTGCGGTTATTCTGATTGTCATCGGGGCGATCGTTGGCGGGCTTTTTGGTAGAATGCCGGCCCGCACATCGGCCGAGAGCGGGATGACGACGGAACGGTTGTTGGCAGATTACGAGGAAGCACTGAAGGTGATTGATAACGGCTACGTTGGCACGGTCGATCACGAAGAAGTTGCCGACAGCGCGATGCAGAGCATGTTATGGACGCTCGATCCGCATTCGTCTTTTTTTACACGCGAAGAGTTTCGCAAACTTGACGAGGACCAGTCGTCCCAGTTTTATGGCATCGGTGTCTCAATTCTGCAGCATCGCGACGGCGTTTATGTTCAGTCAGTTATACCAAATACGCCCGCCGACAAGGCCGGGCTGCGATACGGCGACCGGATTTTGACGGTGGCGGGCAAAGACGCCAAAGAGTGGACAAGCGGCGAGGTTTCTAAGAATGTGCGCGGCGAGCGTGGAACCGCCGTAAAGATTCAGATCGAACGCGTCGACAATCCGAAACCGCTGGATTATGAAATCGTGCGCGGCGGAGTGCCTTTGCCGTCGATCAGAAACTTTTTCATGCTGCCCAATTCGATCGGCTATGTTGGCCTGACCGGAGGGTTTCAGCAAACAACTTCGGAAGAATTATCGACCGCCATTGCCGACCTGAAAAAACGCGGGATGAAAAGCCTTATCCTGGATTTACGCGGAAATCCGGGCGGCATATTGGAACAGGCGATTGCTGTCGTGAGTAAGTTTGTGCCAGGTGGGCAAACGGTTGTTTCTGTGAAAGGTTCAGGCGGCGGCGAGGCCCGTGATCTTCGTTCGACGGGCGGCAGCACCGAGAATTTTCCACTTGTCGTGATGATAAATGGCGGTTCGGCGTCGGCGTCGGAGATCGTTGCGGGTGCGATCCAGGATTATGGCCGTGGCCTTATCGTCGGCAGCGATAGTTTTGGAAAGGGGCTGGTCCAACGCGTGTTTCGCCTTCCTTACGGTACGGGGCTGACGTTGACAACGGCGAGATACTACACGCCATTTGGCCGTTCGCTGCAGCGGGACTATTCCAGCGGCTCGATATACGACTATTACTCTCACGAGGAAGCGTCGGTGACGAGCGAATCGGATGTCAAGCCCAAACCGGCCGGAAGCCCGGTGACAACGGCAAATGGTCGGGTTCTCTTTGGCGGACGCGGCATCGAGCCTGATGTCGCCGCCCCCGGTGCCGCCCCAAACCCGCTTCGCGCTCGAATAAATGAAGCGGCCTTCTATTTCGTCCGCCAAGTGGTCGCCGGAAAGGTAAACGGCCTCGAGAGTTTTAAGGTCGATAAACAAAGCTTTAAACCGACCCTGCAGACAAACGAATTTAATGTCAGCGACCGGATATTTACAGCGTTTAGAGAATTTGCTGTGTCCGACAAGAAAAGCGGCTTGACCGCCGAAAATATTGCCAACCAATCCGAATACGCCCGCCGCCGACTTCGCGAAGAGATCGCGACTGCAAACTACTCGACCGAGGCCGGTATTCAGGTTTTGCTCGAAGCCGATCCGCAGGTTTTGAAAGCAATCGACTCCATGCCGAAAGCCGGCGAGCTTGTGGCCTCATTTGTTCAATACCGGACTTTGAACTAGACCGTCCCACCCGAACGACGTGGAATGAAAATATCGAGAATACATTTGGTCAATTTCAAGAGGTTTTCCGACCTTTTAATCGACAACATTCCCAGTCAATCAAAATTAGTCTTGCTGATCGGATCGAACGGTTCCGGAAAATCCTCATTGTTCGACGCCTTTGGTTTCGTAGACGCATCCATTAAGCAGGATGTCGGTCATAATGAGGAATTTTGGAATTATTTCAAAAAAAAATCTGACGAGACTGTTTCTGTAAACATACGCTTAGATAACGATTTGGATTTTACGCTGACAGACAGGAATTTTGGGAAACCTGAATTGTTTCCAACTTCTTTTTACCGTAGAATCAGTTTTCGTCAGATTCCACGCCTGACGAGAACCGCTCTTGGGCAAGGGGGCGCATTTGATCTTCAAAAGGATTCTGACAGACCAAAATTTTTTATCGAAAGTGATAGTCGTTTTGAGAACGATGTAGAAAAAATTACCGAAACCATCCTCAAGGATTTTTTTCGCTCCAAGCAATCTAACGAACAAATTCGGGAAAACTATATTGACCCAATCAATGATTCGTTGAAGAGGATTTTCGGGGACGGCAATGGGACGAAATTGCAGTTGATCGAAATTATTCCTCCGCTTGAAGGCAAAGTGGCTCAAATTACTTTTCGGAAAGGCGGGTCTGAGCTGCACTACAATTATTTGAGTGCCGGAGAGAAAGAAGTCTTCAATTTGCTGATCAATCTGCTTAGCCGCGGGGCGCACTATCAAGATACGATTTATTTCTTTGACGAAATCGATTTGCACTTGAATACAAAACTACAATTCAAGTTACTGGAAGAGGTGACGGAAAATTGGATTCCGGAAAATTGCCAGTTATGGACCGCGAGTCATTCGTTAGCATTCATTGAGTACGCGAAACAGACTGAGAACGCCTCAATCATTGACTTTGACGATTTAGATTTTGACCTACCCGCAATTTTATCTCCGGAGCCAAAAGACAATCCCGATATCTACGAAATAGCAGTCGGCAAAGAATTCCTTCCGTCGCTTTTTCAACATATGGATATCTATTTTGTTGAGAATAAGGATAGGGACTACTACGCGTCGATCGGCCTTGAGAAAACCGTCTTTGTCTCAGACAACAATCGCAATAATGTCTATCACAAGGTGCGAACGACAAATCATCGCGGCATTGTGGACAGGGATTTCTTAAGTGATGATGACATCGTCAAGATCAGGCAACATTACCCGAGGCTGTTTGTGCTTGATTACTACAGCATCGAAAACTATCTGTACCATCCAGATAATCTGGCGGAATTTCGCGCGCAAAACGCGAACCCGTTTGATAGGGAAGAGTACATCGCACAGCTTACGGACGCAAAAAATCAGTGTAAGGACACTTTCATCCACTCACTTGGTCTGAAGCGAACTGAATATCCCTACTTCGGTGAGCCGGAGTTCAATGAAAGTCCCTTGCAAAAGCGCTTTAAGAACAAGCAGGAGAACCAAGACCAGTCAACGGTCGTTGCCGCATATTTAAATAGTGATGATTTTGATATGTACTACCGATCACTGCCAATGAAATCCTATTGCACCCAGTTGCGCCAACGACAAAACATCCCGAAAAGTGACTTGGTAAAGACAAACTGGTTCAGGACACGTATTTCGAACTTGCTGATACCGCAAACGTAGCCTGACTTCCGTGGCCGCTACCGGGACGAACTTGCCTTGCCTTCGCATTTACTACTGTGTGAAGTAAAATATAATTTTGCTTTGCATACATATTTTCTATGTATAAACAGATTGGTATCCTCACCGGGGGCGGCGACGCTCCGGGGTTGAATGCGGCTATACGAGCGGTGGTTCGGACTGCGATGGGCGAGTTTGGGATGCAGTGCGTCGGGATCGAAGATAGCTTTGAGGGTATTCTAGGTGAGACGCATACGCGTAAACTCGATAGAAAGAGCGTAAGCGGCATTCTGCCGAGGGGCGGCACTATTCTGGGGACGCGTAACCGGGGCAGCTTTGCGAAAATGGTCGACGGTAAACCGAGTTTTACCGAAATGCCGATCGCAGAGGCACTTGCAAATCTCGATATTCTTGAGATCGAAGCCCTTATCGTGCTTGGCGGCGAAGGCACTCTTGCTATCGCCGAAGAGTTTCATAAACGCGGATTTCCCGTTATCGGCGTTCCAAAAACGATCGACAACGATCTCGCGGCCACCGAGTTGACGTTTGGATTTATGACCGCGATCGACATCGCGACCGAGGCCCTCGACCGGCTGCACACGACCGCGGCGTCGCATGATCGGGTAATGATACTCGAGGTGATGGGACGAAATACGGGGTGGATCGCCCTTCACGCGGGAATGGCGGGCAGCGCCGACATAATATTGATCCCGGAGATTCCATTCGATTTTGAGGCGATCAAACGAAAGGTGCGTGCACGAGAGGATACCGGCTCTAAGTTTACGAATATCGTTGTGGCCGAGGGAGCTACAGAACTGGGAAAATCCGAAATGTATCAGGATTCGGAACAGATGCGTCTTGGCGGCGTAGGCGAGTATATTCGCAAGCGGATCGAGAAAATGACGGGCAAGGAATCGCGATGCGTCGTCCTCGGCCATCTCCAGCGGGGCGGCAGCCCCAACGCGTTTGACCGGATGTTGGGCACGAATTTTGGGGCGTGCGCAGTCCGCGCTCTCGCCGGGGGAGAAACTGGCAAGATGGTCGCGCTTCAAGCCGGGGCGATTGTTACCGTTCCGCTCTCGGAAGCGTGCGCGAATATCAAGACGGTTCCGACCGACGGCCAGCTTGTGCGGACTGCCCTGGACATCGGAATCTCATTTGCCGCGCCGAGGGTGTCGAAGCTGCAAGAATCGGGGAAATTTGAGACGAGAAGAAGTGTGTATTAAGGGGTAGCGATCATTTATGGAAGCTGTAAAGAAAAAGCTGGAGGACGAACTTGATAGCCTCCAGGAAGAACTGCATTTCACATTGCCAAAAGAGATTCAAAAGGCGCGCGAATTTGGCGATCTTCGTGAAAATGCTGAATACAAGGCCGCGATGGAGCGCCAGTCAATCGTTCAGGCTCGAATAATGCACGTTAGAAACCGGTTGTTCGAGGTCGAATCGATTGATCTGACAAAAATACCAACCGACAGCGCAGCCTATGGCTCGACGGTAATTTTGTACGATGTCGAACGTGACGAAAAGGTAAAATACAAGCTCGTTACCTCCGAGGAAAGCGACCCGGAAAACGGCCTTATCTCAACCGTCTCGCCCATCGGGCAGGCTCTGATGGGAAAGGAAGAGGGCGATGAGGTCAAGGTAAAAACCCCAAACGGCTGGCGAAATTTTGAGATCAGCCGGTTGAAGACGATACACGAGAAAGAAGATTAGTTCCGAGTTCGAGGTTCCGAGTTCCGCGTTAAGAAACAATCCGAAACTCGGAACCTCGACCTCGGAACTCGGAACTGCGAAGCCATGTTCGGAGCAAGCATAGGTCGAGGAGCGATGCGAATCATCAATGCGATGGTGCGAGTTCTCGCGGCCGCCGGTATCTCCCCGAACATTCTGACGACTATTGGCGTTACGATTAATGTAGGCTGCGCCCTGCTGTTTGGATTTGGCGAATTTTTCTGGGCGGGCGTTGTCCTGATCGTCGCAAATTTGTTTGACATGCTTGACGGCAACGTCGCGAGATTGACCGGCCGCGTCACCAAATTCGGCAGCTTTCTCGATTCGTCTCTCGACCGGCTATCGGATATGGTAGCGTTCCTCGGTGTAATGATGTTTTACGCCCGTGCCGTGCCGCAGCATTCACTTTTGAATGTGTTCCTTGCTGGACTTGGGCTGATAGCGTCCGTGATGGTCAGCTATACTACGGCTCGATCGGAAGGGCTCGGCGTGAAAGCCAATGTCGGGTTTTTACAGCGGCCCGAGCGGATGGTTTTGCTTATCATCGGAGCGCTCTCGACATGGGACTGGAATTCGACCAGCTTTTTCGCCAACCGCATGCCGCAGGTCTTGTGGGTACTCGCCATCGGATCGCTGTGGACGATGATTCAACGCATGATCTATATTCGGAACGAGTTTAGACGCATCGACGCTGATGAAGCCTCAGGATGATGGATTGGCTAAACGATCTTTGGGCGTCGCTTACCCTGGGCAAAGTTTTGCTCGGCGTCGGGCTTTTCCTGGGTTCGCTGCTGATAAGTTTTCTTGCCATCGGCGTTGTGATGGTCAAGATACCGGCGAATTATTTTAGCTCGCATTACAAGCAGGATTTCCTGCCAAACAGCTCGTGGGCCGTCCGCTGGGGGGCCGTGATAGCAAAGAACATCCTCGGCGTATTTTTGATCGCTTTAGGTATTGTCCTTTCGCTGCCCGGTGTGCCGGGACAGGGCGTTTTGACGATTTTGCTCGGTCTGATCATGATCGATATTCCGGGCAAACGGCCGATCGAGGCACGGATCATCAAACGCCCGACCGTGCTCGCCGCCATTAATAATCTGCGCGAAAGGTACGGCAAGCCGCAGCTCGAACTGGATTAAAGAATGGGGATAATTGACAAAATCCTGCGCCGCAAACCGGTCGATCCAAACGCCCGACGCCGGTTCTTGCTGACCAGCGGCCGGATCACCGACGGCTTGATTCTGGACAGCGAAATAAACGGTTCGGGCGAAGAGGTCGTGATTTATCTCTATACGCTCAACGGCGTCGATTTCGAATCATCTGATATTTTAACTGAGGACCAACGCGTTGATCGCATCAAATACGCTCCGGGGGCTAAGGTCGGAATACGATACGATCCGAGAAATCAGGGAAATTCCATCGTGGAGTGATCGCGTTTTGAGTCCCGACTTTAGTCGGCCAACCGCGGCGAAGAGGCCTGCTAATGCAGGGACTCAATACTTGTATGTTTACGAAGATTCTAATCGCCAATCGTGGAGAAATCGCCTGCCGTGTGATAAGGGCCTGTCGCGAGATGAAGATCGCGACGGTTGCGGTTTATTCGGACGCCGACAGAGATGCTCTGCACGTGCGAATGGCGGACCAGGCTTTTCACATTGGACCGGCGCCTTCAAATGAGAGTTACCTTCGGTGGGAAAAGATCATTGAGGTCGCGAAGGCCGCAGGTGCCGAGGCGATTCATCCGGGCTATGGTTTTCTCTCGGAAAACGCCGACTTTGTCCGCGAAGTGGCAAAAGCCGGGATCATATTTATCGGCCCTCCGCCCGAGGTTATGGAAGGCATGGGCGGGAAAATGTCCGCGCGGAAGATAGCTATCCAGGCCGGTGTGCCAGTCGTGCCCGGAACGACGGAGCCTTTGAGGTCGTTTGAAGACGCGAAAGAAACGGCGGCGAGTTTTGGGTATCCGGTAATGCTAAAAGCATCGGCGGGCGGCGGCGGAAAAGGAATGAGGCTCGTAGAGGATGAGAGCGAGCTCAAATCGGCTCTAGAAAATTCGCAGTCCGAAGCCCTGGCAAGTTTTGGCGACGATGCCGTTTATGTGGAAAAAGCCATTGTTCGGCCGCGGCATATCGAGATACAGGTTTTCTCCGACACGCATGGGAACCACGTTCATCTCGGTGAGCGCGAATGCTCTATCCAGCGTCGGCATCAAAAAGTGATCGAGGAGGCTCCGTCCCCGATCAACTCAGCCGAATTACGAGCCGAGATGGGCGCGTGTGCAGTGATGGTTGCAAAAGCCGTAGGATATGTCGGGGCCGGAACCGTCGAATTTCTTGTTTCCGACCTCGATAAATCATTCTATTTCCTCGAGATGAATACGCGGCTCCAAGTCGAGCATCCCGTCACCGAACTTGTAACGGGCATAGATCTCGTTCGTGAACAGATTGGCGTTGCGTGGGGAAATAAGCTGTCTTTTTCTCAAGATGACATTGTTCTAAAAGGACACGCTATCGAATGCCGCGTCTATGCGGAAGACCCGGAAAACAATTTCCTGCCGTCGCCGGGACGAATTACTCGGCTTCGTCTTCCGCAAGGGCCTGGCGTACGGGATGACGGCGGCATTTATGAAGGGGCCGAGGTTTCGATTTATTATGACCCGATGATCTCTAAATTCGCGGTCTTTGGAAAGGATCGGGCCGAAGCGATCGACAGGATGCGGCGGGCTCTAATGGAATACGAGGTCGGCGGCATCAAGACGACACTGCCATTTTTCCGCGCGATAATGGATGATCGTGAGTTTATCGACGGAAAGCTCGACACGGGTTTTATCCCGCGATTCAACGAACGGAAAAAGGCAGCGGAACCGGATGAGACGACGCGGGATATGGCTATAATCGCCGCGGCCCAGGCTTATTGGGGAAGTCAACGGGCCCTCGTGAATGGGAATGATGTAAAGCCAAGCCGATGGGTTCTGACCGGCCGGACGGCGAGTATGCGGTCTTAAGGCAGTACCACCCACGGTAGCCTAGTGGGGATTTTCTCCTAAGCGTTGAAGACCCCACCCCGATCGCAGATGGTACTGACACGGAGTGGATAGCGAAAACCTAGCGGAGCGATTATGGAAGAACTACTTAAACACCTACTCGGCAAAAAAATAGACGTTACATGCGGTACGAACGCCACCTTTCGCGGCGATGTTGTGGATGTAAAGACTGGAGTGCTTTATCTGCGCGATGAGGACGGCAAGGTCGCGTATGTCTCTATCGACAAGATCGCGGTTATTTACGAGTGCAAAGATCCTCAATCTCGCCCGGGATTTGTCATTTAGCCAAAAAAGCCATCTTTTAGCGCTGCGTTGCTACACCGTTTTATTCCGTATTCCGTGAAATTCCGTGTGCTCCGTGGTCGGTTTCTGCTCATCTTCGGTCGGGCGAAAACCTGCCACGGAACGCACGGAATGAGAAAAGGCCGCCCTTTCAGACGACCTCTCAGACCTTCCATTTGGCTTTGATTACTGTTCGATCAAGAGCGCGGCTTCGGGCTTTAGCTTTCTAAAACCGACAATGCGATTTTGCCAATAGCCTTTAAATGGTGAATACATAATACCTTTGCTCGAAGACGCGTGGTAAAAACCGTTTTCGTCGGCGACGATGCCCATGTGGCCGAGGCCGTTGAGGAAAATCAGTGTGCCGAACTTAAATTTTTCATCCTCCGACACCGGTTCCGACTGCGACCACAGGCTGCGTGCACTTGCGCGTGTGAAAGGTATGCCGGCTTCTTGAAAAGCGGCCCACACAAATCCCGAGCAATCATATGTATTTGGACCGGCCGAACCGTATCGGTAGCGGATGCCGTAGCGAGATTTGATAGCCTGATCCAGCCGAGCGCTTGTTCCGGCTCCATAGGCAGATTTTCCTTTCGTAAAGCCGCCCGCGTTTGTTGCGGTCGATGAGCCCGTCTTTTTAACGAGCGGCGATTCAGCTACCGCGGGTTTTACGACGATTATCTCGTTCGTAAGAGCCGGTCGTGAGGAAGATATCGGTTGTGTTTTATCGACTTGCGGCTGAACAGTTGTTGGTCGAGGATTGGTCGGCTGGCTCGACGTCGTTTTAACGACCCTGTCACGCGTTTGCGCCGATACTGAACTTGTAAAACAAACGGCAGCAAACATAACGCATGCCGAGACAAATGTCATCTTTCTTAAAAAATTCAAATCAAAAACTCCAATTATTTTATTTTCGGAAGGGAAATCTGAGGAGACGGTGACTTGCTCACCTATCTAATAAAAACAAACAACAAACGAACAATTCCTGAAATTTCAAGAATTCCGTCAAACTAACTCAAATTGTGAACCCTTATTTAACCTTGAAACTAACTAGAAGGCTATTATGACCTATAAGGAAAACAGATGCAAGTATGACGAAAACGATTATGGATATATGAAATGTCAGATGAGTCATGGCCTTTGTTCCAGAGGTCGATTCGCCTTACCGCCTGCTTTCGCAGGCGGTTCCGATACCCCGCCGCCTCACTCTCCGCCTTCCGCCGTTCCTTAGTTGTCTTTGTGAATGATTCAAGACACACCCAATCGATTCCGGCTTCCAACAAAAAATGAAAAAGGCCCGAAATACTTTCGAGCCTTCGCCGGTGCGACAAACTTAAGATTGTCGTATTATGCCGAGAACGATGTTCCGCATCCGCAGCCGCCCGTCGCGTTCGGGTTCTCAAATGTAAAGCCCGAACCCATCATATTTGTCGTATGATCGATTGTGATGCCGTTTAGATACTGCGCAGAAAACATATCGACAAAGAGCTTGACCCCCATTTTATCGAGGACAAAGTCGCCTGTTTTCGATTCTTCCTCAATATTCAGGCTATATTGAAACCCCGAACACCCGCCCGGAACGACGCGTACACGAAGGCCCGCCGTATCGGGCAAATCGTCTTCGCTCGAAAAAAACTTCTTGATCTCGCCCACCGCGCTGTCGGTGACGATCAATTCAACTGAAGGTGCCGCAACTGCTGACATAATTTTATGATCTCCTGTCAAAAAATGGGATTCGCTGTTGCGAATCCTTACATTAAAATCAATTTTACTGAGAATTCGTAAAAAATACAAGCGCCACGTTTTGAGTCCCTGCTTAGCAGGCCTCTTCGCCGGCAAAGAGGCCTGCTAAAACAGAGGCTCAAAGCGTTATTCCGCTCGCGACATTATCATCAATTCCGGCTTCATTGCCTCGATCGAAATTTGTCGGGCGACCTCTTCGGCAACTCGATTGAACGCAACTGATTGAGGCGAGTCGGGGAACGAGACGACTACCGGGACACCGGTGTCGCCACCTTCGCGAACCTCCATTCCGAGCGGAACTTCGCCGAGGAAATTTAAGCCAAATTCGTCGCACAGTTTCTGGCCGCCGCCGCGGCCGAAAATCTCGTATCGGTTTCCGGTATCGGGGGCGATAAAATAAGACATATTTTCTATAACGCCGAGGACGGGAATTTTAACCTGCTCGAACATCGCCACGGCACGACGAACATCGGCCAGCGAAACTTCCTGGGGTGTTGTCACCAAAACCGCGCCCTGAACCGGTACTAGCTGGGCAAGAGAAAGCTGCACATCGCCTGTCCCGGGAGGCATATCGACGATAAGATAATCGAGCTCGCCCCAATTTACATCGGTCAAAAACTGTCGTACGACGCCGTGAAGCATCGGCCCGCGGAGAATCATCGGCTTGTCGGGCGGCACCAGGACCGCCATCGAGATCATCCTGACGCCGTGTGCCTCGATCGGCATGAGCTTGCCGTCCTCGATTTGCGGCTGGTCGTATCCGGTGCCGAGCATCATCGGAACATTTGGGCCATAGACGTCGGCATCCATAATGCCGACCTTCGCTCCATCTCTTGCAAGCGAAACCGCCAGATTTACCGCGATGGTCGATTTCCCGACGCCGCCTTTGCCGGACGAGACCGCGATAATATTCTTCACGCCCGGAATGGCGATATTATTAGCAATCCCGCGCCCTTGCGGCACCTCGGCGTCCATCGTCACCTCGACGCTCGTCACGCCTTCAAGACCGCGAACGATCTCGTTCGCCTGCGCCTCCATTTGCTCCTTCACCGGGCAAGCCGGGGTTGTGAGCACGATGCGAAAAGCAACATCACCGCCCGCGATCTTCAAATCCTTAATAAAGCCCAGGGTAACGATATCCTTTCGCAAATCAGGGTCGATGATTTGCCTTAGCGATTCCAGTACGATTTCTTCCGATAGTTGACTCATTATGTAAATACGAAACGGCGTAATAAAGTAACTATTGTAACAAAAACGCACCGACGACGATCAATGTCGAACGATAGCGAAGCGTTTTTATGGATCGGAATAGCGGATGGCTGACAACTGATAGCTGATAATCGGGGATCAAATTATCCGCTTTCAGCTATCGGTCATCAGGTATTCCGATTAATTCAGCCGCATTATGAACGCCGAACTAGAACAAAACTATAATCACATCCGCTCAGGCCGCACGGGTTTTTACGAGCAAAAACGCGGCCTAATCGCAGTTTGGGGAAAGGAAGCGGTGCAATTCCTCGATGGCCTGATAACCAACGACATGAAGACGCTGAATGACGGCGACCAAATGCTTGCAGCCTTTCCAAACGCTCAGGGGCGCCTGCTCGCAGTCGTTCGGGTGCTGCGTCAGGGCGACAGATTTCTTTTTGACACCGAAGAGGCGACGCGGGAAAAGGTGTTTCAGAATCTTTTTCGTTTCACGTTTGCCGGTGATTTTTTTGTCGAGGATATTTCGGAACAATTCAAATACTTTGAGATCTACCGCGACAACGGGTCTGTACCGTCTGCGGTAGCGGGCGGGGCTCTTTTTACTTCGGCAACCTCGAACGGTCGTTTTGAGCCAGTCGATACAGCAATCGAATTTCGTGACGATCTTGTCGCTAACGCCACGCTGGTTTCCGACGAAATCTACGAAATCCTGCGAATCGAAAACGGCGTCCTCAAATATGGTGTCGATATGGACGAAACGACGATTGTCCCCGAACTCGGCCTCGACGGCCTGATCTCTTACAACAAAGGCTGCTACATCGGCCAGGAGATCATCGCCCGAATACATTTCCGCGGGCACGTGGCGAAACAACTGACGGGTCTGATCTTGTCAGAACCGGAAGCGGTAGCGACTGGGTTCATACCCGGAACAGAAATAACATCCCCCGAAGGTAAGAATGCCGGACGTATTACCTCGATTGCATATTCGCTAAAACTCGCCAAAACGATCGCGCTTGCTTTCGTGCGTTATGATTATCTGGCGGATGGCACTGAGTTGATGGCGGGTCAGGTTAAGGTTGTTGTAAATAGTTTGCCGTTTAAGACCTAGAGCAGGACATCGGGCGTGCTAAAATCATCCTCTATCATGGAAGACCTCGACATCGATCTACCACGCGCAAAACTGGCGTACACGATCATTCAATCGCTCCTCGACGGCCACGAAGCACTCAGCGATCTGCTTGTTCTGATGTCTCACGCTCTCGATGAGGACGTTCTTAAGGCGATGACGAACACGGGAGAATGGGAGAAATATCTTGAGTCGAAACGAGCGCTTGAAAATACGAAACTGCAGATCGAGAAATTCACAACTGAACTGAAAAAGCTGGACAATGTTTGATCTGATAATAATCGGGGCAGGCCCGGCGGGTATCTCCGCCGCCTACGAGGCCAAACAACACGGCCTCAGTTACCTCGTAATCGAAAAGGGCCTGTTGGGCAATACGGTTTACAACTATCCGGTTGGGTTGACCGTTTTTTCGACGACCAACGAGCTTGAGATCATTCCAGGCGGCCTGAATCCGGCTCGGGAGAAGCCAACACGCGAAGAGTTGCTCTCATACTATGTTCGTTTTGTGCTCGAACACGAGTTGAATATTCAAACCGAAGAGACGGTACTCAGGGTCGTCAAGATAGATCAATCCGCGGCTTCCGCGGATAGTTCCTCAGCTTTCGAAGTTATTACGAGCAAATCGACTTACACCGGCAAGAGTATTTTATTCGCGATCGGTGCAATGGATTACCCGCGAAAATTAGGCGTCCCCGGCGAGGATTTGCCAAAGGTTCACGACATGTTTCGCGAAACCTATCCGTGGGTCAGGAAAAGAGCGTTGATCGTGGGTGGTGGTAATTCGGCGGGCGAAGCTGCGCTTTTTCTGGCCGAGGAAGGGGCGGATACAACGCTTGCGATCTTTCGCGACGATTGGGAAAATGACGATCCTAAACAGGGATGCATAAAATATTGGGTCAAACAGCCACTCGAAGACGAGCTAAAGAGGCACTGCCTCAAACTGTTTTTTCTCGGGAAAGTGGTGGAGATTCGCGAGAACGCTGTAGTGCTCGAAAACGAGGCTGGCGAAACGGAGATATTGCCGAATGACGTTGTATTTGTGCTGATCGGATCGGATGCCGATCTGACGATACTCAAGGGACTTGGTGTTAAGACGGAACAGGGAAAATCCGGTGAGGTTCCTGTTTACGATACGGAAACATTCGAGACAAATGTCCCGGGAATCTATGTCGCCGGTCATTTTACGCATCAGCGGCATATCAAAGATGCGATTGCCGTTCCGAAAAAGCTCATACCCAAAATCAAACAAAGATTAACTACAAAGACACGCGGGACACAAAGCGTCTAGGACAACCACGGAACACACGGAAAAGCAGAGAACAAAGCGTGTACCTGCCGCCGCCTAAACTACATACAAAACCACTGCAGCATAGTGCAGCATGCTGCCGGCGAGTACGAAGACGTGAAAGATCGCGTGATTGTGCGGCAGTCGGTGCCAGGCGAAAAATATTACGCCGACTGAGTATGCGACGCCGCCGGCGACGATCAGAGCGATAGGCATGATGCCAATCGCGTCAAGCAGCGGCTGGATGGCAAACACGCCGATCCATCCCATAATTACGTAGGAAATTACAAAGATCGCGATCAGCCTGTCACGTAAAACCAGCTTCAGCACAATACCGATGATCGCAAACGCCCAGATCGCGATCAATAAATTCTGTCCGAGCGGCCCCTTTAGTATGAGAAGGCCGAACGGTGTATAGCTGCCCGCGATCAAAAGGTATATTCCGCAGTGGTCCAAAACTCTGAGGATTTCTTTTAGCTCGGGCGCGGTCGCGCTGTGGTACATCGTCGAGGCGGCGTAAAGAATCACCAGCGACAGACCGTAAACAACGCAGCCGGTGATCGAGATCGCGTCTCCGCGAAGTCCGGCGAGCACGAGCAGCACTGCAAATCCGACGATACTCAATGCCAAGCCGAAGCCATGCGTTATGGTATTGGCGAATTCCTCGACCGACAGTTCTTGTAAATGAGCTCTTATCATCCAGCGATATACTAACAGATCGGGTTTTTCGCGGCTATGTGGCCGTGCCGGGATGTCGTATGAAAACGTCAGCATGCCAAGAGCGGGGGCAAGCCCGCCTTCCCGACTGCCTGCTGGTTTGTCGATTTGTTCTTTTGCGGGCTGGATCGTTAAGCAACCGTGAATAGAACCAGTGAAGTCGGCATCAGGACAGTCAGGAAGGCGGGCTTGCCCCCGCTCTTTCTGCGAGCGGTATCAATCACGGCACTACTGTCAAGCCGCCTTACAAGCAGATTTAGAATTCCGAATCCGACGTAGATCGCCCGCGGCGGGCGACGCCGGTTTCGTAGGCGGCTTGTTCGACCTTGGCGGCGACTGCTTCAGCGACCCGGCGGTCGAAGACTGATGGGATGATGTAATCGGGATGCAGCTCTTGGGGTGAGATGATGTTGGCGATCGCGGTTGCTGCGGCGAGTTTCATTTCCTCGTTGATACGCGAGGCACGGCAGTTTAATGCGCCGCGAAAGATGCCGGGAAAGCAGAGGACGTTGTTGATTTGGTTTGGATAGTCGGAACGGCCCGTCGCCATGACGCCGACGTAGCCGACGGTATCTTCGGGCATGATTTCAGGAACCGGATTGGCCATGGCAAAGATGATTGGTTGCGGGGCCATATTTACGAGATCGGTTTGGTCAATGACACCGGGCGCTGAGAGGCCGAAGAAAACGTCTGCTCCCTTGATGACGTCGTGGATCGTGCCTTTTTCGTTGTTTGGGTTGGTGTTGCGGGCGTACCAGTCCTTTACCCAATTCATATTCCCGGTTCGCCCCTCGTAAAGCGCACCGGTCGTGTCGCAGCCGACGATGTTCTGCACACCGGCGGCCATTACGATCTTTGAACAGGCAACACCGGCCGCGCCGATGCCGCTTACGACGACCTTTATATCCGGCATTTGCTTGCCGACAATTTTTAGAGCGTTTATAAGCGCGGCGAGAACGACAACCGCCGTGCCGTGCTGGTCGTCGTGAAAGACGGGAATATCGAGTTCTTCTTTTAGCCTGTCTTCGATCTCAAAGCATCTCGGAGCGGAGATGTCTTCGAGGTTTACGCCGCCGAATACGACCGAGATGTTTTTGATCGTTTGGACGATCTCATGCGGGTCTTTGGTATTCAGACAGATCGGGAACGCATCGACGCCGCCGAA
>JANPCJ010000087.1:0-3822 GCA_031430895.1 Chloracidobacterium sp. | reverse complement strand
TTCGAAGCCTCGATCTCGAGCGGTTCTTCTTCGCCCAAGTCGCGAAGCTCGGCGTAATCTTTGTGACGGAACATCGCGTTGTCGTCAAAACTTACCTTTGCGTCGAGCGCGATCAGGCGGTTGTCTTTTGTTAGCAGAAACGGATTGATCTCGACGAGCGACGCGTCCATTTTTTCGTAAGCGTCGTAGAGTTTGAGCATGAAGGACGCGGCTTGGTTAATTAAGTCGTTTGGTATGCCGAGACCGAACGCCAGCTTTCTCGCCTGAAAACCACGCAACCCAACCGAAGGATCGATCGTCTCTTTCAGGATCAGCTCTGGCGTCTCTTCGGCGACCTTTTCGATGTCCATGCCGCCCGCGCTCGAAGCCATAAAAACATTGCGTCCCGTGACGCGATCAAGCGTGATGCCGAGATAAAACTCCTTGTCGATCGGGAGCCCTTCCTCTATCAGCAGCGTCTTAACCTCGCGGCCTTCCGGGCCCGTTTGGTGGGTGATGAGCTGCATTCCCAGAATCTGGGATGCGACTTCACGCGCCTCGGCGGGCGATTTCGCTATCTTGACGCCGCCGCCTTTACCACGGCCGCCGGCGTGGATTTGCGCCTTTACGACAACAACATCCGTGCCCAATTCCCGTGCGGCCGCTTCGGCTTCATCGAGTGTTCGCGCGACGATGCCCCGTGGAACCGGTACGCCGTATTCCTTGAGGATGGCTTTGCCTTGATACTCATGGATCTTCATAAATTTGATGCTGAATTTAGCCTATTGCCCCGCCTCTATGGCGTTCTTGGATTCGCGCGAGAATTTCCGCTTTGTGATCTCTGTGTCCTCCCTTTGTGTTCTTTGTGTTTTTCGATTTTGTTAACACAAAGTGCACAAAGAGAAGACACAAAGGACACGAAGGAAGATAAGGTCAAACATCAACAAAAGGTGCGGCCTGCTATTCGGTGGTCTTGATATTGATTCCGATCAGTTTCCACGAGCCTTCGTCCATCGTGTACTTAAGCTCAAAATTCGCCCGTTGCGGTTTTGTCGGATAGTAGCCCTTGACGACAAGAGCGTCGAGGCCTGAGACCTTCTCGATCGCCGGTGCGGGTGAAAATGTCGCGTCGAGCGGCGAGACGGCTTTTTTGAAATTATAGTCTTCCTTATTATCCACAAAGACTTTGAAGGCGGTCGCCATCTCATCCGGTGAAGAATCGTCGCGCCAGACGCTGGCCGCTTTCTTGTGAAAGTCAGTAAAGTCACCCGACTGGACCGCGTCGCTGAAGTCGATAAACGTTGCCTTCACGAGAGTTTGCAGCTTGTCGCCCGCGGGTATTTCAGATTTTGAATCACTGGATTTTGTATCAGACTTGGTATCAGAGCCGCCGCCGCTCTTTTTGAAGACGATGCCGTCGAGCGTCATTTCGTTACCTGCGGGCGCTTTGTCGATCTTAAATGTGGGTCCGAGGCTGGCCATTGATATTTTCAGCGTTTTAGCCGCTTCGTCAATCACTGCGCCGCCGCCGCTGACCGACGAATTGCTTGATTTATAGTCGGCGGAGCCATCCGCGCGGATCGTGATCAGTGTGCCGTCGCTACTCGTCCAAACTCCGACATACTGAGCCGGAGGCGGAGTGTTCGACCCGCACGCGAGGCCGACGACCAATATCGCGAGCGTCGCGATGGTCAGATTAAGTTTGTTGATCGAAAATAGTGATGTCATTTTGGTTCTCCGAGTATCGAAAGTTTGTTGGTTAAGGAAGGTTGATAACGAGCTTTAGCAATTTCCATTTGCCGCCGCGATAAACATATTCATAATCAAACTTGGCCTTGACCGGTTTTGTCGGAAATGTGCCGCTGGCCACGAGAATGCTTAGGCCTTTTTCCGTTCTGATCGACGGAGAGGGCGAAAACGTGGCTGACGCCGCACTAACCTTTCTAAGTATCGGCACGACAAATGATTTCTTGTCGGTATAGGATTTGAACGCCGTCTTAATCTGGTCGACCGTGTAGGTTGATTGAAAATCGCTCGATGCGTCGTTGTAGAGGGCTGAGAAATTTCCCGAGTTGACCGCGTCCGCAAACTGGGCGGTCGTATCTTTCACGAGGCCTTCAACCATCGAATTCGTCGGCACGGAATCGGTTGTCGAAGTGGTGGTTGTATTTGCCGGCGTGGTCGTGTTGGTGCCCGTATTCGAGAGGCCGAAGTCCTTTCCGCAGTTACAGCCGAGAGCGATCGAACCGATAACGGCGAGAGCGATCAAGCCGCTAAACATTGCATTCTTGCCGAAGACGATTTCGTTTACGAGGTTTTTCATTTTTTCTCCCAGTTTTGAGTCCCGCCTTTAGGCGGCTTCTGCCTCAGCAGAGAAGAGGCCGCCTTAAGGCGGGATTCAAAACTCATTGCGAATTCTCGACCAATTTCAATAGGGTACGAATAGCGACGCCCGTCGGGCCTTTGGACTGATGAGCCTTGTTGCTGTCGCACCATGCCGTGCCTGCGATGTCGAGGTGCGCCCATTTGGCTTTATCGACAAATTCCTGGATAAAGACGGCTCCCATGATCGTTCCTGCCTTGCCGCGTGGCCCGATATTTTTTATATCGGCGATGTCAGATTTAATTTGTTTGCTGTACTCGGCACTGAGCGGCAATTGCCAAAAGCCTTCACCGCAGTCTTTGCCGCAGGCGATGATCTCGTCAACGAGCGGCTGATCGTTGCCCATGATGCCGGTGTTTTGGTCGCCGAGAGCGACAATTACGGCCCCGGTCAGGGTTGCCATGTCAACGATGCGAGTCGCACCCTGTTTTTCGGCATAGGCGACGGCGTCGGCGAGTACGAGGCGGCCCTCGGCGTCGGTGTTAAGAATCTCGACCGTTTTGCCGTTCATCGCGGTCACCACATCGCTCGGACGCGAAGCATTCCCGTCCGGCATGTTCTCTACAGCCGCTACTACGCCAATTACGGGCACAGAAGGTTTTAGCAACGCAATCGCCCGCATCGCACCCAAAACGGTTGCGCCGCCGGACATGTCATATTTCATCGCGTCCATGTTTTCGGCCGGTTTGATCGAGATGCCGCCGGTGTCAAACGTTATGCCTTTGCCGACGAGGGCGAGCAACTCACCTTTCGCGCCGGTGCTCTTGGTCGGCGAGTATCGGATGACAATCATCTTCGCCGCCTGGGCCGAGCCGAGCGAAACGCTCATCAGCGAGCCCATGCCCATTCTGGTCATCTTGGCTTCGTCGAGGATTTCGCATTTCAGCCCGACCTCTTTCGCCATTTCCTGAGCTCGCCGCGCCATCTCGGTCGGTTGGAGAATATTCGGCGGCTCGTTGGCGAGGTCGCGGGTAAAATTCATCGATTCGCCGATCGCCTGGCCGCGGGCGATGCCATTCTTGAGATCGCCGCCATTTGCCCCTTCGACGCAAAGCACAAGGTTGGTCACGGATTTATCGTTTTTGTCTTTGGTCTTGTATTTGTCCAGTTCGAACTGGCTGGTAATAAAACCGCAGACGGCATTCTGCGCCGTGTCTGCCGCATCGCCTTCACTTCGCGGAAGCAACGCAAAGCTCTTTACATTTCGTTTGCGCAGATAACGCGTCGCACCACCCGAAACATTTGCGACGGAATGAGGCTTATATTCAGCCTTTTCCCCGACACCGATCAGCAGCAATCGAGTCGCCTTCACATTGCCTTTCGCCGCGAAACGGAGCAATGCGGTTTGTCCCACATCGCCCTTAAATTCCTCAGCCTTAATAACCGCGGCGACGAGGCCGCCGGTCAGTTTGTCCAAATCCTTGAGTACGCCGCTGCTCGTGCTCGATTCGGCCTTAAAT
>JANPCJ010000086.1:0-3174 GCA_031430895.1 Chloracidobacterium sp. | reverse complement strand
GGGCAAGCCCGCCTTCCTGACTGCCTGCAGCCGTCTTCTCTTTTCATTCTGTAATCCAGATAAATCAGCAACTCGGTGAAAAACCGATCAAGAAACCAAAAGACAGTCAGGAAGGCGGGCTTGCCCCCGCTCTTCGGTTCTGTTACTTCAATGATCATACCCTGAGATGATCACCGCGCCAGTTCTTAACCGCCATTTTTATTTCTTTAGGAGTTGTAAGTTTGCCTTCGAGGACTTGAGTTACAAGACCGGCTAACTCATCATCGGGAGCAAATCGCAGAGCGATGATCTGGCCCGTGCGCAAACCCGACGCTTTTTGAGCAAGGTCTGCCGAAAGCAGTTCTTTGTACCGCAAACGCTCTTCGAGACGGATGACGCGGTCCTGGGCCGTCAGGGCCTGCAGCCGCGCGGCGAGGTGCATCAGGATAAGTACGATACACAGGACAACCCAAATACCGCGATCCCAACTCGGTTCCTGATATAGCCGCACGGCCTGATAGATGAGGTTCAATATCAGCAACGGCGTAACCACAAAGTGAAAAAGCGGAAAATAACGGACGTGATTTTTGTAGGTTTGTGTTTCAGTCATAGGTTTAATCGTTCTGAGTCCCGCCTTCAGGCGGCCTCTTCGCCGGCAAAGACGCCGCTTGAAGGCGGGACTCAGAGCTAGAGTTTTGTCTGTGCCAACGCCTCCGGCTGTTTGCCGGTGAAATCCTCGCCCGGATTGACGAATAGATTCTGCTCAAAACGGTACTGCTTATCATAAAGCTGTTTGTACCGTCCGTCGAGAGCGATCAGCTCATCGTGGCTGCCGCGTTCGCGGATCTCACCGGCTTCGACAACGAGTATCTGATCGGCGCTGCGGATGGTCGATAGGCGGTGGGCGATGACAAACGTCGTCCGGCCCTGCCGCAGCCGCTGCAAGCCTTCCTGGATCAATGCTTCGGATTCGCTGTCGAGGCTTGACGTCGCTTCGTCGAGGATCAGTATTCGCGGGTCCGCGAGCAGCGCGCGGGCGATGGCGATACGCTGACGCTGGCCGCCGGAGAGTTTGACGCCGCGTTCGCCGACGATGGTTTCATAGCCATTTGGGAACTTCACGATAAACTCGTCCGCGTTGGCGATCTTGCAGACCTGTTTGATCTTTTCGTGATTGGCTTCCGGGTTTGAAAAACGTATGTTGTCGAGAATCGTGCCGTCAAAGAGGAAATTATCCTGCAAGACGACGCCTAGATGGCGGCGGTAGTCGCGCAGTTTGACCGATTGCAGATCTTTGCCGTCGATTTTGATCGTGCCCGGCGTGTCAGTAGCCCGCACGTAAGTAAGGGCCTCGACCGCCACCAAGCCCCTACTTACGTGCGGGCTACTGACACTTGGCTGAATGAAGTTTAGTACGAGACTTAGAATCGTCGATTTGCCCGAACCGCTTGAGCCAACCAGCGCGGTCGTCGTGCCTGCTTCGGCGTGAAACGATACGCCCTTAAGCACGGGCACACCGGCGTCGTACTCGAAAAAGACATTCTCGAAGTCGATACTTCCGTCAACATCCGGCAATGGTTCTTTGTTAACGTCTTCGTCGGTCTCAGTCGTCATCGCCATCACCTCGCGGATGCGGTCGAGACCGGCGAGGGCTTCGGTGATCTGAGTGCCGACTGAAGTCAGTTCGAAAACTGGTATCGCGAGCAGGAAGGTGAACGAAATGTACATCAGGAAATCCCCGAGCGTCATCGTTTCGGCCTGGACCGCGTTGCCGCCGAAGATTATCATCACGACCGCTACGGCGCCGATGATGATCGACGAGAACGAACCAATAGCGGAAACGCCGGTGACGGATTTGGCAATGTTACGAAACAGCCGGTGTGCTCCACGCGCGAAGGATAGCTCCTCGCGTTTCTCGGCCGTGTAGGCTTTTACAATACGAATTCCGCCGAGAGATTCGCCGAGACGTCCGGTTACTTCGGCATTTATCTCGCCGCGTTCGCGAAATATCGGCCGCAACACCTTAAAAGCGTACATCAAGGCCGCTCCGAAAATCACCAACACGACCAAAGTCGCCGACGTTAGCTGCCAGTTCAGATAAAACAGCACGCCGATGGCAATCGTTGCCGTGACGAGGCCGCCGAGAATCTGTCCGAGACCGGTTCCGACGAGATTTCGGATGCCTTCGGCGTCGCTCATGATCCGCGAGATCAATTGGCCCGACTGCGTCGAGTCAAAATAGCTGATCGGCAGACGTTCGATGTGCGATTGGACACGCATTCGCATATTCGTGATCGCAAGCTGCGCCGCCACGCCAAGAATTTGCGAAAGTGCAAAGCTCGTAACGCCCTGAATAAGCGTCGAAACGCCGATGGCAAGCGCGACCCATTTGATCAGCCCGTAATTTCGCCCCAAAAAAATATCGTCGCCGATGTATTTCGTCGAAGCCGGTAGAACCATCCCCGCAAGCCGCGAGATCAGCATTAAAACGCTGCCGACCAACAGCCGCCAGCGCGCGTTCCACATTATCTTTCGGGCCTCGGCCCACGCGGTCGCGTAATTTACCTTCTTTTTCTTCTTTTCGTCTGCCATTTTGCGGTAGATTGAGTTTGATAAGTCCGCGAAGTAATGTCAAACAAGGCCCGGTGCACAAGCCCGCTCGTAAGCAAGGGCTGGAGTTGCAGAAGCCCGCGTGTGAGCAAGGGCTTAAGCGATACGTCAAATTGAGTGTTAAGCCCTTACTCACGTGCGGGCTTCTGCATTCCCGAATCTTGTCAGAACCGCGAGCGTTAGCGACCGGGTTCTTTGCCCTTGCTTGCGGGGCTTCTGTATTTGAAGCTTACGCTTAAAATCAAAAAAAGGTTTCCGAATCGCAGGGTGGTCAGAACCGCCTGCGGTAGCGGGTGGCTGAACATGGTTCCGCTACTGAAGTGCGGGTTTCGATCCTGAAACTTCACAAACAATCAAATTCACCGCGCCGCGAGCTTTCCGCCGAACTTCAACTACCTTCAAGCCGGATGCCGATGCCAGTTCCGCCGTCCTCCGATTAAAATGATCATCAATCAACGCAACAGTGAAAACGTTCAGCAGATCGAAAGCGTAACCGAGAAAACCGCTGGGCCGGACATGCTCCAAAAGCACAATTTTTCCTCCGGGCTTTACTACTCTTTTCAACTCCGAAAACGCAAGGGCGGG
>JANPCJ010000085.1:0-9232 GCA_031430895.1 Chloracidobacterium sp. | reverse complement strand
AAAAGCGGCGGCAAAGCCGCGAAATCTTCTAAGAGCCTTGCCGGAAAAGCATAGCTTTTCCGCTCGGCGAGCGAACACAACCGCCGGAAAAGCATAGCTTTTCCGCTCGGCGAGCGAACACAACCGAGGGGTTTTTGCCGCCATCGTTGCTCACGGTGTTGGCGGCGGTGTTCGTTGGGGCGCTTTTTCGATGTGGGAGGCTGAGAACCAGGCGGCTAGTTTGCCGGTGTTGGCGGCGAGGACGTTGCGCATGACGCCGTCGAGGATGCGGCGGGCGACCATCATGCGGCGGATGGCGGCGGCGATCTCGGCGGTGGCTTCGACGTGTTCGGTGACGGCGTCGGCGGTGGGGCCGAGGGTTGCTTCGAAGGCGGCGATCTTTGCCTGGAGGTCGGCGATGAACGTCGCGGGCATGCCGTAGCGGATAAAGTCGGCCTGGTAGGGCGCGGCTTCGGGTGACGAATGCGCGGGCCGTATTGAACGGATTACTGCGCGGTTTGGACCGAGCGGGCTTCGAGGCGGCGGCGTTTGCGGAATGCGCGCCAAGTTCGGAAGCCTTCGGCGGTGAGGGTGAGGATGGGTTTGCGGTTGGCGAAGAGGAGTTTGAGCCACGCGGCGGTGCCCATTTGGGGGAAATAGATGCCGCGGAAGAATAGGCGCGAGGCGAGGTGGCTGAGGCGGGTGTCGATGGGGGCGTTTTTGATCGACTCGATTGCTTCCATGTTTCGCTCGGGGCTGTATGAGCGGGACCAGGCGTCGAAGGTTTCTTTTTTGGCGTCTTCGATGGTCATCTTTAAAGGGTCGTGGGCCATGACGAACGGGGCGAAATCGAGCCAGTGTTTTGGACGCGTGAGGCGGCCGGATTTTTCGAGACGGTCGTAGAGCGGCGTCGATGGGAATGGCGTTAGCTGGCCGAATACGGGCAGGCCGGGCGCCCAGCTTTCGATCTCGGCGATGGTGCGCATTGCAACGCCGGGCGTGTCGTTGTCCATTCCGAAGATAAAGGACGTGATCGCGTAGATGTTGCGGCGGGCGAGGCCATCGAGAACGGCTTGATAGTTTTCGGGTTTGGAGAAATTCTTGTTGACGTCGGCCATGTTTGCCGGATCGATCGATTCCATGCCGATAAACACCCAGCGGCCTCCGGCATCGGCTATCAGATCGACAAGCTCTTCGTCTGCCAGCAGATTGGCGCTGATCTGCGCGACCCACGGCAGCGTGGCGCCGGCCGCGATCATGTCGCGGAGCAGCGATTTCAAGCGTTTCTTATTTATAGCGAGATTGTCATCGATAAAGAAAACGGCCATCTGGCCTCGTTCTTTTTTGGCGCGGGCCTTTAGGCGCAACAATTCCTCGACGACGCTTTCATTTGTCCGGAAACGGATCGAATCGCCAAAAAACCCGGTGACGGTGCAGAATTCGCAGCCGTATGGACAGCCGCGTCCGGTTTCGATGGGAACGACAAAGAATTTGCCCCAGCCCTCGCCAAGTTTTGACATCACCGGGCGGAGGAATTTTGGCACGAGCGAGAACTGTTCAAGGTCTAGCGATTCCCACGGAATATGCGGATATGGTTGCAGGCTCGGTTTAAAATCGTTGCCTTTTTCATCGAGCTTTGGCTGATAGGTCTCTTTTAGCTCCCCATTTGCGGCATCTTCGACGATCTGTGCCCAGTAATCATCCGCTTCGCCAAGCGCTACTGCGTCAGCGTGGCGAGGGCCGCCGTCTTTGCCGAGGGCTTCGAGCGGGCATTCCGTCACATGCGGCCCGCCCATTACGACTTTAAATCCCGCCTCGCGCAAACTGTCCGCAACGAGGTAGGCACGGGCAACCATTCGCGTCATGGAGCCTATGCCGACGAGGCCGATATTTTCATCTTTGCAGAATTGGACCAGCTCGGGGCGCGTCATCGCCTTGGCGTTGCCGTCGATCAAGACGACTTCGTGTTCCTTTGGCGTCAGGGATTGAAGGAGAAACATCCATAGATGCGGCATAAAGTTGCGCGTTATGCCATTATCGGGGTTATACAACAGGATCTTCATACTACTCCTTCCGGTTCAACAAGGACGACCAAAACCGTGGCCGCATCCGCCCCCTTTTCCGCCAACCTCTACGCAATGCCGTATCATCGCATCTTTTCTCCAATTTGGCTATTTTAGAACCGCTTTTCTGACAATGGGCAGGAATACGGCGTCGGGCAGAAAGCGGCGGGCGGTCAGGACAAGCCTGGAATTTACAGGGTAGCGCATCCGCCAGGAATCGTCGTTTACGGATTGGTAGATCACATCTGCGACGACCGAGCCATCGGGCCCGGTTTCGCCCGCCTTCTGTAAATTTGGCATTGCGCGCTCTACAAAGTTATCATACGCCGTCAGCCCCTCTTTCTTTGAGATGCTCATTGAGCGCTCGTAAAAATCGGTCTTTATCGGGCCCGGTTCTATGATCTTTATCTTAATGCCAAACTCCTTTACTTCAAACTGAAGAGACTCCGAGAAACCTTCGAGCGCCCATTTCGATGCGTGATAGATGCTGTAAAGCGGAAACGTCAGGCGCCCGCCCATTGAGGCGACATTGACGATCGTGCCGCGTTTTTGTTCGCGAAAATACGGCAAGATCTCGCGACAGACATTCATCACGCCGTAAACATTTGTCTGCATTTGCCGCTCGATCTGCTCATGCGTCGCGGCCTCGAACGGGCCGACGACGGCGAAACCGGCGTTATTGACTACGGCGTCGATGCGGCCAAATTTCTCGAGCGTCGCTGAGACCGCCGATTTGATCGAATCAACATCCGTCACATCAAGCCGAAAGCATTCGACATCGACGATATTTTTTAGCTCTTCGGCCTTTTCCGGCGTTCGCATAGTCGCCGCGACCTTCCAGTTTTTGGTCTGAAACAGCTTGGCGGTATGCAGCCCGATGCCGCTCGACGCACCTGTAATCAGGACAACTTTGTTCATTGACTTGAATATTAGCACAGGCGCGTTTGAACCGCGGAGACGCGGAGTCGCAGAGAAAGCTAACCCCAGATGCAAGGATACCCGCCGATAAGGTAAATTTGCGTGACTCGCATGTGCCGTGCAAGCATCCCATCTGCAAGTCTTCCCTCAGCCTCTCTGCGTCTCTGCGGTGAACTACCACGTGTGCTAAAATCCAACTATGAAGTTCCTCCATATCGCCGATGTCCATCTCGGATGCACGCGATATCAGCTTGCCGAGAGCCCACGTGATTTCTTTGACGCCTGGATAGATGTGCTCGATCGGTACGGCATCGGTGAAAACGTCGATTTTGTGATCATGGCGGGGGATTTCTTTCACAAGCGTTCTGTGCCGCCTGAGACGATGAATTACGCCGTCGAAGGCTTGACAATGATGCGCGACGCAGGAATTCCGGTGATCGCCATAGAGGGAAATCACGATCAGAAACATACCGACAGCGAATTTAGCTGGCTGCGATCCCTGTCAAGCTGGGGCCTCGTCAAACTGCTCGAACCTATCGCTGAAAGCGGCAAGATGAGCTATGGGCCGTGGGATGAACAGACGAAAAAAGGCGGATACATCGACATCGGCCGGGCGAGGATCTTTGGTTCCGATTGGTACGGAGCGTCAGGCAATTGGGCGATACCGATGCTCACCGAGGCAATAAAACAAAACCGGCGCGATGGAGCTTTTCACATCCTGATGCTGCACACGGATGTCGAGGGACATCAGATGCACCCGATTCCAGCATTGTCCCTGGACGCCCTAAAAGAGCTAAAGCAGGCGGTCGAATACGTCGGCCTCGGCCATACGCATAAACACTATGAGATAGACAACTGGGCGTTCAATCCCGGCTCGATCGAGATAACCAATATCAGCGAGTTTCGCGAAACTCGCGGCGCTTTTGTCGTCGAGGTTGATAGTGAAAACAAGATTGCGGCCAGACACATCACCGACTACCATTACCGGCCTTTTCAGCAGCTTGCGTTTGACGTCACTCACGCTGACGAAGCGAATCAGGTTACGACCGGCGTACTTAACGAGATAGTGACGAAGGCCCGGGTGGCCGAAGCCGGCAAACCGCAGCCGATCATCGAGATCGCGTTGCGTGGCCAGCTTGGATTTCCAAATTCGCTGCTCGAGATGCAAAAGATCCGCGACGAAACAAAGTCGATTACCGGTGCTCTCCACGTGCGCATCAAAAATCACACCGTCCCGGCGGATTACCTTGAGACTTTCGAGAGCGAAGATGAAGCCGGACGCGAGCGGCTCGAGCGTCGCGTGATCGAGGATCTCATCTTTCGTGACAATCGCTACAAATCGCGACAGGCCGACATCTCCGACGCCGTCATCGGCGCCAAACGAATGGCCCTCGGCGACGACGAGCCGCGAAAGATTGCTGAGTTTATTGCTTTGAAAACCGTGACAGGTGACGGCTCACAGGTGACAGGATAAAAACCCGTCACCTGTCACCTGTTACCTGTCACCCTAAGTCTATGTCCGAAGCCCTGGAAAAAGTTGCCGGCATTACCCACCTGCCGATCTTCCCTCTGCCGCTCGTGATGCTGCCGAACGAGCTGTTGCCGCTGCATATTTTTGAGGACCGCTATCGGCAAATGCTCAGGGACGTCGAGCAGGAAGGCAACTTCTTTGGCGTAACGCTGTTTGAGCCGCAGGAATCGTTTATCGAAATGCCGCCCGTCGGGACGGTAGGCTGCGTCGCGGAAATCCGAGAATCGGAAACGCTCCCGGACGGGCGTTCAAATATTCTGACACTGGGAATCGCACGCTACCGCATCGCGAATTATATGGATGCAGGCGAACCCTACCTGGTCGCGGAGATTGAGTTTTTTGAAGACGAAAAAGAACCGGCCAGCGAGGTCGGGCCGCTTGCCGACGAGGTCTTCGGACTGTTTGAGCGCATGGCAATCGCGGCCTTCAAGATGAGCGGCAATCGCGGCCGCTTACCCGAAATACAGCGCACGGATGCCGAAGCCCTGTCCTTTCTCATCACCGCCGCTTTTAACTTCGACAACGATAAAAAGTATGGCTTACTCGAAATGACCTCGACCCTCGGTCGTTTAACCGAGCTTCAGGAAGTCTTGAACCAAGCCGTCGGCCAAATCGAGGAAAGCGCGGAGATTCAATCTGTCTCGCGTACAAATGGGCACAGCAAGAAGAAAATCGATATTTAAGTTAAGCATTTTGTCAGAACCACCTGTGGTAGAGGGTGGTTTAATCCAGATTAAGCATTAGAAAAAGTATCGTTTACTTCTTCCATGTCTTCTTTGCGATTTCTTTGCGGACTTAACCGGCGGTAAGGTGATAAGCGGTAAAACACGTCCGGTGGTAAATCGCGCAGCCCAAGCTTTACGAGTGGCGGCAGCGGCACTAAGCAGCAGCAAATCGGCACTTGGGCGCCTATATCGCGTAATCTGGGATCAACCGATTTACAATGGTGTGTTTCTCAAGGTACGCGCACAGTTTAACTTTTCTGACAGCGAACTGAAACGTCCGCTCACGAATGTCATATATCTTTTCGGATTTCGTTTACCCCATAATCCACCAAATTCTTATTTTTACTTTTTACTTTCATCCGATTTGCCATCGCTTAATAGCCTCGATCGGATAGATCAACATAATAATGTTGATGATCAGGCTGTCGCGTATCCAGAATATCAAGACAATCTCGGTCGCAATAAACAAAATCAGTGAGCGCCAAAACCTTAGCCTATACGCGATTACGAATCCGAGACCACAGCAGGTAATATCTGCCAAAGAATTGATGATCGAGTCGCCAAAATAATCGAGCGAGATCGTCTCTTCGCGATAGCGGTTGATGATGTAGCTTGAGTTCTCGGCGACTTCCCACGAGCTTTCGATAAGTATCGCCAACGCAAACCGCCACGCTAGCGAAAACCGTCCGAAAACGAGGCCAATCAGCCAGAATTCGAGTACGCCGTGCAGAACGTGAGTAAACGAGTATGGGTCTATGACGTGCTGTGAGTTGTGCTTTGTCCAGATGTTCCACGACCACGGAGCGTAATCGCCCACCGCGCACCACCAGACACGGCCCTGAAGATTTAAGAAGACAGTTGCGGTGATTACAACGATGATAACTGCGATCCACGGAAAATAATCCCGGCCCGTCTCTATCGTAAAGATGCCTTTCGGCTCAGATGTTTCTGTCATAGACAAGGGAAATTGTCTTTTGATTTCGCCGATTTTACAAGTTATCTGCTAGATTGGTAGCAGATTACATTTGAGAATCGTTGAGCAACCCTATCAACAAACCACAATGACAAGCCCGCCTTCCTAACTTGTCATTTTAATCAACTCGAATCCCGGTTCATATTTTGAAGAATGACCGCGATGATTTCGAACGAAATCTGTTTTCAATGCACCGCCCGGAAATCCTCAAACGCATCCGCAAGCGTACCGAACCGTGGGACATCATCGTCATCGGCGGCGGTGCAACCGGCGTTGGCTGCGCCCTCGATGCGGTGTCGCGAGGTTACGATGTGCTGCTGCTCGAACAGCACGATTTTGGCAAAGGCACATCGAGCCGCTCGACAAAGCTCATCCACGGCGGCGTCAGGTATCTGCGGCAAGGCAACATCTCGCTGGTACGTGAAGCACTCAAAGAGCGCGGCATCTTGCTTCGTAATGCACCGCAGATTGTTCATGCGCAGGAGTTTATCGTGCTCTGCTATGGGCTGCGGCAGAAGCTCATGTATGGCATCGGCCTTAAATTGTACGATCTGCTTGCCGGCAAATACAACATTGGAAGGTCTCGAATACTCTCACGTCACGAAACGCTTGAACGGCTTCCGGCCTTGAAATCGGCGGGTTTGACCGGCGGCGTACTCTATCACGACGGCCAGTTCGACGATGCTCGGCTTCTGATAGACATGGCCAGAACGGCTGGCGAAAAGGGAGCCTGCTTTATCAACTACGCGCGTGTCACGTCGTTCGTAAAACGGGGTACGACAATATCGGGCGTTGAGTTTGAAGATGTCGAGACGGGCGAAATGTTCGCGGTCGCGGCAAAGTGCGTTATCAATGCGACCGGCGCTTTCTGCGACGCGGTCAGACATTTGTCCGATACGTCGGCGCAACCGGTCATCACGTTCGCTCAAGGCTCCCACATCGTTCTCGACCGCCGCTTTCTGCGGTCAGACACGGCAATAATGATACCGAAAACAAGCGACGGCCGCGTTCTTTTCTGCATTCCGTGGCACGAGCATGTTCTTGTCGGTACGACTGAGACGCCGGTCAATTCAGCGAGTCTCGAGCCGGAAGCATTGGATACAGAGATCGACTTTATTCTGAAAACGGCCGGCGAATATCTCACGTCAAGGCCGACGCGAGGTGACATACTGAGCGTGTTTGCCGGGATCCGCCCGCTCGTTAGGCGAGGCGATGTAAAGAATACGTCGTCACTATCACGCAGCCACGAGATGTTTGTCGACGGGTCGGGATTGATCACAATAACGGGCGGCAAATGGACGACATATCGCCGCATGGCCGAGGACGCGGTCAACAAAGCCGCGATCGTCGGCAAATTGAAAGCCGCACATTGTGTCACGGCGACGCTCTGTATCGAGAGCACGGTCACCGTGATCGCCGAACCTCTTCATCCCGATTTGCCGTACTCGTCAGCCGATGTCGTCCAGGCTGTCCGGAGTGAGATGGCACGAACTGTCGAGGACGTTCTCGCCCGGCGAACACGCGCGTTGTTTCTTAATGCGCGGGCGGCAATCGAGGCGGCTCCACGAATTGCGGAGATCATGGCTGTGGAATTGGGACGGGATCAGGAGTGGTGCGCGGCTGAGATCGAACGGTTTACCGAGACGGCAACGCGATATCTGCCTAGAAAGTGAGCTTTAGGACAAATGCCATCCACCTTTTTTGAAACACCGTCATGTCGCGTTCGCCGAGAACGCGTTGCAGCGTTTTGTATCCCGTCGCGTCGGTTTTGGCGTTTGCGACAAACTCTTTGTAGAACTTTCTGAGCAGCCCTTTTTCCTGCAGGTAATAGCACAAATAGCGGGCCTGAGCGTAATTGGTGCCGGTGTCTTCGCGATAGAACTCGCGGTCGGACATCATTGTGAGCGCCTTAAATGAAGGAACGACTTTCCGATTCAGACCGTTTTGCAGCCCTCGCAGCCGCCAATTTGTGTAACCATAGATGTGGCCATTGACCGTCCCCGATTGTTCATAGAGCGAGCCGAGGCCCTCATTAAACCAGGCCGGACTATCGGGAAAATTGGCTTCGATAAACGGATGAACGATCTCGTGAACGAGCGTGCCGCCGCCGGTCGCGATGTTCATGACGAGGACTTTTTTCGACGGCGAGTAGTATCCGTATGGCGTATCAGGCTCGTCATAAAAGAATTCTTTGGCGTGTTTACGATACGAAACCTCATCCTTAAAGAGCCAGATCTCGAGAATGTTTGCCGGATCTTTAGCGAAGTAATCCTGTTTGAGCCTTATCACCGTTCCGCGAATGATCTCGTTGGCCCAAACCGCGACGCGATCTTCCGGCTCGTCGCCGACGACGATAAAGGGCCGCTCGACAATCACGGTGAAGCCGCGATCTTTCAGTTTTGTCCTGAGCTGTCCGGCCTGCCGTTCGAATGCGGCAGCGCTCGTATCAGCAAAAGCACCAACCGCGGAGGTGAGCAATAAAAGAAATATACTCGCGGCCTTTAGCATAACTACTCGGTCGAAACCTCTTCCTCGCCGTGCAGCGCCGCATTAAGCGTGTGCCAGCTAAGCGATGCACATTTGACGCGCGCGGGGAACTCCAGGACGCCTGAAAAAATTCTCAATTTGCCTAAATTATTCTCCTGCGTCTCGATATCGAGGTCGCCGGTGACCATACGATGAAACTCTTCGAATATCTTTCCGGCATCCTCGCGAGTCTTTCCCTTTACCGCCTGCGTCATCATCGACGCTGAAGCCTTCGAAATGGCGCAGCCAGAGCCTTTGAAAGCGACGTCCATAACGGTATCGCCATCGAGACTGACATAGACCCGCAACGCATCACCGCACAATGGATTCTTGCCATCAGCGTACTGATCGGCATCTGCGATCTCACGAAAATTTCGCGGGTTCTTGTTGTGGTCTAAAATTACTTCCTGATATAGGTCGCTTAGTTCTGACATTTCGACTAACTGATTCTCTGCCGCTCAAGTTCTTTGCCTTCTTTTCGCGCCGCGGCCCAGGTCATTGGAGAACAAATGAATAT
>JANPCJ010000084.1:0-9715 GCA_031430895.1 Chloracidobacterium sp. | reverse complement strand
CCACGGCTAAATTCACAACGTCGCTCCGCGACGAAAACATTGAAGCCTACAAAGTCCAGAAATACGCGACGTTCTCGCCGTCTCCATGTCATGCTATATCAACAATTACGGCCTTAACTTGGCGCGAATGGGGGCAAGCCCAGGGGCAAGCCCGCCTTGTATCTTGATAATCAAATGCTGAACAATGAACATGGACGCTTGTTTCATTGTTGGAAAAGATGAGTCTGTAGCCCGCCTTGGACGATAGAGTCCTGCAGGAAGATAAAGCACCTCTTTTCCGTTTTTTGACCCGTTCCAGAAGGCCGGACAGTATCATATGACGAGAGAGTCTGTATTTACAAGGTTGGTCTGGGGACGATTTTTTTGAAGGAGGAAGCATAATGTCAGAAGCGATCTTGGGTATTGATGTATCAAAAAAGAAATTGGATGTGGCTCTCAAGTTTGACAGCAAAACGCTGAAAAAGAAGTTCAACAACTCGCCGAAAGATTTCAAGTTGTTGCAGGGCTGGCTCATGTCGCTGCGTATCGAGCGGGTTCACGCCTGCCTGGAATCGACCGGAACATACGGCGAGGCGGTGGCTGAGTTTCTTCACGAAAAGGGCCATCGCGTCTCGGTAGTGAACCCTTTTCAGATCAAGAGCTATGGAAACGCTGGCCTGAAACGAAACAAGACGGACCCGGCGGATGCCCTTTTAATCGCCGATTTCTGTCTGGTTAAGAATCCGCGTGAGTGGCACCCAATGCCCGCCCAAGTAAAGCAGCTGCAGGCACTCAACCGTCGCATAGAGGCACTCGACCAGATGCTGATCGCGGAGAAGAACCGTCTCGATGTGGCACCGAAAGAAGTTCGTACCAGTGTCAAACGCATGATCAGAACTCTGGAAACGGAAATCAAAAACGTTCACCGTCTTATCAAAGAGCACATCGACAATCACCCGGACATGAAACAGCAAAACGATCTCTTGTTGACAATTCCGGGCATCGGCCAAAAGACTTCTCAGTTGTTACTCGGCGAGGTCGAGTTTCGAAAGTTCGATTCGGCACGAGCTGTCGCCGCTCAGGCCAGCCTCACGCCGCGAAAAGACCAATCCGGAACAACCCTTAACCGCTCCAGATTGTCAAAAGTCGGCAACGGCCGCATTAGAAAAGCTTTGTACTTCCCGGCCATCGTCGCCGTCCAGTACAACCAAACCATCAAACAGTTTGCCAGCCGTCTCAGTCAAAATGGGAAGACCTCTATGGAGGTGATTTGCGCCGCTATGCGAAAGCTCCTCCATATCGCTTTCGGGGTCATTAAAAATAATCGCCCCTTTGACCCAAACCTGGCTTTTTCCATTTGATTTTCAAGACAGTATCTTCCTGACTGCAACCTGGTTTGTGGTCTTTTTCCCGACCGTCTTGATAACTTTTACCGTCGAAACCAGGTGTCCCACGGAACATTAAATTCACTCTTCCCAAAATTGAAAAATAGGCTATCGGCACCCTCGGGTTGCGTTCACCGTCCGATTCATCCCCTCAGGCGAATCGTAACCAGCCATAACATCCGGAGTATTGTTAATCCCACTTACACCCTCAAATTCCAGCTTCGCCGGATCAAAACTCAACCCAAACGTCATCGCCGTTTCGTCACCGTTGGAATCTGGTTACGGGTGGCTGCTAGGAACCAGATCGTCTCTCGCCTTCAAAATGCTCCTTCTCAAACTCTCAGCGATTGGATACTCCGATAGAAGTGTACTGAGTTCCTCACGGGAGAACGGCGGTTTTGAATAGACATTCGCCAAAAACTTAGTCCCCCATGGCTCGGCAACCTCGGCAACGTTTAGAAGATTATACTGGTCTCTCTGTTTCTTTCGCTTCTCGTAATACTCCGCCATCTCTGCTTGGTATCTGGCCTTCGCGACCGGATCCACAACTCCACTCGAACTCGGGTCCTCGGGAGGGCTGATCTGCATCTGTAACAAAACTCCATTCCAACGCGGGTCCTCGGGAGGCACGAGCTGCTTCCGTAATGCTGTGTAGGGATCAAACGAGTGGTCATTTTCGCGTTCAAGACGCGTCAGTAGATGGAGCCACATCTTCGAGCTATTGCGAAGCTTTAACGCTTCTTCCTCATTGAAACTAGGAAGATCTGGGAAATAGCGTAGCCGCATTAAAAGATACTGTTCCGACTCAAGACTGTACGAATCCGCCCGTTCAAGAGCTACAGTGGCGTATTTATCACTCAAACTGCGGACCTCAGGATGACCGTCAGATATAGGACTATACCCAAAGGCGTTCATCACCTCCAGGATCAATTTGGCAAATCTTTCGCCCCCGTTTGCTGCCCAAACAACCTGGATCTCATCGCCCTCCTTAACTAGCTCCTCAAAACTGCCCGCATCTGTGAACTGCCTGATGCGAGCAAGCCGTACACGATACTCTGCTTCCGGGACGTCTGCCGCTCCGATATCAACATTTCTCGGGCGAGCATTTTGCTTTGGCATAACCAACGATTTCTGCTGTCCATCGTTGATTGCAGCCTCGGAACTCGTGAAAAATCCCGAGAAAACAAACGCATAAACCGCGAGAAAACCTCCAATTAGTACCGATACTAGGCCAAATTTAAAGATAAACTTTTGCATGATTCGCTCCTGTTACCACGTCCCTCCAGTTGAGATCGTGGCGTCATTGACATTAAATGTTACGGAAACTCCACCCTAGAAATGGTTGCATTCCCGGAGTCATCCGTCGTTAGAACCTGATTGACGGTGAACCATGGTACAGGGTCCCCGCCTGGGTTGTCGTAATACCAGGGGATGGGCCAAGTCCACGATCCGGTCCCGTAGGGAGTGGGTGAGGGGTTGGTTGGATGGAACAAGTAAACTGTGTCTTCGTTTTGACCCCTGCATCCTGTTGAGCCATTGCAGAGAAGAATTTGATTCGGTGTGCCCGCCGCATGAGGGGTCCCCAAACCAGCCAAGTATCCACTTGTTGTGGCGTCACACGCACCCTCGGTAATCGTGATATTTTTGAACGAAACAGTTTTCGGTTCGAGGTAAACAATTGCTTTGAAGCCAGCGCTGACCCTGCCCTGAGTATGTCTCCGGCCTGTGGATAGAGCAAAGTTTGTCCCGCTTGGTTTTATCGTAGTAACATCCTGGGTGATGTTCTTGTCTTTGGAAGGGCCAGCAACAACATTCAACTTTAGCGTTGTATTGCCAGGACTCGCAGGAGCAGTGAAGGTTCCTGTTCCGTCATTAATTTCACTTGATACAACGGTTCCCGTTCCAGACGCCCTGATCCACACCAAGCCTCCAGCCTGTGTACTTGTTACCCCGGATGGTGTAATGGTGGTAAACAAATTGACAAGTTCCCTTAAGCCAAAGGTTGTCGTAGCCCGGCCCGTCCAAGTCTCAACAGGCGCAATAACCTTTTCCAGGTCGTACACAACCACATTCACGGTAACTGAGGAATTCCCCGCTGTCGCGACTACGGTTTTATAGTTGCTTGTACTCGACGAGACGGTATTAAACGTGACTGATGTTGTCGCACCCGTCCCCGTTGCACCCGAAGTGCCGCTCCAAACTGGCTGTCCGCTGGGAAACGTCCCGGTTGAAGGGTTCGGAATTGCCTTGAAGGTGACGGCCGTCCCTTTGAGAATGTAGAGAGTCGACGTGGCATCCGAAAAACTCGGATTATTTGGGCCCTGATATTGAATTTTCTGAACGCCTACGACCTCTATATCGCCACCACCCTGGCCGGGATATTCGTTGTACCAGCACTGTTGACCGGCATCGAACCATGAGAAATTTCCCCAGTCGCCGGTTATGGATGTCGATCCGGGCGAGACGCCTTCGGCGAGACCGCCAGAGTTTACCGTCGCTATGGGCGGACTCAGGGAACTCCATGCAGCTCCGCCCTGAATCGGGGTGCCGTTTCCCATACAGTCGGTTATGACGCCAATTGTGTAGTACTGCATGTTCTGACCGGGAGGAGTTGTGGCAAAGAGCGGATTGACCGAATCGTAGATCCTCGAGCTTGGACAGCAGTTAGCACACGAGTATGTGCTGGCAACGGCGCCCGCGAGGCTAACCTGTTCGCTTCTCGCGCTCAAAGATTTATTCTGGTTGCCGATCATCGACCAGCCGATCTGGCCGTCGGCTATGTTCAATGGAGAGGTTATTGCGGGCCACGAGGACGGGATCGAGTTTTGCACCGTTAACATTTCGAAATCGAAGTCCGTTTCCATGCCATCGCGATGAAACCATCGCTCCGGGATCAATAAAATTGATGGCCGACGAATATCCCTTGCTCGCCTTGGCGATAAACATTCGAGCAATGACCGCGCCCGGACTTCCCGAATGCGTTATAGAGACACCGCCCGATTCGTGAATATGCCCGCCCGAGTTACCTACAATGTCGCGCATGAGGTCGAGAACACGCGTTTCCCACGGGTTTAGAGAGATCGTTGCGGGTGACGATTGATTCGGCGACGCTCCGTCGGCCGTGAGGCTCGCGGTGACGATGCCACTCGACGTGTTCGAGACCACTATGCGAGTTTCCGAGTTTTCGTATGGCAGCCACCAGACGCTTTCTAACCGGCTCGACACATATTTTGTCGTATAACTCAGCTGCTCAGCCCAGATAAGGCTATTCTGCGAATCGACCAATTTGACCTGTGCTCCAAGCTGCTGCGAGATGCCTTGATAAGAAATCTTAAGGCTGCCTTCCCGAAATTCATCGCCCGCCCCGGCTAGCAACTGATGCATGTCCACATCCATATAGGATGTCGCCGGTACGCTAATGGGTGCCAGTTGAAGGCGGGTGCCCGCGAGACTGTAGAAAGTCGGCGTGGCGAGAATTGGCTGCGGCCCTTTGTTATTGAGCATCAGCGTAGCCGTGACATTGTCGCGCAGACTGTAATACGTCGCCGTCAGCCTGTATGTCTCGTATTCCGGGCTGCTAAGCGGCGTGACCGATTTGCCATCCCGACTAGCCCCGCAGCAGCCGCCACTGGCCTTATTGGCATCAAATAAGTCCAGACCAATCTGACGGGTTTTGTCATAGTCTTGCGACACCGCAGCCCCGACTGAGCAGAGAAGAATCAAGATCGATTTGACAGTGAGTGTACGGGAAATTGAAGAACGAAAAAAGTATCGCGTCATTTGGGCCTCCGTGTCAATGTTGAGAAAAAGTAGTTTTCTCAATCGTGGGTCAACAAGGTAAAGCGGCGTTTTGAACAAACATCACGGTTTTTCAAAGTCGTACAACAAAGATAAACCCATTTTTCGATTTCGTCAAGTAAAATTTTATCGATCCAAAAAAAAGGGCCGGCGATAATGAAAAGGTATGTTGCTTAGACCCAAGAAAGTTGTGCGTGTCGAAAAGCAAATCCATGCTCATTCTTTCCTAACCAAAACTCGTCTGGCAGGGCAGCATCGAAATCATCGCTGATCCAGATAGTTCCGCGATTTAGGCCCGCAGTTCGCTTCTTCTTGCGAGTAGGTGGAACAGACGCCAAACGGGCGATGGTTTTACCGTTTTGAGCGATAACAATCTCACATGCTTTCTCGGCGATTGCCAATAAACCGGCCAATTGTTTTTCGACCTTATCAATATTTATAGTTTGAGTTGACATAATCACTCCGATGCTCCGCCAGTTTAACACGCGGTTTGGTAAACTTAATTTATGAGTAATTTGGAAACGGCAACTTTGGCGGCGGGGTGTTTTTGGTGTGTGGAGGCGGTTTTTGATGATTTGAAAGGCGTCGAGGATGTCCTGAGCGGGTATTCGGGTGGGCATACGGAGAATCCGACTTATAAGGAAGTTTGTTCGGAAACGACTGGGCATGCGGAAGTTGTGCAGATTCGGTTCGACCCGGACGAGTTATCGTATGACGACCTGTTGAGGGTTTATTTTACGGTGCATGATCCGACTACCTTGAATCGGCAGGGGAATGACATCGGGTCGTCGTACAGGTCGGCGATTTTTTATCATTCGGACGAGCAGAAGGTCTCGGCGGAGAAGGTGATTGCGGAGATTGCGGCGGAAGGGATTTATGACAACCCGATAGTGACCGAGGTGACGGCGTCTGATAAATTCTGGCCGGCTGAGGATTATCATCAGGAATATTTTGCCAATAATCCGAACCAGCCCTATTGCGCGGCCGTGGTCGCTCCGAAGGTGGCGAAGTTTCGGCAGAAGTTTGTTGACAGGTTAAAGAATTGACTGGAGCGGCGAGCAGGATGCTCACCCGTTGGACACCGGCGAGCAGGATGCTCACCCTCCAGTCAGAGTTTTCCTAACAGCATCAATATCCCGATCACGATAAACGCAACGGCGACGATGCGCTGCAGCCATTCTACGGGTATGAATTGGCTCAGGATGCCGCCCACGAGCACACCGAGTAGCGAGACGAGTACCAACGCCAGGCTGGCGCCTAAGAATACCGCGACCTTTGATTCGGTATTCGCCGACATTGTTATGACCGCGAGCTGTGTTTTGTCGCCTAGTTCTGCTAAAAAGAGTGTTAGGAACGCTGTTCCGAATATTTTCCAGTCCATAGCGATAGTTTATCCCATCACGGGGAGCGCGGGTATCCTGCCCGCCATTCGATCCGGGCAGGTAGGATGATCAATAGTCCCCCTTCTGCCATCGACCACCCCTTTCAGGTTCAATCTTGGGCCTTTTCATCCGAGGACATTTCCATCGAGTTCTTATGAGGACATTTTCACGGAGTTCTAACACCATGCTCTGACTTTGTTGACTTTATTCCTAGTTTGGGGTATTGTGTTTAGGCTATTTCCAAATAAAAGTTTACATAGTCCCACGCTATAGAGCTGGGCTTGAAGAAAATCGAGGTAAATCACCAGGAGACAAGGAATGATGAAAAAGATTTTGCCGGCCGGCCGGCGTCGTATCGTTTTGTCGATGTTAGCATTTTGCCTATTGACCGGCATTGCGTGGGTCATGTTAGAGCGCCAGACCATGGCCGGCCCGGAAACCGGGCGACTTGAAAAAATGATCGTGGCCAATGGCAGCGCCGCGATGGACATCGATCTGAATAAGTTGAACGGAACGGGTTCGCGGGCGCAAATGAGCACCTTGCGTTTCGGCGTGGTGCCGGATTCATTTTTTAAGGTCCTCGTTTTTAATGGTGAATTACGCGGCCCGCTGCCCAGCACAATGGACCTCATCCCGCAGGATTCGCCTGCTCTGCCGGCAAAATTGGATGCTTCGTTTCATCAGCTTGTTCTCGAAAGCTCATTCTCGGATGAGCCCTACGAACTCGTCGTTCGCGACGGGAAAACCGGATTTGTCTTCTTCAATATCGAAGGGCATCAGTTCGAATATAATCCCAAAGAACATCTTCTCGACATCCAGACGGGCCGCCTTCTGATCTCAAACGAATTTGCGGCCGAACTTGGACGTCCCTCGCAGGCCGGCTCGGTTGTCGGCACTATCTCGATTACGGCCACCATGCGCTCGATCGAGACCACGGAACTCGTCAACGGCGAAGCAACATCAAGGGTTCTGCCGGCAAATGGTTCACCCGAGGTCGGGACTGTCCCGGGGCCGGATGTGATCGTGGGAAACCTCTTCGATTTGACAATGCCATCCGGCAGCACGAACGGAACGCACGTCGGTCTCGCCGTTGGCACAGACTCTTGCAACGCCGGCGTGGTGCAGTTGAACTGGTTTCAGCTGCCCGACAATGACCACCCGGTGATTCCGCAAAACATCTATCGAATGAGCGGTGGGCCGGCGAACGATGAACGCTTTGAACAGATCGGCCAATCGAACGTCAAACATGCCTTCACGGCTTTGCAGCAAGACATCTGTGGCTTTGGCTGCCAGAGCTCGGGCACGGGCACCAGGCTCGGTTCGGGATGCTCCGATCCATATTCAGCAAGTCTGAACGGCACGGCCAATCTCGGTTCGCGAGCATGGATTAACCCCTTTACCGGTGTTTATCCGCGGGGAGATACGGGAACATCGCCAAATCTCCATACCGGCCACAGCCACACCGGCCCTTTGCACCGGATGCTTACGGCGATCAGCGACCTGAGCACGACGCAAAATCCCGGCGCCACCTACTATGCCGAGGCCCAGTATGTGACGCCGCACGAATATGCATGGTGTCAGGCGAATCCAGGACAGTGTAACCAGTACAACAACGCGTCGTACCGACAATACAGTGTCACGGGCACCACCACCTTTAGTTTTTCACCGGTCGGCAACACCGTGCAGAGGAAAGGGGCGATTGAGGCCTGGCCGGGAGCTACGCGTGTCCAGATCGAACCGGCTCCCGGAGTCGATGGCATCGGAACGATTGCCTACAAGGTGACGACCCTGCAACCGGGATTGTACCGCTACGAGTACGCCATTTATAACCAGAATATGGATCGGGCGATCCAGTCTTTTGGTCTGCCTCTGGCAACTGGCACTACTTTGGCCAATGTCGCGTTCCACGCGCCCCCTCAGCATCCGGGATGGACATTTGACGGAACCACGGCAAACACGGGTTACAGCAGTACGCCGTGGGCCCAGACGACGGGCGGGGGCCTAACGACCTGGAGTGCTGAAACATTTGCCCAGAATCCCAACGCGAATGCCGTCCGGTGGGGTACTCTATACAATATCGGTTTTACCTCTAGCCGTGCGCCGGTGCCGATGAATGCCACCATTGGTTTTCTTAAGACCGGGGCTCCAATTACTGTTCCGGTGCAGGGTCCGGCCCTGGCGTGTTTCCAGAATGTTGGATTTACCAGACAGTGCTAATAGGAAGTTCGTCTTTCAAAGGCGGTAATAAGAAAGCGGGAAAATTCTTTGAAGAATTTTCCCGCTTCTTTATGATAACGAATGAAGATCAGAGTTTAGTTAACCCATTCTTCTTCGTAGTTAAGCTGCCAATGCCTCGTGACCCATTTTTGCGCCGCCGTCATAGCCGTGTTTCGCCATTTCTTCAAATTTTCTGAAATAGTTAGCGCGGCCATCGGCTTGCTCGGATCGCGTTCGACACGAATAACCTGTGTCAAAACCTCGATGATCGTCTTGTTTTCTTCCATGATTCGAAGACGAACCTCGCTGCCGACCGGCGGTAAAGTTTCGAGATTGACGAGAGCGCTGGTTTCGCCAACATTCTCGGTCAGACCCTCTACACTCACCGTTTCTCCGCTTTCGGCGTCGATCCAGCTTGCCCTTACGGGCATGCTTGCAATTATGCGATGATGCAATGGCGTCTTGTATGATGATGTAGAATATTCTACTTGTGCCATTATTTTCCCCTTTTTCTTATTATTTACTATCCGCATTCCCGTAAGGCTATTCGCCTTTCGGCAAAATGCGTCACTAACTTAGATGACTTTTACAAAAAAGTCAAGTTTCGTTCGAATTCCGCAAATCGCTGCGTCTAAAACGGTTTTGAAGTTGCCATGTTCGAACCCGCATATTTGTAACCCAGAATGATACAAATTTCTCGCCCGCCAAGAGAATTAAATGCCGAATTCGATAAAAGAGTTGTATTGAATCATACATTCCGGAAAATACCTCGAATTTAAACGGAATTGAGGAGTGGTTTACGGTTTGTTAACATCGCTCGACTATGATGTTGAGTGTGCTGGAAAAGACACTGGGCCGGGCGCGCTTTGCGGAACTCAATTTGCGTTATTAACGTTGAAGGATCGATGTCGAGAGTTGGGCGCCGAGTGGATATTTCGCCAGCGATATGGCGGG
>JANPCJ010000083.1:0-12130 GCA_031430895.1 Chloracidobacterium sp. | reverse complement strand
CTGGCCGCGACGATGAGCCCGGGTGTGCTCCTTGATGAACTGGCGTATGTATAGTCTGGCGTTCACCGCGGAGTCGCGGAGACGCAGAGAAGAAAAGTTTTATAATGGGCGTCGAAACGCTGTTGCCGAAAAGGCTATCTCATCTCAGCGTCTCCGCGTCTCTGCGGTGAAAAATCCGTAGGAGAGAAAATGAAAACAAGAGAAACAAAAGCAAAAGATCTGGCGGCCATTACCGAGTCGCTAGCGAAATCAAAGTCCGCGATGGTCGTCAGTTTTTCAAAAGTGACGGTGTCTAAGGACCAGGAATTTCGCAGCTCACTGCGTGAAGCCGGTGCGAGCTATCAGGTCGTCAAGAATACATTGGCGCGGATCGCCGTGAAAGGAACCCAGTTTGAAGATGCGACCGAGCATTTCAAAGGCGTGACAGCTATTGCATGGACCGAGAACGACCCCGTGGTCCTTTCGAAAGCAATTTCGAAGTTCATGAAGGACAATGCTGACATCTACACCTTTAAGACGGGTGTCGTTGATGGCAAACTGGTCGATCTCACACAGTTGACGACCATCGCCAACCTGCCTTCGAAAGAAGAGCTTATTTCCAAGCTGATGTGGGTGCTCAACAGCGGTGCGCAGCGTTTGGTTACGGTAATCAATGCCGTGCCCCGTGACCTGGCCGTGGTTATTAAACAGATCGGCGAGAAGAAACCGGCGGAGGCATCGGAGCTGGCGGTTGAGGTCAAGGCTGAGGAGTCTGCTCCGGCACCGGCGGTAGAACCTGCCGCTCCGGCTGAAGCGGAAGTTTTGGCAGATGCACCGGCGGCGGAAGATGCGGCGGCGATTGAGACCGCTCCGGCTGAAACGGAAGTTTCGGCCGAGGCTCCGGCGTCTGAGGACGCCACGGCGGTTGAGGCCGCAGCGGTTGAGCCGGCGGCGGTTGAGGTGGCGGTGGAAGAAGTGTCCGAACCACCTGTTGAAGCAGCACCGGTCGAGGAAACCCCGGCTTCGGAGTCTGAAGCTGTTGCGGTAGAAGCTGTCGAAGCCGCTGACGACGATGCCGAAGATATCTTAGAGATCGCCCCCGAAGCTGACGCTGAGGATAAGGCGGAATAGAAGAAGTTTGTTTTGAGTCCCTGCTTTAGCAGGCCTCGGTGGTGCGAAAGAAAGCGTGCTAAAGCAGGGACTCAAAACTTAAAGCCGTACTCAAGGAAAGCGAGTCTGAATGATTTGTCAGGTCATGCAGGCTTCGGACGAGGAAGGAAAGGTGATGCAACCCTAACCGTAAACGTCCCTGGGTTCTAGCGGCGGACGCGAAAGGATGAAGGATGAAGGATGAAGGATAAAGAAAGTTCCGGACTCTTTTGATCCATTCCGGTCGCGACAGATAAACAGGTGAGGGCCGGAGAGCAAAGGATTTATTTTATCCTTCCTCCTTTATCCTTCATCCTTTACTAAAGGACCCTAAATAGGAGATAAATAAAAATCATGGCAGTTACAAAAGCAGATGTAGTTGAGTATTTAAAAGGAATGTCGCTTCTCGAAGCGTCGGAATTGGTCAAGGAGCTCGAAGAAGTATTCGGCGTTTCGGCGGCCGCGGCGGCCCCGATGATGATGGCGGCGGGTGCCGGTGCGGGCGATGCCGCTCCGGCGGCTGAGGAAAAGGACACGTTTGACGTTATCTTGACTGCGGCCGGCGGCAACAAGATCGCGGTGATCAAACTTGTTCGCGAGATAGTCTCAGGACTTGGTCTGAAAGAAGCCAAGGACCTCGTCGACAGTGCTCCGAAAGCCCTGAAAGAAGGCATTTCGGCCGGCGAAGCGGAAGAGCTCAAGGTGAAATTGACCGACGCCGGTGCTTCGGTCGAGGTCAAATAGTCGCACAAATGCGGACGCTTTCTCGGCGCTCTCTGCGTCAAACTCTCCGCTCTCGGCGTTAGAAAGATTTCAACGCTGAGGACGCTGAGGAAGACGCAGAGATCGCTGATATGGCCGTCACGTCATTTGATTTTGCAAATAATAATTGGTAAACTACATGGTTCGCAGCCTCGTCTATTTATTTCGAAGTCGCGAATCCCGGTTTGGCCGGATCGGAAATGCCTTTATTTATAAATGTTTCCGGCTGATTTAGACGCGACACTTGTCGCACAAATTGGAGAGTGAGTGTCTCTTTTCGGCACGCTCGGAAAACTTAATCTACGGCATTAACTGCGTACAAAGCGGTCTGGGTAAACTTCGCCCTCGACCGCGTTTGCCGTCTTTATCGCGATTTTTGGAAGTTTATTTACGTGCATCGTAACAGCAACCTTTACAAAAATCAACAGCTTTTTTGGCCCGCTATTAAATTATATGATCAACAATCCTCTACAAAGCAGTTCGACCGGTCTTGGAGAGCGGACAAGCAGCGCGCCCGAGCGTGTGGATTTTTCCAAAATTTATACGTCCGCCCAGATTCCCAACCTTATCGAGGTCCAGCGCGAGTCATACAATCGGTTCCTGCAAATGGACCTCATCCCCGAGGAACGCGATTATGTCGGTCTGCAGTCGGTGTTTGCGTCAATCTTTCCGGTATCGGACTTTCGCGAGACGGCGATGCTCGAGTATGTCGAATATCAGATCGGCAACTGGCAGTGTAAATGCGGCAATCTCGAAGGGCTCGAGCATCTGCGTGCCAATTGTAAAAACTGCTCGGCAAAGATAAAGGTCGATCCGTTTAATCCGGCAGAAGTTCTCTGTAATAACTGCGGCACGTTCAACGCCGTCCGCCCGAACCTCTGCAACAACTGCGGCGAGCCGGTCGGCCTCAAGCACAAGCACGATCAGCAGGAATGCCAGGAACGGGGAATGTCATACAGCGTACCGCTCAAGGTAAAAATTCGCCTCACGGTTTATGACAAGGACCCGGAGACAAACGTCTCGACAATCCGCGACATTAAGGAAGAGGATGTTTTCTTTGGCGAAATTCCGCTGATGACCGATAACGGCACTTTCATTATCAATGGAACGGAACGTGTCATCGTATCCCAGCTTCATCGTTCGCCCGGCGTTTTCTTTAAGGGCGACCGTGACGATTATCTGGCGAAGATCATCCCGTACCGTGGTTCGTGGGTTGAATTTGAATACGATCAGAAAGGAATTTTGCACGCCCGTCTTGGCAAACGGAAGATCATCGCGACCGTCTTTTTACGTGCGCTCGGCCTGTGGCTAAATCCGCAGATCGACATGAAGACAGTGTCGGACAGCATCCTCGAAGAGGTCGTAAAAGGAGCCGAGTATTCGAACGCGAGTATTCTCAAACTTTTCTATGTGACCGACGAGGTCGCTATTGATAAGGGGAAACTGCATATAAGCGTAAAAGCCCAGGGAGAAACTCATCTTGTCGGAATGCGGGCCGAAGAAGATATTAAAGACAAAAAAGAAGATGTCACTCGGAAGGGCAAAAAGGTAACGAAATCAGCGATCGCCGATCTTCGCCGCATGGGCAAGGACAAGGTCGAGGTAAACGCCGCCGATTTCGAAGCTGCGTTTGCCCTTGAGGATGTTGTAAATACCGAAACCGGCGAGGTCATCGTTGAGGCCAACACCGAGATCGTCGCCGGCAAACTGCAGCAGATCATCGAGGAAGGTGTCACGACATTTTCTATTTTCTTCCCGAAACGTGACGTTATTGGTGAAGTCATTTCGGCGACTATCCGTAAAGACCCAATCTCGAAACCGGTCGATGCCTTGCTCGAAATTTACCGCAAGATGCGTCCCGGCGATCCGCCGACGGTGCCGACGGCTTATCGTTTGCTCGAAGGCATGTTCTTCGACACGCGTCGGTTTGATCTGTCGCGTGTCGGTCGCTTGAAATTTAACATCAAGATGGGCCGCCCTGAAAAGGAGGACATCACGAATCCTCTTTTGAAAGCGGGCGATTTTGTTGAGGTCGTCAACTATCTCCTGCGGATGAAGCGGGACAGTGAGAATTTTGGTCAGGACGATATCGATCACCTCGGCAACCGCCGCGTCCGCGCGGTGGGTGAACTGCTCGAAAATCAGTTCCGCATCGGTCTCGAACGCATGGAGCGCGCGATCAAGGAAAAAATGTCCATTCAACAGGACATGTTCACGACGATGCCGCGCGATCTTGTGAACGCTAAACCCGTGACGGCCGCTGTCCGTGAATTCTTTGGCTCGTCACAGCTTTCGCAGTTTATGGATCAGACGAATCCGCTGTCTGAAATTACGCACAAACGCCGTCTGTCGGCTTTGGGGCCAGGCGGTCTTTCGCGTGAGCGCGCCGGATTTGAGGTCCGCGACGTTCATCCGACGCACTATGGCCGCATTTGTCCGATTGAGACGCCGGAAGGCCCGAACATCGGCCTCATCTCGTCGCTTTCGTGCTTTGCGAGGATCAATGAGTTTGGATTTATCGAGTCGCCGTATCGTCGTGTAGTCGATGGTCGAGTGATCGAGTATGTCCGCCTCAAGAACGGTGGTGACACGAGCTTTAAACCGGGTCAACACGTTCCGCTTGAAGATGTTGAGGCTGCAAATAACAAGCTGAAAAAAGATCAGCAGCGGGCGGTTTTCGAACCGTGGCCGTTCTATCTCACCGCGTGGGAAGAAGACAAATGGATCATCGGCCAGGCAAACATCGAGCTTGATGAGAAAGGAAATTTTGTCAACGAGCGAAATGCTGCGAGGCAGAAAGGTGAATTTATCACCGCCGACCGCAAAGACACGCAATATATGGACGTGTCGCCGAAGCAACTCGTTTCGGTCGCTGCCTCGCTCATTCCGTTCTTAGAAAACGACGACGCCAACCGTGCGCTTATGGGATCGAATATGCAGCGTCAATCGGTGCCTCTGCTTCGTGCCGAGTCGCCGTATGTCGGAACGGGCATGGAAAAGATCGCCGCCCGCGATTCGGGTGCGGTTGTCATCGCAAAACGCGATGGCGTCGTGGATTTTGTCGATTCCGAGCGAATTATTGTAAAAGCCGATCATCAGGTCGACGGCACGATCTCGCGTGAGGTGACGGCGGATATTTATTCGCTGGTCAAATTCAAGCGGTCGAATCAGAACACGTGTATCAATCAGCGGCCGATCATCCAGGTCGGCGAGCAGGTCAAAAAAGGCCAGGTCATCGCCGACGGGCCGTGTACCGACCGGGGCGAACTGGCGTTGGGACGCAATGTGCTAGTGGCCTTCATGCCTTGGCGCGGTTACAACTTTGAGGATGCAATACTCGTTTCCGAGCGGCTTGTTAAGGACGACTATTATACGTCGATCCATATCGAGGAACTTGAGATCGAGGCCCGTGATACAAAACTCGGCCCCGAAGAAATCACACGTGATATCCCGAATATCGGTGAGAACATGCTTCGCGATCTCGACGAATCGGGCATTATCCGTATCGGCGCTCAGGTCAAACCGGGTTCGGTGCTCGTCGGAAAGGTCACGCCAAAGGGCGAGACACAGTTAACCGCCGAGGAAAAACTTCTTCGAGCGATCTTTGGCGAAAAGGCCGGTGACGTAAAAGACGCTTCGCTGACATGCCCGCCGGGAATCGACGGAACGGTCGTCGATGTTCAGATATTTACCCGCAAAGGGCAGGACAAGGATGAACGAAGTCTCGACATCGAGGGAATGGAAGAGGAAGATTTTCACCGCGATCTCGATGACGAAATCCGAATCTTGCAGGAACAGCGTGACGAGCGTATTTACGAGCTATTTGACGGTCGGAAGCTGACAAAAGATTTACTCGACGGCAAGGATGTTCTTATCAAGAAGGGCGACACGCTAAACCGTGAAATCCTGAAAGAGATTGATTCGCGTTTCCTTAGTAAGGCTGAGGTCTCGGCAGGTTCTATAGATATCGCCGGTGAGGTCAAGGAATATCAGCAGCGGACCGAGCGTCAGATCAACATTCTGCGTGACATCTACGATGAAAAGATCACCAAGCTCAAACAGGGCGACGAACTGCCTCCGGGCGTGATCAAGATGGTCAAGGTTTTTGTCGCGATGAAACGCAAACTGAGCGTCGGCGACAAAATGGCCGGACGCCACGGCAACAAGGGTGTTATTGCCCGTATTTTGCCGGAAGAGGATATGCCGTATCTGCCGGATGGAACGCCGGTTGAGATCGTGCTAAATCCGCTTGGCGTACCCTCGCGTATGAATGTCGGGCAGATTCTTGAGACTCATCTCGGATGGGCCGCGCGGGTTTTGGGTCTACACTTTGCGACGCCGGTCTTCGACGGTGCCAGCGAGGAGGAGATCAAGGGCTACATCGTACAGGCGAATGCAAAGTTTGACGAACTCGATCTGCCGCCATCGGTCGGCCCGTCGGGAAAGACGCGTCTTTATGACGGTTTGACGGGTGAGCAGTTCGAGCAAAAGGTGTGCGTCGGATATATTTATATGCTCAAGCTGTCGCACCTGGTTGACGACAAGATTCACGCCCGTTCGATCGGCCCGTACTCGCTCATCACGCAGCAGCCGTTGGGCGGCAAGGCGCAGTTCGGCGGGCAGCGTTTCGGCGAAATGGAGGTTTGGGCACTCGAGGCATACGGCGCGGCTCACATCTTGCAGGAATTGCTGACATGCAAATCCGACGATGTGGCGGGACGTTCGAAGATCTACGAGACGATTGTCAAAGGCGTGTCAAATTTCGAGCCGGGTATTCCCGAATCATTTAACGTTTTGGTCCGCGAACTGCAGTCGCTTTGCCTCGATGTTGAGCTGATTCAGGAAGACGAGATCGACCCGGATGAAATCGTTGCGGGTGTGGATGCGCTGGTCGGCGTCGACTAACCGAGTGTGGGAACGCATGGGACAGTGGGACAACGGCCGTAGAACAGGCTGCTTAGCCTGTTCATCAACGCGAGTTTCACTCAAGTTGAAGGGATAAGCAACTTGATCGACAGACTCGGCAGTCTGTCGTATGACGGTAATCTATATTGGAGAAATATGTTTCGATTTAATCAGGACAACAAGACACAATTGACCACAAATTACGAAGCGATCCGCATCAGTCTTGCATCGCCGGAGAAGATTCGGTCATGGTCGCACGGTGAGGTGACAAAGCCGGAAACGATCAATTACCGTACCTTTAAACCGGAACGCGACGGGTTGTTTTGCGCCCGTATTTTCGGGCCGGTATCGGATTGGGAATGTCTCTGCGGAAAATACAAGCGGATGAAGCATCGTGGCGTTATCTGCGACAAATGCGGTGTCGAGGTCACGCAGTCGAAGGTGCGGCGTGAGCGTCTTGGTCATATCGAGCTGGCTTCGCCCTGCTCGCATGTCTGGTTCTTTAAAGGATTGCCATCGCGTATCGGACATCTGCTCGATATCACATTGCGCGATCTTGAAAAGATCCTTTATTTCGAAACCTACATCGTCGTCGATGAAGGCGATGTGCCCGATCTTAAGCAGAAAGACCTGTTGACCGACGAGCGTTTTCGCGAACTGACGCGTGATTATCCAAATCAGTTCATCGCCAAGATGGGTGCTGAGGCGATCAAGGATCTCTTAGCGCAGATAGACATCGCGGAACTTGTCGAAGACCTTCGCGGCAAGATGAAAGAGGAAACTTCGCAGCAGAAGAAGCTCAAGTATTCCAAGCGTTTGAAGGTTTCAAACTCGTTCCTCCGTTCGGGCAACAATCCGCAATGGATGATTCTTGACGTGATTCCGGTCATTCCGCCGGAGCTTCGCCCGCTCGTGCCGCTAGACGGTGGACGATTTGCGACATCGGATCTTAATGATCTTTATCGCCGCGTTATCAACCGGAACAACCGTCTGAAGAAATTGATCGAGCTTCGTGCTCCAGAAGTTATTGTCCGTAACGAAAAGCGGATGCTGCAAGAGGCGGTCGATGCGTTGTTTGATAATGGAAGACGCGGTCGTGTGCTTCGCGGGGCGAATAATCGTCCGCTGAAATCGTTAAGCGGAACTCTGAAAGGAAAGCAGGGACGTTTTCGTCAGAATCTGCTCGGCAAACGTGTCGATTATTCGGGACGTTCGGTTATCGTGGTCGGACCCGAGCTGAAACTTCATCAGTGCGGTTTGCCGAAGAAGATGGCTCTGGAATTGTTCAAGCCATTTATTTACAACAAATTAGAAAAGGACCAGCACGCCGCCACCATCAAACAGGCGCGCGAAATGGTTGAACGTCAGGAGCCGATCGTTTGGGATATTCTTGAGGAAGTAATCCGCGAGCATCCGGTTTTGCTAAACCGCGCGCCGACGCTTCACCGCCTTGGTATTCAGGCATTCGAGCCTGTGCTTGTCGAGGGCAAGGCGATCAAAATTCACCCGCTCGTTTGTACAGCTTTCAACGCCGACTTCGACGGCGATCAGATGGCCGTGCATATTCCGCTTTCGGCCGAGGCCCAGATCGAAGCGAGCGTTTTAATGCTTGCATCGAACAATCTGCTATCACCGGCGAGCGGCCAGCCAATCGCCGTTCCTTCACAGGACATCGTGCTGGGATGCTATTACCTGACCCTGGCTCGCGACGAGATGAAGGGTGACGGCAAAGTGTTCGGCACGATCGATGATGTACTGCTTGCGCTGGATGCGGGTGTTCTCGAAACGCAGACAAAAATAAAACTCCGATGGCGCGGCGATCTGATCGATCTCACGCTCGAGCACAACACGCAGGATGTCATGAAGGCCACCGCGCGTGAAAAGGTCGATCTCTTGCTTGAGACGACCGCCGGTCGTGTGATCTTTAACGAACGCCTTACACGTGACGGTTTGCCGTTTGTAAACGGCGTGATGAAGAAAAAGGGCCTGCAGTCGTTGGTGACATTCTGCCATCTCAAGCTTGGCCACGAGCATACGGTTGCGTTGCTCGACGATCTGAAAGCGATGGGCTTTCTCCACGCAACGAAAGCTGGCGTTTCTATCGGCATCGATGATATGGTCACGCCGGCTTCGAAGAAGGGCATTATTGAGAAGGCCCTCAAGGAAGTTGAAAAACTCCGCAAGCAGTACGAGGATGCGACGATGACCGATATGGAACGTACCAATAAGGTAACGGCCATTTGGTCGGATGTAACCGATCACGTTGCGAAGGAGATGTTCCTCGCGATGAATAAACGGGAAAAGGAACGTAAAGAGTTGAATCCGATCTTGGTGATGGCCGATTCCGGTGCCCGAGGCTCCGAGGCCCAGATCCGTCAGCTTGCCGGTATGCGCGGCCTGATGGCCAAGCCATCGGGAGAGATTATTGAAAATCCGATCCTCGCGAATTTCCGCGAGGGGCTCGACGTTTTGCAGTACTTTATCTCGACGCACGGCGCGCGAAAAGGTTTGGCCGATACGGCACTGAAAACGGCCGATTCGGGTTATCTGACTCGGCGTTTAGTTGACGTGGCTCAGGACGTGATTGTCTCCGAACACGATTGCGGAACGCTTCGCGGCGTCTGGGCTGAGGCCATCATCCGCAACGGTGAAGAGGTCGAATCCCTTCGCGACCGCATCGTCGGCTGTACATCGCTCGACGATATTATCGATCCGGTTGACGGCTCGATAATTGTTTCGGCAAACACCGAGATCAACGAAGACCTCGGATCGAGCGTACAGCTTTCGGGTCTGCAGAAGGTACGGCTTCGGTCAGCATTGACGTGCGAATCGCGTCGCGGCATTTGCGTAAAATGTTATGGCCGAAACCTGGCGACCGGCAACACGGTCGAGATTGGTGAAGCCGTGGGCGTTATCGCCGCACAGTCTATTGGCGAACCGGGCACCCAGTTGACGATGCGCACATTCCACGTCGGCGGAACAGCCCGTCTCGAACAGGAGACCAAACACGTAGCCGCGATGGATGGAACCGTTCGCTATCTTGGCGATCTGAAGGTCATCAAAAACCGAAATGGCGAAATGGTCTCCATGCGTCGCCAGTCGGAACTTGCGTTGGTTGACGAACGCGGTCGCGAGGTGGCTCATTACAAGGTCGTTTATGGCGCCGAGGTCCATGTCAAGGACGGCCAGAAGGTCAAAGAGGATGAGATTCTCGTCACATGGGACCCGTTCACGTTCGCCATTCTGACCGAGGTCAAGGGTACGGTTAAGTATCAAGATCTCAAGGAAGGCAAGACCGTTGAGGAAGAGATCGATAAGGTAACGGGCCAGAAACGGCTTGTGGTTAAGGATTCGGATGAGAAAAATCAGCCGCGTCTCGAGATCCGCATGGGTAACAAGGTCCAAAAGACCTATCAGATGCCGATCCGTGCCAACCTGATCGTCGAGGACGGCCAAGAGATCGAACCGGGTGACGTCATCGCAAAGATTCCGCGTGAAACGACAAAGACAAAGGATATCGTCGGCGGTCTGCCGCGTGTCGTCGAGCTTTTTGAGGCACGCCGTCCGGGAGAAACGGCGATGATGTCCGAGATCAACGGTATCGTCAAATTCGGCCCGATCTCAAAGGGTAAACGCAAAATCATTGTCGTCGGCGACGACGGCAGCGAACGCGAATATGACATCCCGCGTGGTACGCACATCAACGTGCAGGAAGACGACCGCGTCCGCTCAGGCGAACCGCTGATGGACGGCCCGTTAAATCCGCACGATATTTTGCGTGTTCTCGGAACCGGTGCTCTGCAAAATTATCTGGTCAACGAGATCCAGGAAGTTTATCGTCTCCAGGGTGTGAACATCAACGATAAGCACATCGAGGTGATCGTTCGCCAGATGCTGCGTTGGGTCAAGATCAAGGAGGTCGGGGACACCGAATTCCTGCTTGAGGAACAGGTTGACCGCTTCCGTTACGAGGACGAGAACCGGCGTGTTCAGGATGAAAACGGCCAGACATCCGTCGGTGAGCCGCTCTTGCTTGGCATTACAAAGGCATCGCTTTCGACCGATTCGTTTATCTCGGCGGCGAGTTTTCAGGAAACGACACGCGTACTGACCGAGGCGGCGATCTCAGGCCGTATCGATTATCTACGAGGTCTCAAGGAAAACGTCATCATGGGCCGCCTCATCCCGGCGGGAACCGGTATGAAGTATTACCGCAACGTCAAGGTCGCCTACGACGCTACTGAAAATCGGAAACAGGAGGACGAGTTCGACGAAATGGGCGATTACATCCGCGGCGGCATCGAGATACCGATTCCACCTCCGATCATCGACGACGGATTTGCGGATGAGATCGACGAAGATATCGATCTGGATTCTGAAGAGATGATCGAGGACGAAGTCTTTGACATTGATGAAGCGATGAAAATCGAAGTCGAGGACGACGATTTATAAACGCCGATAATTCGACCGTTGTGTGGACATGTTTGCGAGACGGAAACGAATTCGAGCGCGATATTTAATACGGCCGTGAGATTATTTCACGGCCTTTTTCCGTCTCACGGAGTTAAAGGCGAGTAGTGTCTTAAATTTTGTTGCCAGTGCACAAGCCCGCGCGTGAGCAAGTGCGAAACACGAGCCTTGCAGGTATCGCCCTTGCTCACGCGCGGGCTTGTGCATCTCATTTCACTGGAAACACAGATTTAAGACACTACCTAACGGCGAAAAAACTTGCGGTTGGACGGCAATGTGTGACAACATTGTAGAGAAGAGTTTAACTTACGACGTTGGCAAGTGCGGTTTCCTTATTGGAAGCCGAAGCCCCAGCGTTTTGAACTGATTCGACCGATAAGGAGAAAACGTGTGAAAAAACTATTTTTTGTATTGTCACTTACATTTCTGATGGCTGCTTCGTCCTCAGCCCAGCAAAAGTTTACTGCACATTTGAATTCCCCACAGGAAGTACCGGTGAATAGTTTTGCAGGCTCCGGTTCTTGCGTCATCACGCTAAATGCTGCACAGACGTCCGTCAGCGTCGCATGTTCGTATTCGGGCCTCAGCACGAATCTTGTGGCCGGCCATATTCACGCGGTCGCGAATGGCGGCGCGGGCGGCGGTATCGGTGTCAATTCGCCCGTCCAGTTTGGTTTCCCTACCGCATCGGGCGGAACCTCGGGGTCATTTACGGCCGGGCCATTTACCATTACGGCGGCGCAGCTCACCCAGCTCCGTGAGAACCGTTGGTATGTCAATTTGCACACCGTGATGTTTTCGGGCGGCGAGATTCGCGGACAGGTAAAGAAGGCAAATACCGTTTATGACTTCGATGGCGACGGCC
>JANPCJ010000082.1:0-59456 GCA_031430895.1 Chloracidobacterium sp. | reverse complement strand
AACTTTATTTTTACCTTTGGACAGTCTGTTGGGCGGGTTTAGCCCCTCTCTTACTCACCCAAAAAAAAAGCGGGGTTAAACCCGCCTTCCGGACTGCACTTAAGCTTCTTCAACTTTCCCATTTGAATTGAATTAAACATGATGTCAAAACGAGCTAAATCGTTTTCGTGACTTTTGACAACGATCTCGGTGCGTCCGGATCGAGTCCTTTTGCCTCCGACAATAAAGCGGCAAACATTTGCGCCGGGACGATAAAGGGTATCGGCGACAGGAATTCGTCGATTTCCGGCGGGAGAAGCAGGCTGTTTGGCGATAGCTTCGCTATTTCGACATCGTTTGTAATAGAAAGACAATCGGCGTTTAGCTCATGCAATCGTTCGAGAAGCTGGACACTGCTCTTGTTCGTAACGCCCGTCGGCCCAAACATAACGACGGGGAATCGACGCTCGATCATTGCCATCGGGCCGTGAAAAAAATCGGCCGAAGAAAACCTTTCAGCCACAACGTAACAGGTCTCCATCAGCTTTAGCGCCAGCTCATATGAATTACCATAATTCATGCCGCGCCCAACGACGACGCAGTTCTCCATAAACACATATCGTTGAACGAGGTCTTTGACAAGCGGCTCCAGCTCGAGCGCCCGCGATACGTAACCGGGGATTCGTGCGAGATCGAGCCGCGAATCCGCCAGTTCATTTGCCAGCATGTAAAAATGGAGCATCTGACCGGTGTACGTTTTTGTGGCGGCGACCGAGCGCTCGCGTCCGGCGTGAATTAGAAGCGCTTCATCGGCGATCTTCGCCATCGTCGAGGCAGGTTCATTTGTGATCCCGAGCGTGTAAGCCCCGGACGCCTTTGCCGCCTCAAGAACAATATTGATATCGTCGCCCTCGCCCGATTGCGAGACGCCGATGACCACCGCGCGCTTTAAATTCAATCTGGCGTTGTAAAGCGTATAGACGGACGGAGCGGAGAGTGAAACAGGAATCCCGGCAGTCACCTCGATCAGATAGCGGCCAAAAAGAGACGCATTATCAGAGCTGCCTCGCGCGACGATCACAACCAGATCGATATCCTTTCGCCGGAGAAAATTTCCCAACCGCACGTAAGTTCCGCGTTCGGCGGCCATCGTCCGTTCCAAAACGGCAGGCTGCTCAGCGATCTCTTCAAGCATTAGCGACATACGTTAGCAATATAAAACCGGCGATATCGACTACAGAAAAATGGAGCCGGGATTCAGCTTGGATTAGACAGATAAAACGGCATTTAAGGCAATAGAATTTCTATACTTATTTTCTTCCTTTGCTTTCTTTTTCTTAATTATCAGTTTTCAGCTATCAGCTATCAGTTATTCCGAATCATATTCTATAGCTACTTTTCATAACTCTTCAAGAAGTATCATGACGGCTGCCTCCCCCTTTAGTGTTACCTCGCCATGCTGATTTGTGCAAATGGTTTCCAGAATTACGATGTTCCTTTCCTCGCGGATCTTCGTGATAGTACCGGTGGTCGTGATCGTATCGTCTATAAAGACGGGCGCGACAAATCTCATGGTCTGTGAAAGATACACGATCTTTCGTTCGCGAAATTCATTGCCTAAAACCGCCGAGATAAGAGCTCCGCTTATCATGCCGTGAGCGATGCGGCGGCCAAATCGGGTTGTGGCGGCGAATTCTTCGTCGAGATGAATCGGATTGTGATCGCCCGACATCTCAGCAAAACCACGGATTAGTTCATCGGTTATTTTTCGCTCGTTCGAAAACTTATCACCGATATTGATCTCCATGTTTTTCATAGGTTTAGCCTTCCTGACCAGAACTTGGAGCTGAACTTTTGAGATCGGCAAGAACGGCATTGATAGCTCCGCCGATCATTAGTGCGGTGGCCGTCAGGTACAACCACAACATAAGAATAATCACCGCCCCAAGAGAGCCGTATGCCTTATTGTACGTGTTGAAGTATCCGAGATAGAAACGGAATCCACTGGTTAAAACAATCCACAGAATGATCGCGACAATCGAGCCGGGCGATATCCAAATCCATCGAAAATTCTTAAAATCCGGCAACAGATTGTAGATGATCTCGCACGCAAACAGCATGACGAGCAGCATTGCGACCCATTGAATTGTAACCAGCACCCAGGGTGATGTAACCTCAAAACCGATGCCGGCCAGACCGTACCCGACAAGCTGCCAGCCATAGAAAACGATGGCTAAAACAGCAGATGTAAGCACAGCCACGACGAGCGTATAAAGAAGAGATTGAAGTTTCACCCACCAAAAAGATCTCGTGTCCTTAAGCTCATAGACTGCATTGAGGGCGCTCCGGATACCATCGACACCTGCCGAGGCCGACCATAGCGTTACAAGCAGACCGAGTGTCAGTTTGCCGCCGCTGCTGTTTTCTACTATCTCGTCAACCGTTTTGCGAACAAGGTCAAAAACCGAAATCGGCATAATTTGCCTGAGATAGGAAAACAGTTCGTTCTTGAGCCCGTCAGAGGATTCGAGCAGAAGCCCGAAAAGGCTGACCAGAAAATAGAGAAGCGGAAACAAGGCGAACGAGAAATAGAATGCGATCTGGGCGGCACGGCTAAAAATGTCGGCGTCAAAGAAGCGCTCGTAAAGCCGGACAAAAAAGAGTTTCCAGTTGAATGCGGTAATCGCTGACATTTTGCTTGGTGAGACCTATTCTAAACGCTCGTTTCGCGAGAGCCAAGATAAATACGAGGAACGCGTGGCGAAATGCCACAAGTTATCTCATAGCCAATTGTCCCGATCTCGTGTGCCAGGTCAGATGCCTTGATCGTATTTCTACCGTCGGTACCGATCAGCGTAACCTCGTCATCAATAGCCGCGTCGAGGCCATTCGTTACATCGAGTAATATCCAGTCCATCGAAATTCGGCCAACAATCGGCACAAATACGCCATTTACGATGGCCCGACCGCGGTTGGACAAGCCGCGAGGATAACCGTCGGCGTACCCGATTGGTACCAGGGCAATCATCGAATCGGTCTCGGTGGCGAAAGTGCGTCCATAACCGAGAGTGGTTCCCGAGGGGACGTGCCGGAGGTGAGCGATTCGGGAGCACAGCGAGAGAACGGGTTTCAGTTCGGGTTGGCGTATATCCGAGGGCAGAATGTCGTCAAGCAGGCCGTACAAGGCGCCACCGAGCCGAACCATGTTGCCGTGCGAAGCCCGATGGGCAATTGCCCCCGGCGAATTTGCCATGTCGATCCATTCCGGATCATGCCCGGCACCTCGAAAAGCAGCACACGCCGCTTCAAAACGCCCGATCTGCGTGTTTGTGAACTCATTTTCCGCCGGGTTTTCGGCCGAGGCAAAATGCGTCAGCAGCCCATCTATTTTCAACCCTTTCAGTGTTTTCAGGAACGCAGCAAAATCGGCCGAATCAACATGATCGACACCGACGCGGCCCATACCGGTATCGATTTTTACATGGATATCTATGGTCGTTCCGGCTTCCGCCGCAAAATTGTCGAGCCGGTTGGCGCCGCGACGATCATATATGACCGGGGTCAAACGGTTTTCGACGAGAGGGCGCTCCTGGCCCGGCCAAAACGATCCGAGGCATAATATCGGACGTTCCACGCCAGCCCGGCGAAGCTCGACACCCTCCTCAGGTATCGCAACCCCAAACCAATCCACGCCTTCCGATTCCAGCCGGCGAGAGCAGGGAACTGCACCGTGTCCATATGCGTCTGCCTTTACGATCGCCATGTAGGCGACGTTAATACCAACAAACCTTTTTACCGAATGATAGTTATCGGCAAGTGCGTCGAAATCAATATATGCGGCGGTTGGCCTGTAATCTGACAGGGAAAACATTACTTGATGTGACTTGTGAATAAAAGCCTATAACCAATTGCAAAATAAGAAGTTACTGCTAAAGTAATACCTCAAAGCCTAACGCTAGAGTGGAATGTTGCCATGCTTTTTCGGCGGGTTGGTATCTCGCTTATTTTGCAAAAGAGATAGGGAACGTATGAGTTTTGGACGCGTGTATTTAGGCTCGATTATCTCGTCGATATAGCCACGTTCAGCCGCAACATATGGATTTGCGAATTTGTCCTGAAACTCCGCGACCTTCGATGTTCGATATGCATCGTCTTGCTCGGCAATCTCGCGTCGGAATAAAACGCCAACCGCGCCTTCCGCGCCCATGACCGCTATTTCGGCGGTTGGATACGCGAAATTAATATCGGTTCGAATGTGTTTTGAAGCCATGACGCAATACGCTCCACCGTATGCCTTGCGGGTGATGACCGTAATTTTCGGAACGGTGGCCTCGGCAAACGCATAGAGAAGTTTCGCTCCGTGGCGAATAATTCCGAGATGTTCTTGATTAACGCCCGGCAGAAAGCCCGGAACGTCTTCGAAAGTTATCAGCGGTATATTAAAACAATCGCAAAAACGGACGAACCGGGCCGCCTTAACCGAGGCGTCAATATCGAGAACGCCAGCCAGATACGCCGGCTGATTGGCGACGATCCCGACCGAATAGCCGCCGAGACGCGTAAAGCCAATGACGATATTCGGGGCATAATGCTCCTGTACCTCAAAAAAATAACCGTCATCTACCACGTTATGAATAATATCGCGGATGTCGTAGGGCTGACTCGCGGATTCCGGCACCATCGAATTGAGCTTTTCGTCGGCCCGGTCGCTCGGGTCTGCCGTTGCGACAAACGGCGGATCATCCATATTGTTTGAAGGAACAAACGACAACAGTTCCCGCGTCAGGCGTAACGCATGCTCGTCCGAGTCAGCGGCAAAATGAGCGACGCCGGATTTCGTGTTATGCGTCATCGCTCCGCCCAATTCATCCTTCGTAACGTCCTCATGCGTAACCGTTTTTATCACGTCAGGCCCGGTGATGAACATGTAGGAGGTGCCTTTGACCATCACGTTAAAGTCAGTTATCGCGGGCGAATAGACCGCTCCGCCCGCACATGGACCGAGGATGCAGCTGATCTGCGGAATAACCCCGCTCGCCATCGTGTTTCGCAAAAATATGTCGGCGTAGCCAGCCAGGGAGACAACTCCTTCCTGAATCCGTGCGCCGCCGGAATCGTTGAGGCCGACGACGGGCGCGCCCGTTTTCATCGCCATGTCCATGATCTTGCAAATTTTCTGCGCATGAGTTTCGGAAAGCGAGCCGCCGAATACACTAAAGTCCTGAGCAAAAATGAAAATTTCGCGACCGTCGACTAAACCGTGACCGGTTATGACGCCGTCGCCGGGGAATTTCTGGTCGTCCATTCCAAAATCCGTAGAGCGGTGAACAACAAACTTGTCGAATTCCTCAAAACTGCCGTCATCGAGAAAAAACTCGACCCGCTCGCGAGCCGTCATCTTGCCGCTCGCCTTTTGCTTCACGAGCCGCGCGATGCCTCCGCCCTCTTCGGCGGTGCGTGACCGCTCTTTCAGAATTTCGATCTTGCTTTTTGTTTTGGATTCGGGCGTCATATCGCATAAGTTTAGCGATTCCGTGCGTCTTTTCAAAACGCGTTAATAAATGATTAAATCGATGGGACAATGAAGGAAATCGAGAAGATCACAAGCCGCGACAACCGCCGGATTGTCAACGCCCGCAAGGTGCGAGACGGCAAAGCGACAGACCAGATATTTATCGAGGGAAAGCGGCTCGTGGCGGAGGCGCTGCAATCCCGTCTTTTGATTGATGAATGTTTTGTTGTGGAAGGATTTCGTGATCGCGAATTGCTCGACGGCGTCGCAAACCGGACAAAGGAGATTGTCGAGGTTTCCGAAAAGATATTTCGGACAATCGCGGATACTGACCATCCGCAAGGGATTATTCTCATCGCGCAACGTCCAAAAACTTCGGTTGAAATGATCGCGGCCCGATTGCAAACAGTCGGTTTACCCCTAGTCCTCTTTCTGCATGAGATAAACAATCCGTCGAATCTCGGAGCGATCCTTCGCACCGCCGAGGCCGCTGACGCAGCCGGCATTATCGTTTCCGAAAATTCCGCCGATGTTTTTTCGCCGAAGGCTCTCCGCGCCGCAATGGGAGCCAGCTTACGAACCGCAATTTGGGAAAATGCGGGTTTTTTGGCGGTTGTGGGATGGGCCCGAGGGATGAATTTAGCCATCACCGGGGCGGATGCATCCGCCCCGGTGAGCTATATCGTAACCGACTGGAAAATCCCGAGACTCCTGGTTTTCGGCTCTGAGGCCCATGGCCTGGGCGAGAGGGAACTATCGATGGTGGACCATCGAATCCGCATACCCCTCGACAATGATGTCGAGAGCCTGAACCTAGCGGTTTCGACGGGAATTATCCTATTTGAGGCGAGGCGGCAGATCGGTTTGATGCCCAAAGGTTAAAATTAGCGGTTTGAATTGGCTCCGGAAAGCGACTGCGGGTTGAGAGTGCTTTCAATCTGTGTTTTCAAGCGTGGCTGGATTGCCGCGTCATTGGCGATCATCAAAGCGAGCGAGATATCGGTTGCCAGTATTTTCGTGTTTGTCGCCGGAGACGCGAGAACACGCTTTTGGGCCTCGACAAGATTCATTCGGGCATTTTGGAAATCCCCCTTCAAAATATTCGCCCGGCCGATCAAATAGTAATCTTCCGCGTCGTCGGCCGGCGGCACTTCTCTGAGGTAGGCCTCAGGATCGGCATCAACATTTCGCCTGTTTTTTTCGAATGAGCTAAACTCAAGGTTGTCCGTTCTCATTTCCGAAATTTTCGACTCGTTTCGCCCAACGTCGGCTTGAGTGAAAGTTAATTTATAAACCGACACGAAAAAAAGTCCACCAAGAGAAAAAAAGATGATCGACGAAAGAACCATTTTCAACGATGGTCGAGATAGGGTCTTTCTTACCTCCGCTCTCTCATTGTTGACAACATTGAGTCCGTTAATTTTTGTGGCCTCAATGGTCGGATCGTTAACGCCGAAGTCTGCCGGGAACTCTTCGGTTTCCATTTGTGACTTGTTTTTGCTGGATACCTTTAGCTTTCCTCCGTCTTGAAGACAATAGACCAGAGAGTCATCTGTGTAGATTGACTGACAATTTGGACAGACTCTCATTGAGGTTTCGGGAAATGGTCAGGGCCGGTTCGGATTCGTTGAGTTCGAACCTCCGAGAGCAGGCGGGATAGCTTTGAAGGGGGCGTTCGATTCAAGCCCAGATTTCAAAATGCTTTGCACGGTCGAATCACTAATTACCGCTTTCGAGATGACAATTTCTGTTTTGAGGGTCGTCGCGTTGTTTGAGTCAACATTCCCGGAACCGATCCGAGACAGAGAGTCGTCGAAGGCTTTCTTAGCTTCCGGATAATGTCCAAGCAAAAGATGGGCCCGTCCGACAAGAAAGAAATCTTCTGCGTCGCTAGGATCTCGATTGAATTGGGCCAAGGCGATGTCGGGCGACCTGTCGACAGTACGACGATTCTCTTCAAATGCAGAAAGCGGTTGGTTTGAACTCTGCATTTCAGACAAACTCGGGCTCTTATTGGTCAAACTCGGGGAAGCCAGTGCGAAATGGTAGAAGCCGAGACCGATCAGGCTGCCCAAAAGCAGCAGTCCGACCGCGGCGGCCATCTTGTTTGCCGAGCCGGATTTTTCTTCCTCTTGCGTAAAGGGCGTCGTCTCTTCAAAAATGGTACGTGCTTCGGCGGGAATTTCCTGGTGGGGAACCGTTTCGGGAACGATGGCCCTTTCTGGTTGCGGCTCTTCTAAAACGTAGCCCGCCGTGTCGGAATCCACATCGTAGGTCGTCTCTTCAGTTTCGAAACTTGTCTCATCCCTTTGAAAGTTTGTCGCAAAATTCTCTTGGGTTTCCTGCGCTTCCAGTTCCTCAGGCAGATCTTCCAAGGTCTTTTCGTCCGCCAGGTTTTTCGAATGCGGGTCGGGCCAGTCCATCTGGAGGGTTTCCAGTCCGAGCAGATCGCCTTCGTCATCGACGGCAAAGGTGTCAGCCGCCGGAATTCGGACCGTTGCGACTGTCGGCTCTTCCAGATCGTGATACCCATGTGCGGAAGCGGCCGCCGCGTTTCCGACGCTGGCAACCTTGACGACGACCGCGGTTAAGTTGTCTTCCGCCCCCCGCTCGTAACAGAGATTCTTTAGATAGTCACAAATTTCGGTCGGAGCTCCGCCAAATGTCAAAACGCCTTTGATTTCCTGATCGCCGACATGCCGCGTGACGCCGTCAGAGCAGATCAGGAAAGCGGTTCCGGGGTCGATTAGAATCGTTTTGAGGTCGATAGATACTTCCGGTTCGGCACCGAGCGCTCGGCTGATGATGTTTCGGCTCGGATGATTCTCGGCCTGCTCTTCCGTCATCCGCCCGGCGCGCACTTCTTCGCCCACCATCGAATGGTCGTCAGTCTCGCGGTAAAGAATTCCGTCCCGGTCGACCCGGTAAAGCCGCGAATCACCGACGTGGCCGATAGTGGCGATGTTGCCATCCACGTGCAGAGCGACAATTGTGGTTGCCATCGTCGCAAGCTGCGGGAGCTCGTGCGCCATTTGAAATATTGCGGTGTTTGCCCGTTCAAAAGCTGTTCGCATTACGATTTCCGCGTCGGCGTCCGCCGCGCGGTTCGTAAAAGCCTCACCCAAAATCTCCATCGCCATCTGCGATGCAACCTCGCCCGCTTGCGCTCCGCCGACACCGTCAGCGACCGCGTAGATCCCGCATTTGCCGATCTCGAGAAACGCATCTTCATTCTGTGGCCGTTTTTCGCTCAATCCACGGTCGGTAACCGCTCCTGATGAAACTTTGACATTGTTTTCCATGTCATCCTCCGCTATATAGGTGAGTTATGTAAAGCTATTGTTATAAACCAATTGCCGAGTATTAGTTACTGCTTTACTTCAAGCTGATCCATTTGACGGTCAACGCTATTCCTGTGCGAAAAAGCCATCAACATTCCAAGCATAATAAAACTCGTGATAAGGCTAAATCCGCCGTGGCTGACAAATGGCAGCGTTATTCCGGTCATCGGTAATGCCCGCGTGATGCCGCCCATATTGACGAGCGCCTGAAAGCCGATGAATGATGCCAGGCCGATTGCACAGAGCTTGCTGAACATATCGCGGGAATCGCGTGCCGTTCGCACCCCCGCGCTGACAAATACAATTAGGGCAAAGGTTACCAATAAACCGCCAAAAAGTCCAAGTTCTTCTGCAAGTGCAGCAAAAATATAATCGGAATCCGCTACGGGAATAAGCTCCGGATATCCGAGACCGAGCCCGCGACCGGTCGTCCCGCCGGACGCCAGCCCAAAAGTTGCCTGCGCGGGCTGGAATGCCAGAACGTCGAACCAGGCGTCAATGTTGATTGTCTTTTGCAGCTCAGGCTCCTCGGCCAGCATTTGCGGCAAGTTTGGATCCTTTTCAACCAGTTTCTTATAATAATCGTCGTAATCCTCTTTCCACCATGAAGTCTCAGGTGCCGGAGGGGTAAATCCGTCAAGCCACAAATGAAACCGCTGCTGTATGCGATCCGGTAAAATCGCCTTAACCGGCGAAGCCAGGGTTGGCAGCAGTGGGATTTTTTCCTGGGTCTTTTCAGGCAGAGCTCCCACTACCAAAACGGAAACGACGAGCAGAACGCTGCCTACAAGCACGAACCTTTGGGAAAAACGACGGACGGCTATGATGTAAAGCGTGACGTAAACCGCGATAAAAACCATCATTTGTCCAAAGTCTTTTAGGAGAAAAAACGGCAGGAAGGGAAGTATCGCCATGAAAACCAGTGGCAGAACATCTTTTGCCCTCGGAACGCCCCAGTAGGTTCGAGCAAGATTTTTATACAGGACCGCCAAAATTGCCGCAAAACCGATTAGGAATGGGATTTTGGCCAATTCCCACGGAGTTAGATTCCCGCCAAATTTACCCGCCCGCGACCAGATGGCGGCAAAAATAAGCGGGCCCAGCGTTAGCAGGACAATTGAGAAGCCGTTTTTCTGAATGAGTTCGAGAACATCGCGTCGGCGCAGCAATACAAACGCGACAATCAACCCAATAATGCCGAGGATCGGGTTTATGGTCTTGCCTGAAAGATAAACGTCGGTAAAGCTTTCCGGTGCGGGTCGGGGCGTTTCGGCTGATAGATCGACCGGAGACGGCGGGGTCGCCTTTAGCCCCATTATCTGCTTCTTTTCAGCCGAGTAGTTTTCCTGGATATAGTGCGCCTGCAATACCTTGATTTTCTGCTGACGCGCCTCAGCCTTATCTTTGCGAGAGGTGTACTCGGGATCGCTGAACAAGCGGTATTGGACCGTCAATCCGATCGAGAAAAGTAAAATGGCCGTCGTATATAGGGTCCAATTGCCTTCAAACTTAACAAACCGCTTTAGAATTATCGGGAGAATTGCAAGAAGAGACAGGAGTAACAAGTTTCGGCCGGCGGTCATCGAGGATGTCTCGTATCCTCGAATCAATGCACCATAATAGATAGAATAGTGTGCCGCGGCCGTCACGAGTACGATCAGCACGAGAATAAAGAAATGTGATGAGGTTCTGTTTTTCACACTTTCAGAAAGGCAAAAACTAGAAAAATACTTTTAGGGATGCCTATTAAAACAAAATTTATCTTCTAACAAGACAACATCGCACAGTCTGAAAGGAGGCGGGCTTGTCCCTCTCTTTCTCGTTGGCAAAAAAAGGCGGGGGCAAGCCCGCCTTCCTGACTGTGCGTTGCTGTGGATCTCAAAATAAACCCTCCATATTGGTGAATCGAGATTCATGATTTACTATCTCGTCTTTTTCTTCGGCGTCGCCCGCGGGGCCTGTGCTTTCGGTTTATATTGGTCGCCTAACAAACCCAGGTCGCGGGCCTTTAATATCACGTTTGCCGCGATCGGAGCGGCGGTGCGTGCTCCAAATCCTCCGCCTTCGACGACAACTGCGATCGCGAGCCTCGGACGCTCGAGTGGCGCGATGGTGAGAAACCAACTGTCGGTCCGCTCATACATCACCGGCGCGAGATAATCTTCAAATTCACCATTAGCGTTCTTTCGGCGTTTTTTTGTGGTTTTTAGTTTTCCGGCCGAATCATAATCCGGGGCCAGCTTCTCGGCGGTTCCCGTCTTGCCGCCGGTCCTGATACCGGTTCCGGCCAGTTTTGCCGAGATCACGGTGCCGGTACCGCCCGGCTCCTCGGTCACCGTTGACATTATTTCGCGGATTGCAGCAGCCTGCTGCGGAGACAGGACTTGGGCGAAGGCCTGAGGAGGCTGATCGGCCTCGATGCGGGGCTTCATTAATTTGCCTTCCATATTTGCCGCCGCCGAGGCGATCAAAGCCATCTGAAACGGCGTCATTTGGCCGGCGTAACCCTGGCCCATTCCCTCAATGCCAAGGTCGAACAGCGAGATTTCCTTGCCCGTGACGATCGCGGATTGCTGAGGGGCAATCGAATTTGCGATATTTGGTACGCTCGTATTCCAAATACTCGGAAAGAATTTTTGCACGAGTGCATCGTCGGGCGAGTCGACAGCGGCCATGCCGAGCAAATTGGCGGTCTCGCGCAGACGTTCTCGTCCGAGTTCGATAGCGAGTTGGGCAAAATACTGATTGCTCGACACCTTGTACGCAAAAGTGATGTCTTTCTCCTGACATCCGCCGTCGCAAGCGCCGCCTACGGAGCCGTCGGGGCCGAGCTTTTGCGTGGCGTCCACAATCGGGCGTGATCCGCGGACCGGAATGAAGCCGCCCGGATAGCTGGGGAAGACGGCGTTCTGCTTACCGGCCCGGAACGCCGAAATCATCGTAAAAGTTTTAAATGTCGATCCGGGAACATAAAACTCACGCGTCGCACGATTTAGCAGCGGTTTATCGCGTTTATTGCCTTCGAGCTTCAGATAATTCTCAAGCGTTTGGGCCTCGCTGAGACTGAACGACGGATTGGAATACATTGCCAACAAATCGCCGTTTTGAGGATCCAGTACAACTATTGCTCCCTTTTTTCCTTCAAGCTGAGTTGCCAGATATGCCTGTAAATCGCGATCGATGGTCACGCGAACATCCTTTTGCTCATCCTGCGGCTTCTTGATCTTGGTCATGACTTCCCATGACTCGGGCATCGGGTCGGTTTGCTTTTTATAAAGCGTCCGTTCGAGGCCCGGCGTGCCGCGTTCGGTGCCGAGAAGATGGGCCATTTCTTTTTCGAGCGCAAACCCGCGAACGATGTCGCCGTCTTTATCGACCTTATAGTAGGCGAGAGCGCTGGCCAGATTGCCCGAACGGTCGAGCATCCAGCCGCGAAGGCTTGCGGCTGACGTCCGGCGCGAGCGAAGGTCTTTGTAGCTAAGGGCCTGAAACTGATCGTTTGATTCGTCGGCGTAATAGGTCCAATAGACCTGAAAGCCAAAAACCGAGAACGCAATGACGACAAAAAAGATCTGCCAGATGCGAAGGCTGCGATTTGCGGCGGTTTGGGTGAGTTTTTTTCTGACTTCAGGCGACAGATTCTGCTCAAAGGTAAATTTGGGCCGCCGGAAATTATCAAAAAACGTAACTACAAGGAACCCGACCAGAATACCGACGCCGATGATATAAAATATTGTCAGGCCGGCAGGAGTACGCTCGAGGACCTGGCTGCCAAAGAGGTTTTCGGGCTTCCATTTCTCCCAGTCGATTTGAAATAGGAATAGAAGGCTCATTAGTTGGCTTCGCCGCGTGTCTCGATCTCGTCAGCTGCCTCGCCATTTGTCGGAGAGGCCGAATTTGGGTCAGTGATAGCCGGCACGGTGTCCGGCTGGACCACCTCTATCGTATCGTTCGCCATCGGGGAGGGGGAATCGGGTGGGCCGGCTGTACCATCGGGAGTTTCCACGGAAATCGGACCACTTTCATCTTCGTCGAATTCGACGTAAGCGGCTGACGGCGGAATAGGGACAAACTTCACTTCAACCAAACCAAACTTAAGCATGTCGCGGTCAGTAATGTACATCGCCTTTCCGTACGAAATACGCTCGTTGTTGATGAAAGTTCCGTTCGTCGAGCCGGTGTCCGCTACGCAGAGAACACCGGAGGCATTTATTGCCAGAGAGGCGTGAACCTTGGACACGCTAACGTCGTCCAGAGCGAGACCGCTGACAGAGGAGCGGCCGACCGATACGCGTCCGCCCGGCGGGAATACGAGCCGTTTTTCCTTTGCTGAACTGTTGATTTGGAACTGAGCGGTAAAGGCAACTTCCGGCCCTGGTGCAACTGACTCTTCCAACACAACCTTCTCAGGCAGGACGAATCCTGCAACCGTCACATTCAGTTCGGCTTCCTTTTCATTATCGACAAACTCGTCGAAACCGACCAGGAGTCTTACGCCTTCGGTAAAATAATCGCGTTTGACCTCGATTTTGAGAGGCGCGTAGGTGTAGTAAAGCGAATCATTGATGTGATCGGCGGCGGCCGTGAGGAGCTCGGTTTCCAGTTTCACCATTGCGTCGTCCGCGTCGGTCGAGAATTTGTCCCACTGCATTTTTAGCTTGATATTGTGCGGCACAACTGTGCCCTTGCCTGGGATTAGCCTGGCCTCGCCGTCCATCAGGAGCTTTAGGCGTTCGATCAAGCCGCTGGTGGCGAGACTGCTCGAGGGAATCCACCTTCGGCCCGTCATCCGGTCAAAAGTATCCCCGATCTTTGTCAGCGCTCCGCGCATGAGCCAATCCGCCGAAAATCCCTTTTTCAAAGCTGGTTGTTTATTGGGCATCAGGCGACGGATGAACAAGCGAAGGCTAAAAATCTGTTTGCAATTCTAGCGGAAAACGATTGTAAAGAAAAGCAAACGGGAGCGCGGGCAGGATGCCCGCGCTCCCGTTTCAAAAAACAATTGATTTCTATGTTTTAACAATGTAAAATAATTTTGGAAGCCGTTGTGCATTCCCACTATTCTATATCAGAGCCCACCATATTGATCAGCCGATTGTGATTCAAAACACGCGGCCGCCGGAAAAAGATATGAGCGATAAACGTGTTCAGAAAAATGATGCGGAGTCAGGATTTTCCGTGGTTGAGATTTTGGTCGTCCTGGGAGTCATCGCACTCCTTTCGGCCATATCGCTGCCCTACCTGGTCAGTTTCAAGAAAGTTTATAAGTCCGAGGACCAGTCGTTAAAGATAATGGATGTGATGCGCGAGACGGCGCAGCTTGCCTTGACACGGCGTCGGACGATGCGGTTCGAAATCGATTTGACCGATAACGCGATGTTGATAATCGATGAAAACGGGTCAAACCCTGATACTTTGCTGAAATTGGTTCCTCTTGAACAGACAAAAGATATACGGATGGACGTAATTCCGGCGGCGGTAACCAAACCCAATCCGCCAAACTATACCGATGTTGCGTATGCTCCGGACTCGATCGGGCATTTGCAGGGATCGGCAACGATCACGGGCCATTCGGTTTTCGCCGCTCGATTCAGAAGTGACGGATCGGTGGTGAACGCCGCTGATGTTCCGCTAAACCGGAATATCTACATTTGGCCACCGATCACGCCCGGCAGCGGTACGGCGAGAAGCACATTAGAAGTACGCGCGATCACTCTGTTCGGCGGCAGCGGAGCGATCCGTTATTGGAAACATAACGGCACGACGTTTGTTGCTTACAATCAATGAACCAGGTATGAAAAACATGAAAAACAGATCAGAAGCCGGATTTTCTTACATCGATGTGATGATAGCGATTGTGATCCTCATGGTAGGGATTCTGGCGCTATTGTCCGGTATTGCCGGGTCGGTCGTACAGTCGAGGGCGCATGAGCAGCAGCTTCTCGCGAAACAAGTGGCGACATCGACCATGGAGTCGATCATGTCGGTCAAGGAAACCGACCCCGCCCGCCTCGGCTGGGACGCCATCGGAAATGTCGGAAGTAACCCCGGCCCATCGGGAACGCCTCAGGGAGTTTTCGTGATCGGCTTTCAGCCGGTGACGCTCGATGCCGGAGCGGACGAAGTGATTGGCACGGCTGATGACAGCGGGCCGACGGTTGCGCAGCTTCAACGGCAAATTGTCATCACCGATTTGTGCGATCCCGACCGGCCCTCGCCCAATTGCACTCCCTCCGGATTTGCGCGGATCAGGATGCGTACCGTAGGCGTGACGGTCACATACAACGTCGGCGGGCTCCGCAGACAGGAACAATTGACGACTATTTTGACCGATCACTAAACGCGTTGAAGCGAGAGGGAACCAATATGCAGAATATTCTTACGCCACCGAACATGACGATTGCTCGCGGCCGCACCGCCGAGAAAGGCTTTTCCTTGCTGGAGCTCCTTGTTTCGATGGTTATCTTTATGATAGTGACAGGTTCGATTTGGGGTCTTCTGAGCGCGGCTCAACGAAGCCGCTCGGTGGTCAATCAGCAGGTACAGCTCGCCAAGAATGTTCGTATCGGATTAAATCTGTTAGGGCGTGACGCCTACAATGCGGGTTACGGCTATCCCCTGAAAAGTACTGTCGTACTCCCCGACAATCGAATATCCACGCGTCTCGGCGTTCCAAATGACTTTGATACCCTTCGCGACACGGTGCCGCCCATCGTAGCGGGGAACAATATTACCGTCAATACATTTAACACCGTTCCCAACATTAGAACCGATCAGGTTACTTTTCTATTCAGGGATCCAACATTCAATCTGGTCGGCACGGCCCCGAACCAGGTATCGACGCCACTGGCTATCAGTTCTGCAACGACGACCACTGGCGGGATCGTGCAGATCGCGTCCGGCACCAATGCGGCCTGCAGGATAAACGATATTTATATTTTAACCGGAACGACGGGATCGACGCTGGGTCTTTCCACCGGGCTCAACGGTTCCAACGCGATCCAATTTGCAAATGCAGATCTTCTCGGCTTCAATCAGACGGCAGCCCTGGGCCAGTTGAACGGAATCACCGCCACGAGCATATACAGGGTGTCTATGGTGACTTATTTTGTAACCGCCGACGGCATCCTCACCCGCCGCGAATTTGCCAACCTTCTCCCCGCCGTCGAGTCGGTCGACGAGCCTTTGGTTTACGGCGTTGAGAATTTTCAAATTCAGTATGTGATGGACGACGGGACACTTTCTGATAATCCGAGCGCGGGAGCCGACGGAGTCGCTGGAAACGCGGACGACGTTCAGGCAAATTTAGACGCGGTTCGTCAGATCAGATTTACAGTTAGCGTGAGATCCATCGAACTAAATTCGGCGGGACAACCCTATCGGGAGACGATGACAACGACATACAGCACACGGAATTTGGGTTACGACGCCAGTTGAGACAAACGGGGCATAAAAAAATGAATAAACCAGGAAAAGCAAATAATAGAATTTTGGCTGACGGGAGCGATGCGGGCGAAAAAGGTTCGGCCATCGTGATCTCCTTATTTGTGCTCGCTCTCATCAGCGTGTTCGTAGCTCTGGCGTTGTCGCGGTCATCGTCCGAGGCGGCGGCGACCGGTAACGAGACGGCCGAGGGCCGAACGGTATATGCCGCACAAGGCAGTCTCGAGATGATGACCAGAAATTTCAACAAGAAATTTGAGGTCAACATAAAGCCGACCTCCGTGGAGTTCGATGACGTGCGTAATGCGCCGGTCCCCGGGCTTTCCACCTCTGACGGCGGGCAATACACATTTCTTCAAGAAGTTCTCCAAACATCTAATAATACACCGGTTGTTCTGACCGGCGGCCCGTTCACCGGACTCTACGCGAAGAGGGACAATTGGCGCCTGAGAACAACCGCGACCAACAATATTGGTGTTCAGGTACAACTGACGCGAAACATATTGAACAATCTCGTGCCCATTTTTCAATTCGGAATTTTTTACGACGACGATCTCGAATTCCACCCCGGCCCGCGATTCGATTTTGGCGGCCGTGTGCATTCTAACGGTTCGCTATTCCTTCAGGCTTCAACGGGCGTGTATTTTTCGTCAAAGGTCACGACGGCGAACCATGTATTTACCGACGTTTCAAAAAATGGAAGTCCGTGGACTAACTGGAATGACGAGATATTTATTAAGAACGCCTCAAACGTATACGTTCAACTGCAAAGCAATATGGGCAGCGTTTTGGCTGCGCCGGTCAATGGTCCAGCCGTGACGAATACCCCAACGCCCTCGATCCCGCTTCCGACGGCGTACGTATCCACAAACTGGGACACGAATAAGGCACGTTTTGATGGTAACCTGCTCGCGAATACTCCGCTGCTTCAACTTCCGCTAAAACTCAACAGCGACAATACGAATCAAAATCTAAGTCTCAACGAGGTAATCAGGCGCGGAAAAAAAGTTGGCGACCTTTGGAATAATGGTACAGGAACGGTAGCGGCACCGACTATTGTTCCGGTTACAGCGGCAAACGCCGACGACGCAATAACGGCTTCAGAACGCTACTACAATAAAACCGGTATACGCGTGTCTTTAGCGGACAGCAGACAAAAGCTGCCGGGTTGTGCTTCAGCTACGGATGCCACGGTCCCTAAATGCGGCGTCAGACTCGATGGCGATAGCGTCGGCCAGACAAGCGGCCCCGCCGTCATCGGCGCCCGCGGCTATGTTCCGAGACCTATGATAGGAACCCCGGCTTATCAGGCAACCGCCGTAAATGGTGAGAGATTCTTTGTCGGAATCGCTAACCGTGAACTTTGGATCAAAGTTGAAACAGTAGTTTATAACCCGGTGGCCGAGAATTACACGACAGAAGACATAACCCAGGACATTCTGAGTCTCGGCGTGACCGAGGCAGCCCCGAATATCGCCTCAAACTTTGTGATCGAGGATGCAAACTACAACGCGAACGGCTACGACTCACGCTCGATAATCAAATTGCAGCGATTCTTAATGCCTGGGGCCGCAGTGCCAAATACAACAGGGGCGGCTGCAACCGCCGGATTTATAAGCAGTGCGACTTGGGGGGGGAACAACTACAATTACGTTCGTGCCCGTACGATTTCAAACTCCCCGGTCGCCAACCGCTGCAATAACACTGCGGTCGCCGTCAATGCCCCCTTTACCGATGATGATGGCGGAATCATTACCGCTGCAATGGGCGTCAATTTTTTCCCCGGCGGATTCCCGGGTGATACCAGTCGGGCCCACTGGAAAACAGCGACGATCACGGGCTTGACCGGTAAATACGGCTGCGTGGTGCCATTTCCGATCAACGTATTTGACACCCGCGAAGGTCTTTACAATGACAGTACTTCCGTTTTCGATCCGACAGCGGCTGGCAATTACGGCTCGAATGTTCCCTGGACTGGTGTCATGAGCATGGTTGACATCGACGTCGCAAATCTGAAGAAGTTTCTTGACGGCGCGTGGGATTCGAATATGCCGAACACAACGCCATATGTCACGGCCACGACACATGTTCTTCGCGGCAACGATATTCCTCAACCGACCAACGTCGCGCCAAAATCCGGCGGATGGGTCTTCTATCTTTCAGATCGCCGTGGAGACTTCGATTTTGACGGCGAATACGATATGGAAGATGTTTTCGGGAACAATGACGGAACTCTGCAGCCTGGTGAAGATATTAACCGAAACCTGGTGCTGCAGGCAGACTATTTGCGAGAGTCGGCCAAGTACACCGGAACCGTAAACAACAATTTTATATCCCCTGATATCGCCGCGGTTTTTGATCATAAGTTCTTTCGCCGGGGTGTGCGTTTGATCAACGGTCGGGAGATACCGGGATTTTATGACACTGCGGCCCCCGCGAACACGAGAGGTTTTACCGTGGCGTCCGAGAATGCCGTGTATGTAAAGGGAAATTACAACACAACGGGTATCGTCTCAGTCGGAACACCGACGCCTTCCACCGATTATTTACCCCTTAGCACAACGTCTGCGGATATTCCGGCCTCGGTTGCGTCCGACGCGGTCATAATCATGTCCAACGCCTGGCAGGATGCGAGCAGTTTCACTTCCCCTTTTAGTCTTGCCGGAAGGACAGCGTCCGAAACCAATGTTCGTTTTGCAATGTTGGCTGGTGACACGTTAACAAGTTTGAACGCGACTCCGAATCAGGGTGGAAGCGATCCAAGGATGAACGGCGGCGTTCACAATTTCAAGAGATTTCTTGAACATTGGGGCGGGACTCGACTCAATTACAGTGGATCGTTGATCAATCTGTTTAATTCGCGAAACAACAACGGAACATTCAAATGCTGCGATAAAGTTTACAGTCCACCCGTAAGGAACTGGGTCTTTGACGCGTCCTTCCTTGACATTAACCGTCTGCCGCCCGGAACGCCGTATTTCCAATACGCCCAGACGACCGGTTTCCAACGAACAAACGACTAACGCCTCAATTGGAGCACGGGCGGCCCGACCGTGCGTTTTGAATAACGACGATCCTGTTCTAGCATCGGGTCCCGATGCCAGAGTAGGATCGTCATTACTTTATTAAAACGCACGGGCGGGCCGCCCGAGGTCCAATTGTCATTTTTTGAACATCGGCATTGTGTTATCGTATTTAAATCCAGACGGATGTGTGTACGTGCGCCCGGGAATCGATGAAGGAACTTTCTCTCGACAATTGCAGACTCGACAAGAGGTACGATATCCAGGAGCAGCTTGGCCGCGGCAGCTATGCCGAGGTCTACGCCGCACGTGACATACTCGCGTCAACCCAATCGCCGCACAGCCGGGTGGTTGTAAAGGCCCTCAACGTGTTTCTTCAGGACGACCTTGACGACGGTCTCGAACGAACCCTGGTCGAGAATTTTCAGAACGAGGCGATTGCCCTCGACCGTGTTCGTCACCCGAATATCATCAGCCGTCTCGGCCACGGCACTGCTCGCGATCTGCACGGTACGGTGTTTCATTATCTGGTTTTGGAATATCTGGCGGGTGGCGATTTGTCCGGCCTTTTGCGAAAGCAGAAAATCCCGCTCCGGCAATCGTTGAACTATATTGAGCAGATTTGTGCGGGGCTCGGCCACGCGCACGAGCGCGGCATCATCCACCGCGATATAAAGCCGCACAACCTCCTACTGACAGAAGATTTGATGACGGTTAAGATCGCGGATTTCGGGGTCGCCCGTGTCTCAATCTCAGATTCTCCGATAACAAGAGTCGGAACGAATATCTACGCCCCGCCCGAGCATAGCCCGATGTCAGCCGGCCAAACCGGAGCGCTCGCGTTTGCACGGCTGACGCCGTCGGCGGATATCTACTCACTTGCAAAATCAGTTTATACGCTGCTGACCGGCGAATCGCCCCGAGCGTACGCAAATGGGCCGGTAACGGAGCTCCCGGACGCCGTGCGTGACGAAGAGTGGTGTGAAGAGCTGCTCCGCGTCATAAAACGAGCCACGATTGATGACGCTCGCGAACGGCATCAATCTGTCGAAGAATTTTGGGCCGACCTTTCCGCGATCCGCCGAATTGCGGCCGACGGCGAATTCAGCACCGTCCTAAAATCGGTCGAGTCGATTCCTCAGCCGCACGTCGCTAGAGGCTACACGCCAATTGCCCCCGATCTGCCGAGCTTCGAGGCAATTAGCGAGAGACCGCCAATTCGCGTAGGTGTTCCGACCTATGCGCGACCGGTCTTTGTTCGAGACGCCGACGGCCCGGCGTTTAATGTCACGAAGAGTGCTGCGGCCATCCAAACACCCGAACTTGATCCACCGCCGACACCGCCTAAAAGAAAAAGGAGAGTTTTGCGCGGATTTGCCGGATTCCTGATATTTGCCGGCATTTTTACCGGCCTTCTTTACGGAACCGCGAGCTATATGCGAGGCCGCGGCGTTTTGCCCGCAATCAGCAATCCTTTCGCCGCCCGGACGGCCACGGCCAACACCGATATTTACCTTCGCCCGGCCCCGAATACGGACAATGACCCGGTCGGTCTGGTGACAAAAAATTCACGAGTACGTATTGTAAATTCTCAGAATAACTGGTATCAAGTTGATATTGTCGAGCAGGGCCGCGTCCCCCCGTCGCAGGTAAGCGCGACCCGCGGCTGGCTCAACGGAAAGTATTTGAATATCGGCGGCAGCTAGTTTTAAGAGGGAAGTTGAGCATTTTAGACAAAGTCAGACGTTGGATAGACGGTGAAACTTCGGAACTTGTCCTCGAAGAGGCGGCCCGCTATGCGCAGGTCAAACCCCGGAGCAAGGCCGAGGATTTTATCGTAAAAATCGCCCGCGAGGTCGAAGGCGTGATGCAGAGCGAAATGGTCCCGCTGCCGCAGGGCACGACCATTATTCCCAGCGAATACATTATTTTTCTCAGCTCTGAAGATGACGCCGAGTGGCAGGGGCAGAAGCGGAAGGGGCTGCAGCAAGGGCTTTATCATATTCTTGCCGAGCGGGCCAAGGAGATAGCCGGCAAGCGAAAGCTCGAAACACGTACGTTTTCGATCGAGCTGCGGATTGACGGCACACTCTCAAAGGATGACATTCGCGTCCAGCACAGTTGGGAAGATTCGGCGATGAACAAGACGGGAGTCCTGTTGCGGCCAAAGTCCGAGATGGATATGACTCCGATGGGCCGGCCGCCGGCTTCCGCGACCAACCCAAACATCCGGTCGGCAACCGTCCAAGCCAACCCGTTTCACACACCGACTCCCTTTCAAAACGAAAATATTCAGCAGGCTGTACCGATTCCCACGCAGGAAGACGAAGAGATGACGGCCGTCAAATCGCGAATGTCGCAGCTCTATACGCTCGAAATATGGCGCGGCGGCGTGCGGCAAAATGTTCTGCCGATCTTCCAAAAGGAGATAGTCATCGGCCGCGGCTCTAAATCGAAACCGGTCGATATTCCTTTGTCGGGCGACGTCGAGGTCAGCCGCCGCCACCTGACGCTTGTCACGGACGGCGGAGGGAATTTCTGGGCCGTAAATGAAGGCAAGAACCCGGCCGCCATAAACAATTACGAACTCCCAGCCGGCCAAAGGGTTGCCCTGACACCAGGAATTCCGTTAAACGTATGCAGCTACATGCTGCGTGTCCTTCCGAAATAGACGTTTTGAGTCCCGCCTTCAGGCGGCCTCTTCCCGCGTTTGGCCGCCTAAAGGCGGGACTCAAAACGCGGAACTCCAAGCTACGGCTCGAATATCTCACGCTCGATCTGCGGCAAATACTGACGCCTCAGTCTCTGCACCAAAATCTGAGCCTCGCGCACGGCGTCGTTTGTATCGGCCAGATTGCTGTTTATCTGAGTTAGCAGCGTTTGAAGACTCGCTCGCTCGGATTGAAGCGTATTTCTCCTGCTTTCCCTAATTTCGTCAGTTCGGGTCGTGCCTTCAAACGTAACGCTTCGATCAATGCCTTGGGGCGTAGCATCGCGCTCAATCTGAGCAAGCCGGGACCGCGTCGTGCCTTGTTTTTCGACAAGTTCGATCTGCGCTTTTTGAAGCGTTGCCACACGCTCTTCGGCACGCACCAGAAACTCCAATGCCAAAATCAGTTTCTGCTGTTTCTCGCTAAACGTAATACCGCCAACCTTTTCAAACTTATCTACAAAAGATTTCAGCCGTTCGTTCAACATCTGTACCGACGCCGATATCTTGTTCAAATCGGCCGCGATACTATTCAGAGGGTCGCCGTAAACGCCCGGCGAAGGCCGATCCTGACCGAAGCGTACGGCGGCACAAGCGAAAAAGATAAAACAAAGTGTTACAACTCTCATTTTCATAACATTTTTTCCTTATTCTACTCTTCTTGAATTCTAGTGTTCAGAAAAGCCTAAACTGTCGTTGTGTGTCAGAACCACCTGCGGTAGCGGGTGGTTGAAGATAATGACTATCAAGAATGGACGGCTCCAGTGGCCCCGTTCAACCCACCCGCTACCGCAGGTGGTTTGACCGACCCGGAAGTCTCGAAGTACATACGGTCAAACGGAAAATTTCGCCTTTCAATTTGCCCGATCAGGTTCAACAGAGTTTCTTCCACTTTTTCTCTGATAGAACCGGGATAATTGTATTTCAAGGCGTTCTCTTCGAAGTCTTGCCGATCGACGACTTCGTAAACAGCGTCTTTCCAGACAAGTATGTCGATATCCAAGTCAACATAATCAAGGACGCCATTTTCGAACTTGGGCGGCATATTCATGTTGCAGTAATAATTCCGAAATGCGCCGTCCGGTTCGTGAAATCTAAACACGTTGTACCACCGGTCGAGCCAGTAGTATTCATAAGAAATAGTGCCCCGTTTTATTTCTCCGAGGCCGGGATGGGCTATATCTTCATCAAATTCACCAACAAAAACCAAAAGCGCGTTGCTTCGTTCGATCAAATCACATTTCCAACTGCGCCGAATGCTCAGGTCGTACTTACGGGAATTGATCGTTACTTGTTGACGGTCCATCGTTTACTCGTCTGCCGCGGCCGGAGATCTGACGACCATAACCGAGCAGTGCGCGTGATGAACAACCGAATCCGAAACGGACCCGAGCAGCAGACGCTCCCACTGTTTATAACCGTGCGAGCCGATTACGATCAGATCCGCCCCCATTTCCTCTGCGGTTTCGACGATGCGTCCGTCAGGCGAACCGAAAAGGACATCACTGGTCACCGTTAATGCGGTATCGGCATAGAATTCCCTTATTTTGTTAGACGCATCGTCGACTATCTTCGATGCATTTTCCCGCGCGCCTTTTTCCAGATCGGTCGTGTCGGGCAAATATCCGCCGTAAATATCTATCGCCAACGGCACCGCCAGATCGACCACGCTGATGATCTTGACCACGTCGCCCTCGACCAACCTAAATTTGCCAAGCATCTCAACCGCCGCCTCGCCGTATTTTGTTCCGTCCGTCGCTATGAGAATCTTCATCTTACGCGCTCCTTTCGATAAACTTATGAGCACATTCTACAACGCTTCTCGGCAGAATGCTAAGAAACTGGGAGCGCGGGCATCCTGCCCGCCCGGGTTCTAATAAATGATTATAGTTCGACGGAAGCGGGCAAGGATGCCCGCGCTCCCAGTTTCATTCCTCCTCCGCTTCCTTGCGGCCGGTGTACGCTGTTCGGAGCTTTCCTAATAGGACGAGAAGTATGGTTTGCTCGGCTTCGGTGAGGCCGGATAAATAGTCAGCTTCGAGTTCGACCCATTGGGCCTCTACTGCTTTCCTCATGTTGAGCCCTTTTGTCGTCAAAAATATGCGCGACGAACGGGCATCGCCGGAAAGCCGTTTCCGCGTCACGAAGCCGGCCTCCATCAGGCTCTTGATCATCTTGTTTATGGTCGGTGGCTTTAGATTAAGCTGCTCGGCAATGTCAATCTGGCGCGGGCCATCTTTTCTCCACAATTCTATAAGAACAAATACCTGTCCGCCATGCAGACGAATCGGCTTCATCTGATTCATCTGGTCTTCGAGCGCCTTTCGGTAAGCGGTCGTAACTCTGGCCAAAAGATAGGTCGCGGTTTTTTCGAATTCAATTTCTTGTGCCATACATTAGATATTAACAACATTTTAGGGAAGCGATTAGCAGGCAAATAATCAATTATTTGCTTGCTGTTAATGTATTATTAGCTGGCTAAGGTTAAATGATTAGCCAGCTAATATTCAAAAGTTAGCACGGTGTGGCATAATTGAAAAGCAGGCTAAGATTAATTTATGGAAAGCGCCGAAAAACTTAAGAATGTACGCAATATTCTGCTAAAACTGCATAAGTCCATGCTCGATCTCGAGCGGGAAATGTACGAGGGGATTCACGGCCCGCTTAACGCGACCGAATTCCTAAACCTCCTGCTCGAAGACGAAGATTTCGCCTGGCTGCGAAAGTTTTCGATGCTGATCGTAGAGATCGACGAAATGTTTGCTGCAAAAGATGGCCTTAGCTTGGAGATGGTGGACGCAAATCTGGTTAAAGTAAGGGAATTGGTGGAAATGGAAGACCCGGATGAGTATTTCAGGGCGAAATACGAGTTTGCCATCCAGCGCGATCCGGATGCGGCTGGACTCCACGGCCAACTAAAAACCCTTTTGGACGAGGGATAACGTCGGATAACGATCGCCCCACTCTCCGCACCCTTTGTGTCTTCACTTTGTGTACTTTGTGTTAATTCTTCGGATTTTGACACAGAGAACACAAAGTGAAGACACGGAGCGCACAGAGTTTCATTCAATCACGATAATTAAACTGCCGGGTTCAACGGACGACTCACGACCTTCCGCTTTTCTTCCAGTCGTTCAAAAATCCTTCCAACCCTCTATCGGTAAGCGGATGTTTCACAAGCTGAAGTATTACTTTAAATGGAATGGTTGCAACATCGGCCCCGGCCAGGGCGCAGTCAACTATATGAACCGGATGGCGGATAGAGGCCGCAAGGACCTCGGTTTCGTAACCGTAATTGCCGTATATCTGAACAATGTCGCGGATCAAGTGCATTCCATCCTGCGCGGTATCGTCTAGGCGTCCGATGAAAGGCGAAATATACGATGCCCCCGCTTTTGCCGCTAAAAGCGCCTGTGCGGCGGAGAAACACAGTGTCACGTTTACCTTCGTGCCTTCCTCACGGAATTTCCGGGTGGCTTTTAAGCCGTCAAGTGTCAGCGGGCATTTAACCACGACATTCGGAGCAATTTTAGCCAATTCGCGGCCTTCGCGAAGCATTCCCTCGGTGTCGAGCGCCGTAACTTCGGCGGAAACGTCACCCTTAACAATGCTGCAGATTTCCGCAATCCGCTCCTTAAAGTCGATATCGCCTTCCTTCGCCACGAGCGTCGGGTTAGTTGTCACGCCATCGATCATGCCAAGCTCATTCGCCTCTCTGATCTCATCCAAATTCGCAGTATCAATAAAAAATTTCATAGATTTTTCCCTCCGTTATCAGGCCTTTTTAGTGAAAATACAAGATAAAAGCAATTGCAGGTCAGGAAGGCAGGCTTGCCCCCGCTCTTAATTCTTCCCGCTCAAATGACGGGGTTTTTCAGAGTTCCAATCCCCTCGATCTCGACCTCGCAAACATCTCCGGTCGTCATTCGCGACACGCCCGACGGCGTCCCCGTCGCGATTACGTCGCCCGCATTTAATGTCATCATGTTTGAAATATATCGTAACAGAAAATGAGGCGGAAATACCATCTGCGAAGTCCGCCCGTCTTGCTTTACGATTCCATTCACGCGAACAATAACACGAATATCAGAAATGTCCAATTCCGTCTCGATAAAAGGCCCGATCGGGCAGAAAGTATCAAATGATTTAGCGCGTGCAAACTGCCCATCCCGACGCTGCAAATCCCGCGCCGTGACGTCGTTTAAACAGGCATACCCTAAAACATAATCAAAAGGATTAACATCATCAGAGAAATCCTTACAAGTCTTCGAGATAACAACCGCAAGCTCACCTTCATGTTCTACTTGAACTGACTGCGTCGGAAGGACAATTTCGTCCCCGTCGAAGACAACCGCCGATGGAGCTTTCAAAAACAAAAGCGGCTCCACCGGAACCTCATTCCCAAGCTCCGCCGCATGATCGGAATAATTCCGCCCGACACAAACAATCTTTGATGGAGCAAAGTCCTTTCCAATTTCAATCTTCATAAACTTAATAAGCAAATACTAAACAAAAACAATCCAAGTGAATCACATTTACAAGTCGGGAAGGGCGGCTCTGCCCCCGCTCTTCTGAACTATAGAATCCAGGAGCGGGTGCAGAGCAACCCTTCCTGACCTGCAAATTCTATTGAGTTGATTGGTTCATTCTAGACTCAAGGCTGTAAGCGCTCAAGGCGAACCAAAAGAATTTGCCCGCGAATAGGGCGAATGATTATTCGCGTTACTCGAGGGCAAATAGATTTATATTTTCACTACTGACAACTGACCACCGACCAATGACAACTCTCCTACGAAACCGTCACCGGATAATCAGCCGAGTAATTGCCATATTCCTCGTTCTTTTTGATAAATACGCCGCGGATATGGCCCGCTTCTGCGGCTCCGGGAGTGGCCGGTGTGATGGTAAACCCGCCCGGCGTTTTCGTCGCCGGTCCGTCGGAACTTGACGCGGTCATTACTACTTTTATCTCTCCTTTCGATTTATCGCTGTCGTGCCAATCGGGGCGAAGAGCGGTTATCTGTTCATAAAGATCAACCGCAATCCGTCGGCTCATGGCGACGATCATTGCTTTTCCGACGCTGCCCGTTCGCCTTGCTTCGAAATGCGAAACGATATCGGAGGCAAGATTCTTTACGCGGCTTTCGTTTCCTACGATTGCCTCGATCCGCGTCCATTTTGATTTGGCTTTCTGACGGTCGGTGACTTCTTCGTCTTCCTGCAATTCCTCGTCGAATTGCTTTAGAAGCTGCGTTCCTTCTTCCGTCAGCGTTACCTTTGCCAGACGACTCTCGTAGATTATCTTTACGGTCGCTCCGTCTTCGACGGCATCGCGAATATCGTATTTATCTACATAATTCCCAAAAACCTGCGGGCCGCGAATATCCGCAAAACCTTTTGGATCGCCTGTTCCCTCGCCTCGTCGGGAATATCAGGATTGATCCTCGCCACCGCATCCCGTAACCTACCGATCAAAACAATCTGCTCATAGCTTTCCCGCTCAGAACGTCCCTCCCACTGGGAGGGATTTAGGGAGGGTGCGAACACATACTGATAACCAAGCTCCTGAAGTTCGCTTATGGCGTACTGTTCGATATGGTTTTCGGTGATTGGTTTCATGCAGGTAAATTTCCTGAGCGGCATTAGCCGCAACATCTTTGTAGAACTAGACGGCAAATAAATCCCTAAGCGGCGTTAGCCGCGGCATCATTGTAGAAACACGTTCGCAAATGTTACCCAGAACCGCGTTGGGGGAAGCGGATGCCGCGACGCCGTCGCTCAATCCTTAAACAAAATTCTATACTTCTACAAAGATGTCACGCCGACGGCGTTCAATACCATTCAAATAAATACTTATCGTCGTATTCGACTTCAAACTTGTTCAATGTCGAATAAAATTCATCTTTGAAGCTCTGCCTCTGATGATGAACCGGCTGCCGAAGAATATATTTTACAACTTCATCGATTTGCGACTTGGCGTATGTAAACGCGCCAAATCCATCCTGCCAATTAAACCGGCCTCGAAGCCAGCCCTTTTCATTTATAAACCTCGACGAGTTTGCCTTGATGTCACGAACAAGATCGGAAACCGCTACCGTCGGATGAAGGGCAATCAGGATATGTATATGGTCAGGATTGCAGTAAATTGCCAATACCTTGCATTTCTTGTTTGTAATTATGCCGCAGATGTATTTTTCAAGTTGGACTCGATTCTCCTCCGCAATCAGATTTTCGCGAAATTGCACCGCGAAAACGACTTGAACATACATCTGGGTATATGTGTTTGCCATAGCATATCGTCAGCGTTTCTTGATTAAAAAGCGGCGGCGTAGCCGTCAAATCTTTGTAAAAAGAGCATCACGAAATTTTTGTATAGCCGCGTTAGCGGCGGCATTGAATTACGGCCCCGAACATGCCGCGACGCCGTCGCTCGATCACAATTTGGCTTCCCGTATTCTACAAAGATGCCACGCCGCTGGCGTTTCATTCGCGCGGGTCTCCGGCCCATAAACGTAACCGTAACCAAGAGCCTGCAATTCCTCTATGGCGTACTGTTCGATATGGTTTTCGGTGATTGGCTTCATTCCATGTAAATTTCTTGAGCGGCATTAGCCGCACCATCTTTGTAGAACGAGACGGCAAATAGAAATACCTTAAGGCGCGTTAGCGGCGACATCCGCAGCGGGAAAACAAAATGCCGCGACGCCGTCGCTCGATCCTATGAAATCGTTTTCATTCTACAAAGATGCCACGCCGCTGGCGTTAAATCCCGCTCGATCTCCGGCCATAAACGTAACCGTACCCAAGAGCCTGCAATTCCTCTATGGCGTACTGTTCGATATGGTTTTCGGTTACGGGCTTCAATTGTCGGCAAAGTCGTGCGGGGTCGATACGCTTATGAGGCCGGAATATCGTTTAAAGTCCGCCACATTAAAGGTCAGAACATTATCGATTCCGTGAGTCTGCATCGCGGCGACTAATCGGGCGTCGTGAGTGGTTTTGCCGATGACGCTGTAATCGCCGACCAGCTTTTCCCAGTTAACAAATATTGTCGGGTCTTCATTCTTTAAAATGAACTGTAGTTTTATCTTGTTGATTTCATTTTGTGTTTCCGTAATCGACAAACCAAGCCCGTTAGCATCTCGTGGGCGCGTAGCGACAGCCCAAAATTCAATAATATTCTGCGGAACAATACACAACGCATCGTTGCCGCCAAGTAATGTCGCGACGGCCGTCATCGCGTAAGATTGACGAGGAGCGCCAGTCTGAACCGAGCCTATCAGTACGCTTGTATCAAGAAGCCAGCTCATTAAACCCGATCCTCGTAGATGTTTTCACGCCGCAGAGCTTCATCAGGCAAGTCGGGAACGCTGCGGGGTGCGTTGGCCCATTCGAGAAAGATTCTGACCCGGTCTGCGGGCGATAAAATCTCTTGCTGATGCTTCCCGCCCACACTTTCATCGTCCCGCAAATGCAGGTCAAGTTCGATCACGCTGTTCTCCGGCAAATCGACTGCCGCCAGCGGACGGAAAACGCCGTTTTCATAAATCGCCTCAATCGTCTGCGTCATCTTTCTATCTCCTCAACACAAGATTATAACAAAACCCGCTCGATCTCCGGCCCATAAACGTAACCATACCCAAGAGCCTGCAATTCCTCTATGGCGTACTGTTCGATATGGTTTTCGGTGATTGGTTTCATCCTCAATCCTAACTACTAGAAAATGAGCTTGCGACAAAGAGCGAAACTTCATCCGCGCTGATTACAACTCCGAGTTCGTCAAAGATTTGTTGATTGAAAAAAGGTGCGGCCTCAATAACGGCACGAATCGCTGGATCTAGCCATTCCGATTCCCAAATGGTGACAGTCGCGTCTGTGACCTTTTGACAAAGCCGTTCGGTGTATTCAGCTTCGACCTGAGCTTTCAACGTAATTCGTTGAAGCCATAGCTGCAACAAGCCAGTGTTAGGTATTTTGTCGAATTTCCTTTGAATACTAGTTATGACTCTAATTTTTTCTTCATTTGACTCAAGAAGCGAGATAAGTTTGCTTAGAATTGCCGAACATATCGGAAAGGTCAACGGACTCTTTATTGCAATATCAATTACGATGTTCGCCATCGCGAAGACATTTTCTGGCGAACCAACAAGATTCTTAATGCGATCATAGTACTCCGTTAAAAGCTTCTTAAGAGTTCCATTGTTCGGAAACTTTTCGGCAAAGTCGTGAAGAATCTGAAGGTGTTCACGAATGTTCTTGGCCATCCGCCCATTTGTAGTCCAGTAGCGCTTTTCAGGCTTTACCGAATCCCGCACGATATTGTCGGAAACAAGAGTCTTTTGTGTGTTCAGTCGAAGTCCAAGATCAATCAAGATTTCGGTCAATGCCTTGAGAATTGCCTCGGCGTCCTGCGGGCTATTAACAAATATTCGATAGTCATCGCGATACCGGAGAATCTTGTATTCGTCGATAGCTATTTCCCCGAGTTTTTCCGATAGCATTAAATCGGCGTAGCCAAGGACTATTTCTGCGGTAAAGTCCATCAACGTACTGCCTTGTGGAATTCCGTTGGTCTGTCCGTTGGACATCGCTTGAATCAAACTGTCTATCTTATTCCCAAGCAAATTCTGGTTACGTCTTTCTTGTTTTGCATTTGCCTTGCTGTGTACAGCCCAGGCTATCGAATGGGTATAGATCGAACCGTAACAATCAGAAATGTCTGAGTGGGCAACATATTCATATTCTAATCCAAGCGCTATCGATCCTTGCTCGACTTCATGCCACCACGCACTAACTTGTTCAGCTACGTCCGATTGTTCTGTTTCGGAGACAACGGGAAGACTTAGACAAACGATTTTTTCATTCGCCTGAAACTCCGCAAATCTCGCCTGAAGTGCTACCCAATTGGTCGCGTCCGTAATCACTTTAACCAAAAGAACATAAAGTGCGGGATGGATAAGGGAAAATGGTCGCCAAGCGTATTTGCCGTCCTTGTTGTTTAAGAGCTTATAGTTGACTTCTTCATAATCAGCGGGTTTCAATCTGCGATTGGTTACCGGATCGCTGTGAGAAATCGCGGTGAGATTCTGATTCCCAATTTGTGCGGCGACTTGGGTAATCAAGTCTTCGAAATTGATATAGTTAGGCAAATCAAAACCGGCGTAACTTTTCCCTTTTAACAGAAAGTCACGAGCTTCATTCGCTGAGAGTTCCAAAATCCGTTTCATCGTTCCTACATTACCGTGATCTCGCCGCTCATTAGTTTTGGCAATAGTGAATCTCGTAACTGGGTCAGTCTACGGATTTGAATGTTGTTTCGCTCTTTCTTTTCGAACAACAACTCCAACTCCTTTTTTCCAGCTTCCAGCTTTTCTTTTGGGGGAAGATTGAAGGAAATATCGCCGATTTCTCCCAAGCTTAAATTTGGCTGCACCGCGTGCACGACGCGACCTTCGAAGTCATTCCGAATATCGGATGAGTTAAACAAACAATATAGGAAAGCAGGGCTGACAGTATCTTTGGCGACTCTCAATATTGCAACAGCTTGGTTGGTGTTCGCAGGAAGAAAGCGTTGCCGGATTATTGCAAGACGTCCGATTGTTCCGGCAATTGTAATGATCAAATCGTTCGCTTGGATTTGTGACCGCTTTAGTTTTTGATGAGTAGCTTCATCAATAAACGAAAACTTACTTTCGATTAGATCGCCATAGTCCGTAAATGACTCCGCTTTCAAAAAGTTGATACCGTATTCGGTGAAACCGTGACCAACCGAGGTTGGCGTTGTTCCTTTCGTTATGAGTGAACAAACATCTCGAACCTTTACGGACTCCCAACTCGTATCGACTTCTTCGATAACCATTGGCGGAAGAGGGTTTGGGCTAGGGATTCGCGGGTTTTGTTTTGGCGGTGGAGCAGATCGATCTTATCGTCCAAACTGCTAAGAACTTCCGCGATGGCTTTTTGTTCGGGAAGCGACGGAATAGAAATTTCAAGTTCCTTTAATTCGGCAGCCTTAATTCCTTCAACAGTGCTCCCTTGCGATCTCGCTTGTAGAAGTTGTTGCCCGATATTGCTCTGTAGATAGTATTTTAAGAACGGATTGTGACAAAGATCGTATTTTCCGCGAAGGGTTATAATTCTTTGGGCTAGCGCGACGTTTCGATTCTTCAGCAGAGCAACTTCGCCAAGCGGAGCCTCAGTTGTTAAAACAACATCGTCAATTTCCGGCAAACCGCGTGTCATCCAAGAATCGTAATCCTTCGCCGCGATGAATTCCGTAGGTTCAATGATTCTTCCGCCCTTAACGATCTTCGCGGTAACGAGCGGAACGCCGAATGATGTTTTAGTCGGAGTTTTACCGCGATAATCTATAAACTTATCGACGACATCTCGCAGTTTGTATTCCTTCCACTCACTCATTCGCTTGTTTGTTTGTCCCCTTCAGGGACGGAATCTTTTAATTAACTTTTCCTGGGGTTTCGCTCGCTATGGCTCGCTTCACCCCAGGCTATTATCTTTGTCGCCTTCAGCGACTTCTGAAGCCGCGTTAGCGGTGTTTGAATTTAGCCGTGGGTTTGAACCCACGGACGCGTTTTGCAAAACAGAATCTCGTCGCGTTAGCGACGACTGAATCAAACGTTCGCCAACATTCAATTGTCGCTGACGCGACAGGGAAATTTGATCGACCTTTTCCGTGGGTTTAAACCCACGGCTAAATTCATTTGCCGCTCAGCGGCACAGAATCAAAGCAATCTCAACCATTCGCCGCGACCTCCATGTCAAAGTCAACCTCTCCGTCTCTCCCAGAGGGTGAGAGAATGATATTGGATAGATTTACCTTGGTTCGATTGTTCAAATCTTCTTTCATTTCTTCCATCTTGTCGCCGAAGTTGACGAATATAATAGCCCAGGGTGGAGCGTATTTTGCGGAACCCTGGGTTACGGTGCGAATAGTTTCCGCTCTCTGAAGGAGAGCAACAAACCGCCGCGTGATTGTTCGTCCCCTTCAGGGACGTGTCACCAATTATCAATCTATCCTAGGGTTCCGCTCGCTTTGGCTCGCTTCACCCTAGGCTATTATCTTTGTCCCCTTCAGGGACGGAAGAATCCAAAACGATATTGGAAAGATTCGCCTTGATTCGATTATTCAAATCCTCTTCCTCGGCCATCTTTTTTAGGCCCTTTCGCCCATGAATGCCTTTTGCGTCAAGCCCGCCATATAAACCCTTATACCCGTGATTCTGGAAGACCGCATAGTCAACCGGTTCAATAACCCCGGCATCTTTGGCGGCAGAGGCAAGCTGAGTATTGTGCCTCGCCATTTCGCTTCGCAGGAACAGCCGTTTTTCGTCTTCGGTAGCAAGGCGGTTGTATTCATCCATCTGCGATATTTCCTGCAGACGGGTTTGCACGGCAAAGTAAGTTTGCCCGACAGCCACAACTTCCTTTGACGGATCGGCGTTTTGTACGATCAGATAACAGGCGTAGCGAGAGAGCTTTACATTTTCGATTTCGCGCTCAGCACCCGAACCGATCCTGACCATATCGTGCAAGTCCACGAAATGGTTTTCGATGCGCTGGCCGCTGTTTACGCAGGCTTCTTTCGCTTTTTCTATAACCGGCCTAAAGTTGCGATATTCGGCATACTCCAACACTTTACCCAAATCGCGGGCCTTCCAATATTCGTTGCCGCTCTCGTCGGTCTGTTTTAACTTCTCAAACACGGTCAGAGTCTGTTTTGATATTTTATCGTTCATACTTCACCCACCCGGATTACAGATTGTTCGATATTAATGCCTGCAAGATTTCGTTTTATCCGATTATTCAATTCTTCTTCCTCGGCCATCTGGCTTTCGAGTTCAGCCTTTAGAGAAGCAAAGCGTTCGGCAAAGTTGAAATCGTCTTCGTCATCGGCAAGGCCGACGTATCTGCCCGGAGTTAGGACGAATCCTAATCTTTCAACCTCGGCGATTGATTCGCTTTTGCAGAATGCGGGAACGTCTTCGTATGCGGCTTCACCGGTTCGCAGTTGTGATATGTATCAGCGATCAGCTTTGTATCTTCTTTGGTAAGATCACGGTTCTTTCGACTTACGAGAAAGCCGTGATTGCGGGCATCGATAAACAGTATCTGTCCTTTGCGGTGCTGCTTATTGCGTCTGAGAAACCATAGACACGCGGGGATCTGTGTGTTTAGAAACAATTTGGTCGGAAGATTGACGATGCAATCGACCAGGTCGTTTTCGATAAGAGCTTTTCTGATCTCGCCTTCGTTATTTGTTTTGGATGTAAGCGAGCCTTTGGCAAGGACAAATCCGGCCAGGCCGTTTGGGGCGAGATGGAAAAGGAAATGTTGTATCCACGCGTAATTGGCACCATTTACCGGCGGCGGCAGGTTTTTGCCGGTAACTTTCCAACGTGCATCGTCACGCAAAAGCTCGCCGCTCCAGTCGCTGTCGTTAAACGGCGGATTGGCAATGACGAAATCAGCTTTAAGATCTTTGTGAGCGTCATTGAGAAACGAGCCTTCGTTATTCCATTTGACGTTTGAGCTGTCGATGCCGCGAATCGCAAGATTCATCTTTGCCAGCCGCCACGTCGTCTGATTGCTCTCCTGCCCGTAAAGCGAAATACGGTCCTTCGGATCTATCTTTAGCCCGTTGCCATTCTTGTATCTGTCCTGATGAGATTCGATAAACTTCTCGGACTGAACAAACATCCCGCCGCTGCCGCAGCACGGATCGAAAACACGGCCTTCGTAAGGCTCGAGCATTTCGACAAGCAGCCGAACAACACTGCCCGGTGTATAAAACTGTCCTGCGCCTTTGCCTTCACCTAACGCAAACTGTCCGAGAAAATATTCATACACATGGCCTAAGATATCCCTTGATTTTGCTTCTTTTGTGCCAATGTCGATTCCGCTGATAAGGTCAATCAATCCGCCTAGACTGGCCTTGTCGAGCTTTTCTTGCGCAAAAACTTTAGGAAGGATGCTCTTGAGCGGAGGATTGTCTTTCTCAATCGCTTCCATCGCATCATCAACATCTTTGCCGATTGTCGGCAACTTCGCTCGGCCCTGAATCCATTTCCATCGTGCGACAGGCGGAACATAGAAAATCTTTTCCGCCGAATACTCGGTCTTATCCTCAGGATCGGCACCCTCGGCCTGCATTTCGGGCGACGAAAGCTTTTCGTAAAGCTCTTCAAACGCGTCCGAGATGTATTTGAGAAAAATAAGCCCGAGCACAATATGCTTATACTCCGCCGCGTCCATATTCTTGCGCAGCTTGTCCGCAGCTTTCCAAAGCTTTTTCTCAAGCGGTTCTTCTTTTTCGACTTTCGTTTGTTTTGGCATGTCGGGCGTCGCCGTAGTAGAGGGCTTTTAGCGGAAAACGATCAAAAATTTACAAGAACATTATCACAAACCCTCGCGGCGGGGAAACGGCTGTCGGATTCAGGTAAAGGGAGCGATCTGGCTGGTTTTGATCGTTCTGAGGGAAGTATTGAGTTGGAAAAGTCCGCTATAGAAATAAATAAATGCAATATAGAGATTCAAAACCTTTTTATGGAGATTAATAAATCAAGTATGGAAATTCATAAGTCCCGCATGAGCGTTCATGAATGAGTTATGGAGATTGATAAATCACTTATTGAGAACAATAAAAGAAATATGGAAACTCATAACTTCTTTTTGAACGCTCAAAAGCCGGTAATGGAGATAAAGGCCTCTGAGAGATTGAGAAGTGCGAAAAAGAGAGCAATGGGCGGCTAAGGAGATTCACGAGGGACTTTGGAGGTTTGAATTATCTGATCGACTGGTTTTATTTTCCAACCTGACTAAGGCAAATCAAGTTTAAGCAGCTTGTGGTCAGGAAGGGTTGTTCTGCACCCGCTCTTGGGTGATTGGGTGGGGAAGTAAGAGCGGGGCAGAGCCGCCCTTCCTGACCTGTTATTTTTGGTGGCTTGAATTGTTTTGGGCCGAGTTGTTTGTTTAGGTCGCTGTTTTAAGGCACGGTCTCCGACACAACTTCGGAGATTTGGCTGATGTTGCGGAAATTGTCGGTGGCGGTTAGGTAGTAGTGATAGGTTTTGCCTGATTCGACAGTGCGGTCCTGGAAGGTGTTTGTTTTCAATAACTCAGTGGTCAATAGCTGCCAAGCTGGTTTAGGTGTAAGCGGGTCTGTTGTGCGGTAGATTTTGTAGCCGGCGATGTCTTTTTCGGGGTTTACGGCGAAGAAAATCGAGATCGTGCCGGGTGCGGCGGCTACCGTGATCGCGGACGGTGGGCTTGGAGGGAAAGTATCGACGGGCGCGAATTTTAGGATGTTGGATTCACCGCTTTCGACTGGTTCGGCCTGGGTGCCGATGGAAACGGCGCGGACGAAATAGAAATAGTTTTTGCCAAATTCGAAGAATTCGTCGTTATACTGCGTGACTGTGATTGGCGTTTGGTTTAGGAGTTTCGCGGGCTCGGTCGCGGAATTTGAACGGTAGATATTGTAGCCGAGAATGCTCACGGGCTTTGTGCCATCGACATTGGCGATCGAGGGCTGCCAGATTAGCCTTACGGCTTCCTGAGAGGGCTCGGCGGAAAGGGAAGCGGGTGCGGCGGCGACTTTGGCGGTTGGCTCGATCAACAGAGCGTTTGAGAAACCCGCTTTTTGGCCGGAATCGTTTACAAAACGAATCGCGTACCTCAAACGCGCCGCCTGGCCGGCGAATTCGAGTGTGTCGCGGTGGTTGAGAGTTTTTAATCCGAAATCCGCATCCGTTATTTTCAAAGCGGCGATCAGCGTGCTGCGGTTTGCAAATTCCTCCTCGGAAAGCTGGAGCGGCGTGTTTGCAGGCTCCGCCAACCGGTAAACATCGGCCCGGCTGATATTTAGCACGCTGCCTTTCGCGGCATTCCGCGCGGGCATCTTCCAGGAAAGAATGACCTGATTGCCGCGTTGGTAGCCGGCGATTTCTACTCGTTGCAGAACTCGTTCCCGCGGCGGAACAGGCGCACCTCTTTTTCCGCAGCCGGAAATGGCAAGAATTAACAGGGGCAGGAGGATTAAAATCTTTTTAGTCATGGTTGGCGGTGGAGGAAGCTGGGGCACTGCCGCCCATCCATCTCACTCAGCATTATTCTTTGCTGTTGGCCAAAACTCCGTGTTCTTTGTGTCTTTCCTTTGTGTTCTTTGTGTTAAAAAATAAGGCGTTAAACACAAAGAACACAAAGGTAAGACACAAAGGTCACAAAGTGGATGAACTTTCTTTTACTTGATTGGTTTCATCAAGCATTTTTAACTTCCTTATAAGATATACTGCCTCAAATTTTGGTCCTCAATCAGTCCGGCCAGGCGTTCATCTACATAGGCGGCGTCGATTTGCTGGTTCTTTTCTTCGATTTCTCCGCCGAGGAAGCTGATTTCTTCAAGGAGTTTCTCAACTAACGTGTGCAGGCGTCTGGCTCCTATATTCTCGGTGGTTTTGTTGATTTCCTCGGTCATTTCGGCCAGGCGGTCGATGGCGTCTTCGGTGAAGGTGAGATTAATTCCTTCGGTGCCGAGCAGGGCTTGATATTGTTTGATCAACGAATTCTTTGGCTGGACGAGGATTCGCTTTAGGTCTTCTATTGTCAACGATTCCAGTTCTACGCGGATCGGGAAACGGCCCTGAAGCTCCGGAATAAGGTCCGACGGCTTTGAAACGTGGAACGCACCGGCGGCGATAAACAGGATGTGATCGGTCGAGAGCATTCCGTGTTTGGTATTTACATTTGTGCCTTCGACGATCGGGAGCAGATCGCGCTGGACGCCTTCGCGGGAAACGTCCGGGTTTCCGCCGGTTTCGCGCCCCGCTACTTTGTCTAATTCATCGAGGAATATGATGCCGGAGGTCTGCGCCTTTTCCAGCGCCTGACGCGTGATTTGCTCCATATCGACCAGGCTTTCCTGCTCGTCGCGGGTCATGTACGCGCGGGCCTCGGCGATAGTCAATTTGCGGTTGACGGTCTTTGTCGGGAACATATTTCCCATCATGTCCCGCAGATTGACGCCCATTTCTTCCATCCCCTGGCCGCCAATAAAATCTATGGTCGCGTTTGAGCGGTCTTGGGTCTCGATATCTATCAAACGGCTGTCCAAATCGCCCCGACGGAGTTGTTCGCGGAGCTTCTGACGCGTACGGGAATGCGGCTGTTCAACACTGTCCGGATTCTCACTTTGGGCATCCTGTCCTTGATATATGACGTTAGACGGCGGCAGAAGAATATCGAGAAGGCGTTCCTCAACATTCTGCTCGGCGCGCGGCAGAACCTCTTCAAAACCGGCCTGTTTTGCCATATCGACGGCCACATCCGCCAATTCGCGGACCATGCTTTCCACATCGCGGCCGACATATCCAACTTCGGTGAATTTCGAGGCTTCGATTTTTATAAAAGGAGAATTTGCGAGACGCGCCAAGCGACGAGCAATCTCTGTTTTTCCTACGCCCGTCGTGCCGATCATCAAAATGTTCTTTGGCAGAACATCCTCGGCGATCTCGGGAGGCAGCTTTTGCCTTCTGATTCGGTTTCTGAGAGCGACGGCAACGGCCTTCTTAGCGGCATTCTGGCCGACGACGTATTTATCCAACTCCGCGACGATCTGACGCGGTGTTAACTCATCGAGATTTGGTTTTTCGGCAGCTGTCTCGCCGCCTAAGTAAATCGCCATTGAAAATTGTTAGCTTAAAACCGGCTCAAGTTAATTTTCCAAAAACCCGTCACCCCAGCTTGCAGTCAGGAAGGGTTGCTCTGCACCCGCTCTTACTCCCCTGGAATAGGAGCGGGGGCAGAGCCGCCCTTCCTGACCTGTAATTGTTTTCAGCTTTCGAGGTTTCTTCATGGGTTCTTCAAAACACAGCGCCAAATACTCAGATCTCCTCGACGATGATGTCGGAATTGGTATAAATACATATTTCGCCCGCGATGCGCAGCGCTTCCTTGGCAATTTCCTTTGCCGTTAGATCAGTGTGTTTCATCAATGCCCGAGCGGCGGCGAGAGCAAACATACTGCCGGAACCGACCGACAATAAACCGTCGTCCGACGAGATAACATCGCCTTTACCGGAGATTAGAAAAGCATCCGTTTTGTCGGCGACGATCAGCAAAGCTTCGAGATTTCTCAGGTATTTGTCAGTGCGCCAGTCTTTGCTTAGCTCGATCGCGGCCCGTTCGAGTTGTCCTTGAAACTGCTCTAGTTTTGTCTCAAAGCGGGTTAAAAGTGAGAATGCGTCAGCCGTGGAACCCGCAAAACCGGCCAATATCTGACCGTTCGATATGCGGCGTACTTTACGGGCATTTCCCTTGATGACCGTTTCCCCGAGCGTCACCTGACCGTCGCCGGCCATCGCGATTTGGCCATCGCGTTTGACCATCAAGACGGTTGTAGACCGGATTTTCTCCCTATTGTGTCTTCGCGGCATAAAAACCAATGATAAGGGTTTAATTTCAAATGCTCAAATTGACATAAATGGTCGATATATCTGAACATTAAAGGGTTTATGGGAAAACGTCCGCGAATCGGCATTACAATGCGTCTCGAGATGGCAACGCACCGTTTTTATCTCGGACGCGATTACAGCGAGGTCATCGAGGCCTGCGGCGGTATTCCTGTGCATCTTGGGCTGATTCCAAAGCCGGAATATATAGCCGAGGCGATGGCTGATTTGGACGGATTTCTCTTGCCCGGCAGCAACACAGATGTTGACCCGCAATATTACGGTGAGGAACCGCATCCAAGACTCGGAATCGTAATCCCGGAAAAAGACCAGACGGATCGCCTGGTCCTCGCTGAAATCGAACGGCTCAATCTGCCGTTGCTCGCAATATGCTTTGGAATGCAGGCCTTGAACGTGGTTCGCGGTGGGACGCTATTTCAGGATATAGAATCGCAATGCAGAGGCAGCATTAAACATGAGCAGGGTTTGCCGGCAACTCGGACATCGCACTCTATCAGAATAGAAAAAAGTATTCTATCCGAGCTGTCATCGGTTAAATCCGCGAAAGACAAGGTTCGCGTCAATTCGTCACACCATCAGGCGGTGGCAAAGGTGGGGAAGAATCTAAAGGCGGTCGCCTGGGCAAAGGACGGTGTTATCGAATGTATTCAGGAAACGAGAAAGGGAAGGTTTGCGCTCGGCATTCAATGGCATCCGGAACTAACTTTTCGAAGCGATGCGTTGTCGCGGGAGATATTCGAGATGTTTGTCGAAAGGTGTGGCCCGAAAGCGGCCAATTCGTAACTGTTTCCGAGATTTTACGTATAATATTCGTTGATTGAGGATGGATAGATTAGTCAATGGGCTTGATTTTCAAAAGACTCAAGGCTTGAGAAATATTTAATGGATAATCCTGTAATAATTGGAATACTATCGTGGCTTTTCCCGGGTGCCGGGCACTTTATTCAAAAGAAGTTTACGCGGGGCGCGATCATTGCGGCGGTGATTTGGATAATGTTTATCATCGCCATCGTCAGCGGCGGCGCCCATTATCCCGGCTTTGAGTTCAAAGATGGTCAGCTGCTTTATTTGCTGAATGTTTTCGCGAGATTTGGAAACGGCTTAGGAGCCCTGGTTAGTTTTATCATGGCTGGAACGCCCTCGCCGCAGGTTGCGGCCCTGGCCACTTTTGAATACGGCGGCCGATTTCTCGAAGTAGCGGGTCTGCTGAATTATCTCGCGGCTATAGATGCGGTCGATATCGCTCTCGGGAGAAAAAAATGATCCATTTTCTTTACCTCGTTGGATTTGGCTTTTTCGTTTCTATCGCGTTTGCGGTATACGCGAACGGCACACTTCGAGAACGTATCTTATACGGCCTAAAGAATTTTGCCCAGTTTGTGCTGGTTAGCCTCGTGCTTGCCTGGGTTCTATACTTTATTCCATGGTAGAGGTGTCAGCCGTCGATCGTCGGACAAAATCGAGACTTCAAAGAAACACAATGCCGCTGATCGAGACCGAAAGCCTGGTTCTCAAGACTTACAATCTGGCCGAGTCGGATAGGATCGTGGTGCTCCTGACTCGTGAACATGGCGTCGTCCGCGGCGTCGCCAAGGGTGCAAAGCGTCTAAAAAGCAAGTTTGGCAGCGGACTTGAGCCGTTCTCGGTGATTCTTGCGACCTATTTTCAAAAAGAATCGTCGGAGCTGGTGGCGATTCAAAAGGTCGATTTGATCAAATCAAATTTCACCGTCGCGGGGAATCCTGATTTTCTTCAAAAATTTTCATATCTAGTCGAAATACTGATCGCATTTTCGCCTCCGCATGATCCCAACGAGACGCTTTACCGAATGGTGAAAGCATGCCTTGAAACGGCCGCAGATGATCCTGGAAACCTTTTGAGCACGGGTGTCTATTTTGAACTATGGCTGCTTCGGTTGGCGGGCTATTGGCCTGACTGGAGCAAATGCGACGAGTGTGGGAGAGGATTTGACGACGCGGAGGAAACCAGCGTTGGGACGAACTTTCATTTGATGTGTTCCGGGTGTCGAAGGTCTGCGTCGAATCGTGTACTTGTAAAGAATGCACGTGCTCTAGCAATGTCGGCACGTCGTCTCTCGCCGGGCGAATTCGCGGTGTTTGCGGCGGGGAAGGCGGTCGAGCTGGAAAACTTGTCGGGCATCCTTAAGATATTGATTTCCCAGTCGATCGGAAGGGGTGCGGTTGGCGAAACTTCGCTCTCAATTGATCGCGGTTAGCTCGCTGGGTTATAAACGCCGGGCGGGCCGCCCGGGGTCCAATTACGTTACGGAACATGAAGAGAATCGGTTTGCTCATCTCAAAATACCTGCTCACGACGATAGTCCCGTATTTCGCATTTTCGTGGCTGCTTTTGAGCGTGATTCTTTTCGTCCAACAAGGCAGCCGGTATTCGGATATCTTCTTTAGCATCAATGTTCCCGCAAACCTCGTTTGGCAGCTCGCCATTGCGCTAATCCCAAATGTCGTCGCCTTTACATGTCCGATGGCGATGCTCGTCGGTACGGTGATCGGGCTGACAAAAATGCAGGGCGACAGCGAATTGGTCGCAATCCGGGCTTCGGGCGTCGGCGGGCTTCAGATCGCCCTGCCGGTCGCGATGCTCGGCGTCCTGATGTCGATCTTTGCTTTTTTTGTGAATTTGTACGGGGTGCCGATCGCCGCGTCTCTGGTGCGAAACGTCGCTTTAGAAACGGCGATTCGGAAACTGGAATCGCCGATTGAGCCGGGGGTTTTCAATTCCGAGCTAGCGGGCTACACGATCTATGTTAAAGGCGGAGATTTTGAGACGGGGCGCTGGAAAAACATCTTTATTTACAGCGAGGATCAACAAAATCGAAGTGTGCGTCTGATAACGTCACAGAATGGCCGCATCGACACAACGGGCGAGGCGTCTGAGTTAGTTCTTGAAAACGCCGCGGTTTCGACACTGCCGATGACGCCGGGCGCGGGTAAATACATTGCGGAAAACATCGGCGAAGTTCGGCTGGCGATACGGACGAAGCGTGGTGAATTGATCGATAAACTGAGCAGGCCTGAGCTTGTGCCTGCCGAACTTGGAATTCAACAGCTTTCGGAATACGCCGCTACAAAGGAGGGGCCGGAACGTGTTGAGGCACAGATTCTTTGGCAGCGGCGTCTCGTCCTTTCTCTAACGCCATTGATTTTTGCATTGCTCGGAACGGCTATCGTCCTGCGGTTTAATCGCGGCGGCCGCGGTTTTGGGATTTTGGTGGCGTTGCTTGTCGCCGTCGGCTTTTATCTTCTCGCATTTCTCGGCGAACAAGTGACGCGGATTGGGATGGCAAATGTTTTTGTAAGCGGCCTGATCCCCATTGCTGGCAGCATTGCAGCTATATTCTGGTTCAGTTTCTCGAAGAAGTTTAATTTCTGGAGCGGCATAGCGGACTTTGTCCGTAAAACATTTGCCGGGTTTACGTTCAATCCGAACAAGATCCAAGTCGGAAATGTATTTGTTGATTTGACGACCGGACTGCGCGATTTTGACATCATTCGCAACCTGGTCAAAAATTTTTTGCTCACATTGTGTTTCCTGACCGCGATCTTCGCGATTTTCACTGCCTTCGATCTGTGGAAATTCGCGGGTGCGATCGATGGCGGCGTTTTCCTTCTTTCCAAATATCTCTTTTATCTTCTGCCGTTCATATATCTCCAGATAGCGCCGTCGGCCGCCATGATCGGCACATTGGCAACTTACGTAATCAAATCGCGGCAAAACGAGATCGTGACGTGGACCTCGGCAGGGCAGAGCGTGTACCGACTTTTGATGCCGTGTTTTTTACTTATGCTTGTGATCGGCGGCATTAATTGGGCGATTCAGGAGCGTGTGTTGCCGCGTACAAATCAGCTTCAGGACGAAACGCGGGCGCTGATTCGAAATCACGGTATTAGTAGCAATCCATCAGGGAAATATTGGATTGCTAATGAAAAACGTATTTATTCGTTTAATCTTGCGTCTGATAACGAAAAGCGAGATGGCTGCCCCGCTGGTTGCGTGCGTAACCTCAGCGTTTACGAATTTGCGGCGAACGGGATGAATCTGCAATCCGTGTACCGTGCCGATCAAGCCGTTTGGGAGGCCGGCCGGATAGTTTTTCAGGGTACGGTCGAAAAAAACGACCTGCGGGAAGGGAAATTCCTGACCTCGAGCATAAACGGCGGGGAGCTCGCTGAGACGTTAAGCCCATTTGCCGAATTACGAACAAAGCCGTCTCATCTCAATTCGCCTGACCTCAAACGCCAGATCGCGGCTGCCGATTCGGAACTGGAGAAGCGAAATCTCACGGTCGCGTACGAGAAAAAATATACCGTATTCTTTCTGCCATTCGTAATGGCGCTGTTCACCGCGCCTTTTTCGCTCAGCCTCAGCCGCAAAGGGAAAGCGGCAACGGTTGGCTATGCCGTCGGCCTCTGGCTGCTCTTTACCGGGACGGGCAGCGTTTTTGAACAGCTGGGCCTCAACGGCTTGCTCGGGCCGCAACTCGCGGTATGGTCGCCGCTAGTTATTTTTTCGTTGTTCGGGATTTATCTTCTTTCGAAAGTCCGGACGTAAAATAGACCCGCTTTTGACGTAAGTGAAATGGCAAAAACAATCAACGATCTGCTTGTCTACACACCAGCAAAGGATTTCGAACAATCGAAACGCTTTTATTCCGCCCTGGGTTTTGAAATGACAGAAGGTTGGGGAGGGACGATGGATTGCCGTTTAGGCGGCGCGGCCTTTCGCCTGCAAAATTACTACGTTAAAGATTGGGCCAATAATTTCATGATGCGTTTTGGTGTTGATGATGTCCATGAGTGGTACGAGCATGCCAAACGAGTTATCGCAAGTGGCGACTACGGTGACGCGCGAGTTTCCGAACCGGAAATGGCCGGCGACACGCCGATCTTTCATGTATGGGACCCAAGCGGCGTCCTGCTTATTTTTATAGGTTGATCACCCTTCCTCAAATTTGACGCCGTTGTCGCGCATAAATGTCTTTAATGCGTCGATATGAATGCAGCCGCCGACATGCAGAAAGGCGCTGTCTTTAACGCGCCGTGTAGTCGGCCCTCTCTGAACTTCGACATCGACATCAAAATCCAGGTCGAGGTGTTTTGTAAGTGACTGCATGCCCCAGACGCGTCCCTCCGCATCGAACGCCGGGCCTCCGCTTTGCCCACGAATTCCCGGCGTACTCAGCTCAAAAGCAATTATCTTGCCTTCGTCATCCGCGACCAGCCGGGTCAACATGCCTTCGATCGGGAACCTGGGTGTGCCTTCCTTCCCCGTGTTGGTCCAGCTTATCTGATCGATATCGGGGTAATATGCAAAATTGTTGAACTCCGGGAAGGGAAAACCGAGACGGCAAAGCGTCTTGCCCTGTTTTAACGCTGAGCCATCATGGGCAAAGATTGGGAAATTGTCGCAAAGTATCTTGGAAAAACCCGCGAATTTTAGCAAGGCAATGTCGAGCGTCGGATGCATCTTAATGTCAAGATTCAAACCGCCTTCGACACAACCGACCAAACGGCTGTGCAGTTCGAGAGCCTGCCCGGGTGCGTAACCAAATTTCTTCTCAAGCAGATTTAAGCTGTGTCGATTTCTTTTTCCCTCGGGGATTTGCTCACGCTCCGCCTTAAAAGCCGCAAACCTTTCCGCTATCGCCGTGCCTTCGACGAATAGTTGAGCCACGTGGGCGCAGGTCAGAGCCCAGCCTTCGTTGTTGACAAAAAACAAGGTCGCCGAACCTGAGATAATATCTTTTGATCCCCACAACCGCGTAATAGTGTGAATCGCCCGCGTAAAGCCGCCCGCTCGTTCGATAGCCGTTACAAACATTCAAAATGCTCCTTACGGAAGATTATAGAACAAGCGAGGCTCGAACCAGGCAAAGCTACACTTTTTTTGGTATCGGGACGATCATCGAAACGCGTTTTTGATAGTCTTCGTAATCCTGGCCGTGAGCATGAACGCTATCTTGCTCCTCAAGCTGGATGGCAACAAGAATGTAAACAGTCGTAACGGCGGCGAAAAGTAGATGACCGACCGTCATTCGCGGCGTCGCCCAAAACGCTATGATAAAGCCGAGCATTATTGGGTGACGCACGATCTTGTATAGAAGGATCTCCTTAAAACCCAAATCGGTATATTCCTGATTCTTTGAATAAAGATAGACCTGACGCAGCCCAAAAAGGTCGAAATGATTGATAAGCGTAGTGCTGAGCAGCACGATCCCCCAACCTAAAAAGAAGACAGCCCACAACGCGTACATACCGGCGGCATTCTGAACGTCCCAAATAACGCCGGTCATTGGCCGCCACTGCCAGAAAAGCAGGATGAGAGCCAGGCTCGAAAGCAAAACGTATGTGCTCCGCTCGATGGCTTTGGGTACAAATCTTGTCCACCAGCGCTTAAACACCGGTCGAGCCATCACGCTGTGCTGTATCGCAAAGATGCTGAGCAAAATGATGTTCATTATCAGGGCGCGTACAAGAGTCGCGGCCGGCGGGCCAGTGTCTATTGACTTGGGTACAAACAGATTACCGACAAACGCGATGGCATAAAGAAATGTGACAAAGAAAATCACGTAGCTGACCACCCCGAGAACAAGAGCAAGCATCCGACCCATATTTCCTCCGATTGAATGTGTTGAAGTGCGCTTATTTATATGGCAAAAAATGCGGCAAGTCAAACACCGTGCCGGGAACGCAGGCGCCCTCGCCTGTCAGCTAGTCATCTAGCGTCATTGGCCAACCCGAGACCTTTTGTAAATTAGTAAAACGAAAAAATGGCCCGGCGTTACCGCCGGGCCATTATGTATGTAAGAAAGATGAATCGAGTCGCTACAGCTTCCGGTTCTGACTGCCTACTGCCGACAGTCAACTGCCTACGTTCCCGTTTCCCAACTCGTCATATATTCGAGCATTTCGGGGGTGAGAACGTCCATTCTTACTCCCATTGCGTGGAGCTTGAGGGAAGCGATCTCCTGATCGACCTCTGGCGGCAGAACGTGGACGCCGGCGGCGAGTTTGCCTTTTTGTTTTACGAGATACTCGGCAGACAGTGCTTGGTTGGCGAAGGACATATCCATCACGCTGGCCGGGTGGCCTTCGGCGGCGGCGAGGTTGATGAGCCGGCCTTCACCGAGGACGATTACGCTCTTACCGCCGTTTGTGCCGATATATTCTTCGACGAATGGGCGGCGTTTGACGGCCGGAGCGGACATTTCACGAAGAGCGTCGAGGTTGAGTTCCAGGTCAAAGTGGCCGCTGTTGCAGACGATTGCTCCGTCCTTCATCTGTTCGAAGTGTTCTTTATCGACCACGTGGCGGTTGCCGGTGACGGTGACAAAGAAATCGCCCAGTTTGCAGGCTTCCTTCATCGGCATCACGCGGAAGCCGTCCATGACAGCCTCGATCGCCTTGATCGGATCGATCTCACAGACGATGACGTTCGAGCCCATACCGCGGGCACGCATCGCAACACCTTTACCGCACCAGCCGTAGCCGACGACAACGAGATTCTTACCCGCGAGCAAAATGTTTGTCGCGCGAATGATGCCGTCGAGGGTTGATTGGCCTGTGCCGTAACGGTTATCAAAGAAATGTTTGGTCTGAGCGTCGTTCACAGCGATAGAAGGGAAGGTGAGCACGCCGGCCGCGACCATTGCTTTGAGGCGGACGATCCCGGTTGTCGTCTCTTCGGTCGTGCCGATGAGATTGGGGATAAGCTCGGGCTTTTCCTTAATCATTGTGGCAACAACGTCGGATCCGTCATCGATGATGAGGTTCGGATTTGTTTCAAGTGCTGCCTTAACGTGGCGGACGTAAGTCTCTGTGGATTCACCTTTATGGGCCATCACCGGGATGCCCCAGTCGGCGACAAGGGAAGCCGCGACATCATCTTGTGTCGAGAGCGGATTCGAAGCGATTAAGAGCGATTCCGCACCGCCGGCTTGTAGCGTCCGTGCCAGATTTGCCGTCTCGGTTGTGATATGTGCACATGCAATGAGCTTGACGCCGACTAGCGGCTTTTCAGCCTCAAATCGCTCGCGTATGAGCCGGAGAACCGGCATTTCGCGGTCAGCCCATTCGATCCGCTGCTTGCCTTGTGGGGCAAGGTTAATGTCCTTGATGTCGTATTCCATTGAAATTCCTTCTTTTGCCATATGTATTAAACCTCTCTTATTCGAGGGTTGCAGTGCCTGAAAATATGTTCACTTTCCTTTCGTTGATAGAAAATTGAGGCAGCGGGTTCAACAGGCTAACAGCCTGTCGTACGCTCTACCCGTTTGTTCCGATTCCTTTTTCGGCCGCAGTTCTCAGAGCCTCGGCTTTGTCTGTTACTTCCCATGAAAATTCGCCATTCAGCCGCCCGAAATGACCGAAACGCGCAGTTTGCCGATATATTGGACGGCGGAGGTCGAGCATTTCGATGATGCCCTTCGGCGTCAGAGCGAAATTCTCGCGGACGATCACAGACAATTTGTCGTCGTCGATCGTGCCGGTGCCGTGCGTGTCCACGTAAACTGAAACCGGTTCCGCAACTCCGATGGCGTAAGCTAACTGAACAGTACACTTATCGGCGAGGCCAGCGGCGACAACGTTCTTCGCAATGTAGCGGGCCATGTAGGCCGCTGAGCGGTCGACCTTGGTCGGATCCTTCCCCGAAAAAGCACCGCCGCCGTGCGGAGCAAATCCGCCGTATGTGTCGACGATAATCTTTCGACCCGTGACTCCGGCATCGCCCATAGGCCCGCCGACGACAAAACGTCCGGTCGGGTTGATGTGGTATTTTGTGTTTTCGTCAAGCAATTCCGCCGATATGACGGGTTTGATAACTTTTTCGAGAATGTCGGCACGGATTTGCTCGATATCGGTCTCATCGGTTTGCGTTGAAATAACCACGGCTTCGACGCGAAACGGGCGGCCATCGCGATACTCGATCGAGACCTGCGATTTACCGTCGGGCCGCAGATAGGGAATTGTGCCGTCACGACGTACCTCCGACAGCTTTCGCGTCAGATTGTGCGCCATTTGGATCGGCATCGGCATCAGCTCGGGTGTTTCGTTACATGCAAATCCGAACATCAGACCCTGATCGCCGGCACCGCCGGTGTCGACGCCCTGCGAAATATCCGGCGACTGCGTCCCGATGGCGTCAATGACGCTGCATGTATTCGAATCGTAGCCAAATTCAGCATTGTCGTAACCGATTTCCTTAATCGTTTCACGAATGATCTGTTTATAATTTACGATCGCTGTCGTTGTGATCTCGCCCGCGACAACCGCTAAACCGGTGGTGACGAGCGTTTCACACGCAACCCGCGCCATGGGGTCCTGTGCTAGGATGGCATCCAAAATGGCGTCAGATACGTGATCGGCCATCTTATCCGGATGGCCCTCGGTGACCGATTCTGATGTGAATAGAAAATTTCCGTTACTCAATAGTTTACGTAACTCCTTTTATAGGGCTTGCGTTAATTGGAATCTGCGATAGATAGCAAAACAATAATCATAGCTTTTAACGCAATCCGTGTCAAAACCGGCAACCCGCGATTCTGCCATTCGCAGTATGGGAGAATGTGACAAACTGTTAAAGCTTTTCCGATTGCGGCGAAATTCCATTGCGGGTTATGGGAAAAGCGGGACTGTGACTTGCATTGGAAATCATGTGTGTGATATTAAGTTATCGTTAACTTATCTCCCGTTTACGCAGTTCGTTTCGTGTCCAAATATGGTCAAGCGAAAAAAAGCTACGCTTAGCGATATCGCCGCGACGACAGGCGTCGCTCCGATGACGGTTTCGAGAGTCGTAAACGGGACCGGCTATGTAAGCGAGGAAACACGCGAAAGGGTAATGACGGCGGTAAAGGAAATGAGCTACCGTCGCAACGGACTCGCGCGAAACCTTAAACGTCAGCGGACGGACACCGTCGGTCTCGTTCTTGGTGATATCTCGAACCCGTATTCATCAGAATTGGCCAATGCGGTTCGTGAAAGCCTGTCTTTCCGCGGGTACAACCTGTTTATTTGCATTAGCGAGCAAAGTGCCAGCGAAGACATTACGGCTTTTGAGTCTCTTGTCGATCACAATGTGGACGGTATTATCGTCGCGACCCGATCCAATAGGGAAGGCGACGAGCGGCTCTCAGTTATCGCCGACAGCAATGTTCCAATGGTCGTTGTTGGTCGGGATTTTCATCACGACGCAGTGGATTCTATCTCTGCCGACAATCTCACCGGAGGGTTTGAGGCGACGCAGCATCTAATAGATTTAGGCCATAAGCGGATCGCCTTCATCGGCGCGGCCTACGAAAACCGCAAGAGTCTAAAACGGCTTCAAGGGTATTTGCTGGCGCTTGAACAGCACGAAATCGAATTTGACGAACGCCTCATCACCGGGCGAAAGGAATCTGCGTCGGACGTGCCGGGATATTCGACCGAGAAGATCGGCTATGAAGGGATGAAACGGCTTTTATCGCTGCCAAACCCGCCAACAGCGGTCTTTGCCCGCAATGATTTTACAGCCCTGGGCGCCATGACGGCGGTGAAAGAAGCAGGCCTGTCTATTCCGAAAGAGATAGCCGTCGTCGGGTTTGACGACACCCCGTTAGCCGTTCATACATCGCCGGCGCTCACGACTGTCCGACAGCCGATGCACCTGCAAGGACAACTGGCTGCTCAGATGCTAGTTCGACGAATCGTCGGTGATGACACAAAAGAGCGCGAAGATATTGTCCTTGATTGTGAGCTGATCGTCCGCGAATCAACCGTTGCCTAGACATGTTCTCGCAAAAGTTGAGCGAAATATTCATGGCCCAGTCTGTTATCGTTAACATGCAAAATACGTTGACCGAATCAGCTACATTGGTTCGGCCGATTACGGTTTTGTTGATCGCGTTAGTTGTTTTTGTGCTTCCGGTGACCGCTCAGGAATCCATTGTGCCGTTCGAGGAGGTTCTCAAACGCCAGGTGGAAATACGAGCCGAACTAGAGGGCGTCCATCCGAGACTCTTTTTTTCCAAATCCGATATAGCCCGGTTCCGGCAGGAGGCAAAAAACGGCAAGCGCGAACTGTGGCAGGACACATTGGATGAAATCCAGACGCTGAGGCGTGACGCGCCCGATCCAAATGATCCAGACTTGTACAAGAGCGGTTTGGACAAACGCAAAGAAGGCAGTATTTCGCAATACAGCCTGGCTTTTCAGATTACGCAGACGAGTTTTGCCTACGCGATCGAGCAGGACGAGAAATATCTTAGTGCGGCAAAGAAATGGACGCTTGCCTCATGCGAAATGCCGATTTGGGGCTACACATACAATAAACCGAATGTCGATCTGCCACCCGCGCATCTTTTATACGCGGTAGCATTTTCCTATGACCTCTTATTCGATAAATATACGGCTGCCGAGCGGGAAATCATTCGAAACAAGCTCGTCAAACAAGCTCGGTTAATGTACGAATATTTCAAATACAAACCGGGCAAACGCTATACATATAGTCAAAATCACACGTGGATACCGATGGCCGGATTGGCCGTCGCGGCATATGCTCTAATTGACGAAGTAGAAGAAGCGAGTGAGTGGGCGCGGCTTTCTCGCGCGGTTTTTGACAGGACGATGACGACAATGGGGACGGACGGATTCTTCTACGAGAGTTTTCATTACTTTGGGTTCGCGTTTCGATGGACTGTTCGTTATTTCGATGTGCACAAACGGATTACTGGTGAAGATCTTTATGTTCCGATGAGATCGAAACTGGCGGGAATGAAATACTACGCAATGCATTCAATATTGCCGGATGGCGAGAATGTATTCGATTTTGCCGATACGGGCGATGGCTCGCTCAATCGGAACGGCACCAGCAAACGCGAGAGTCTTCATGCCGAATACGACCTGATCTACCGTCTGGCGGCGGTTTACGGCGATACTGAGGCGCAAGCGGTCGGAGATTTCATAAGAAACGAGACGAAACTTGAAACCCGTGAACCGATGTGGGCATTTATCAACCGGGATGCCGATCTCAAACCTGCTTCATTGGATCGAATTCCGTTACAGTACCATTTTGAAGACAATGATACGGTTTTCTGGCGTTCGGGGTGGACAAAAGATGCGACGGCTTTTGCGTTTCGGTGCTCGCCGCCGGAAGGACACCATGCCGCAAAACTTGCGTCGAAAATTCCCGATTGGCGTCAGAACAGCGGCCATGCTCATCCGGACGCGAACTCCTTTATCATTTGGGCAAATGGCAAATACCTAACCGGTGACACCGGTTATCTGGGAATTAAGCAAACCGACGATCACAACACGATACTTGTTAATGGCCGAGGACAGGAAAAAGATGGAATTTACGAGATGTTCAAGGACGTGCCGAATGAGCGTCTCGATCAGATACGCATTGCGGAGTATTGGGCGAACGCTGAGTATTTTTACGCCCGCGGGGAGGCTGCAAGCGGCTATTACGCAGATCTGGGGCTGAGGAAGTTTGACCGGCACTTTTTATACGTAACACCGGGTTATTTCATCGTTTGGGACGAACTCGAAACCAAGGCGCCGCAACATTTACATTTATGCTCAACGCCGACCGGGACATCAAGTTGAGCGAAGGGCGAGCCGATCTGATCAACGGCAACGCGGCACTCGGCGTTCGTCGAGCACTGCCCCGCGAGATTCTCACAAAAGTCGTACCTCAAACAGTACAGGCGCGCGGGTTGCCGGGCAGCGTGGATAAAGGTGACTCCGAACAGCGAGGGCTTCAACTACGGTCGACATCCGAAAAAGCCACAAACCGATTCGAGTTTCTTCACCTTTTGTATCCATACGAACTGCGTGGCAAAAGTGCCGTTCCCACCATTGAGCCTTTGTCGAATGGAGAAAAAGGCGTGACCGTGATTTGGGCCAATGGCGATATCGACACCATCCATTTAGCTCGAACATCTACGAAGGTCGGAACATTCGATCGCATGATCGTGCGTGCGGACGCCGCGAAAGTGGTTAAGAAAACCATCGCCCAACGAGCCGGAACCGTCTGGATTGACGGCAAGAAGAGGCAATAACGAACTTATGAGGACCGACGAAAAATCGATAACCAGTCACATGGCGTCCGACGGCAGTTTTAAGATGCCGGGACTGCGTTGGCTGATAATCGGCCTCGTCTTTTTCGCTACCTTGTTCGGTGCTCGCTCCGTTGATCACAAAGGATCTAAACCTCTCAAATACGGAGTTTGGCGGCATCGCAACGTGGTTTTTGCTGGCCTATACGATCAGCCAGAGCCTTTCGGGAAAGTTGTATGACCGAATCGGGATCAAGAAAGGATTTACGGTTTCGATTATTGTCTGGTCATTGGCGGCAATTTCGCATGCTTTTGCGTCGGGCCTTCGCAGTTTGAGCGTTTTTCGATTTCTTCTGGGGCTTGGCGAAGCAGGGAACTGGCCCGGTGCGGCTAAAACGGTCGCGGTCTGGTTCCCGGCCCGTCAGCGAGCGCTCGGAATGGCGATCTTCAACAGCGGCGCGGCCATTGGCTCGATTGTTGCACCGCCGGTCATCGTAGGTCTGACGGCGTATTTCGGTCATTGGCAACAGACTTTTGTCGTCACTGGCCTACTGGGTTTCATCTGGCTTGCACTATGGTGGGCGATCTACGACACACCCGAGCGTCACAAATGGCTGACTGCGGAAGAGTACAAGATAATCACCGAGGACGAGTCTGAAACGACGGTACGCAAACAATCAGCCAGTATCGACGCCGATTCCGCTCTAGCGTCCTCAGGCCTTCCTGTCGAGGAACCGGTCAAGCCGCTCGGATGGTTCGAACTGCTCAGATACCGTCAGACGTGGGCGATCGTAATCGCGCGCTTTCTGGTCGATCCGGTTTGGTGGCTTTACATCACGTGGCTGCCGCTCTATCTCAGCCAGGTCCACGGTTTTGATCTAAAGCAGATCGGCTTATTTGCCTGGGTCCCGTATGTTGCGGCGGATGCCGGAAGTTTGTTTGGCGGATGGCTGTCAGGTTATCTGATTGGCCGCGGTTGGAGCGTTAACACGGCCAGGAAGGCGGTCATAATCTTCGCCGCCGCCCTGATGCCAGCGGGAATCTTCGCGGCGTTCACACCTGACTCGATGATGGCATTGGCACTGATCGGCGTCGTTTTGTTTGGATTTCAGGTTTGGATAAACAATGTTCAGACATTGCCCAGTGACTTTTTTCCCTCGACCGCGGTCGGCTCCGTTGCCGGGTTGGGCGGAACCGGAGCGGGCATCGGTTCGATGATTTTTATTTTCACGACCGGATGGGTGGTCGATCATTTTTCATATACGCCGATCCTTGTAACGGCGGGGATTTTAGCACCGGTCGGCACACTCATTCTGTGTCTGCTCGCCGGGCGGATAGAGAAAGTATCACTTCAAAACATAAAGGAGACAGCGTAAAATTATGGACAATTTTTTTGATTTCAAGGGAAAAGTCGTGCTGGTAACGGGTGCGTCCAGTGGTATTGGTCGCGCAACCGCCGAGTTGTTCGGCCGCCTCGGCGCATCGGTGGCGATCACTTACAACAATAATCAGGCTGGCGCCGAAGCGGCGATATCGACGATCTCGGCAAATGGTCACCACGCCGTCGCGGCAAATCCAACCGGAGCGGCCGTTGGTACAGCGGTTGCATCGGCGATGGCCATCCAGGCCGATGTGACAATGAATAGCGAGATTATCAGAACAATCCGGGAAGTGGAGGAAGGCCTCGGCCCAATCGATATTCTGGTCAATAATGCGGGATCGCTCGTAGAACGACTTCGGACGCTCGAATTGACCGAGGAACGCTGGGACGAGGTAGTCGATCTAGAGCGGTTACGGATTGCGTATGTGGTAATAAATTGCATAGATGGCGCAAATTGGGTAAGATTGGGAAATGCGAGCATATTCCAATGATTTACGGCGTCGGATAATAGAGAGGATACAGGGGAACGAGGAATCGCAGGTGGAGATCGCTGAGTATTTCTCGGTTTCAGTTTCATTTGTCGAGAAATTGTGGCATAGGTTTCTGGCGACCGGCAGTTTTGAAGCAAAGCCGCACGCGGGTGGACGCGAGCGGGTGTTGAAGGATTATGAAGCATTGATTCGTGCCGAAGTGCAAGGCCGAAGCGACATCACTTTGGCGGAATTGGTTGAAAAAGTGGCGGCGGCGAGCGGAAAGCCGCGAGTTGGCCTGATGACGATGTCGTCGGTGCTCGCGTAGGCGCCGCCACGCTTAAACACAGTTTCTATACGGGTAAATTCTTCGCGCTTAAACCGGCGGATATGCAGACCGAAAAAGTACAAAAGCTCATCAAGGAAGCCTCTCCGCTTTACTACCTAACGAAGGACGATCCGCCGGTATGGGCATATTACAGCGTCGCGGCAAAGCCGCAAACCGACGCGACGACGGTCAGCGACGCCATTCATCATCCAAATTTCGGTGTGGTCATGAAGGAGGAAATGGACAAGCTTAAGCTCGAATGCAAGCTGCGTCACAAGGACGACGGTAAAACCGTGAACGACGATGTTCTCGCGTTTTTTATGAAACATTTCAAAGGGAAATAGAATCGAAAAATGCAATATTTGTTCAAACAGTCCGCATTGTCGCTATTGGCAATTACCATGATGCTATCTGCGGTTATCGCCCAGGATGAGCAGGAGCTAAAAGCCGAAAAAGCCGCAAGTCAGACTCTAAAAGGTGAGCATCCGCTCATCAGCATCGCGAAGTCGAGACCCTCATCGCTCAAAAAGGAACTAGAAGGCGTACACCCGCGCGTGTTTCTCACGCAAGCGGAGATCGACACACTTAAAGATAAAACGAAAACCCAAAAAGAACTTTGGCAGACGGCCCTGGCCCGTGTCAGGGCAATGTCCGTCGAACCGCCGCCCCCGCCGGCCGAAACTCGCCGTGCTCAGAACGAAGTCGGAATCGGCATCGCCGAGGCCGCGCTTGTCTACAAGATAACCGGCGACAAAAAATATCTGGATGCCGCGAAGAAATACATGGATGCAGCCGTTTCGTACGATGTCTGGGGATATTCGTATAACAAGCCGAACGTCGATCTCGCGGCCGGGCATCTGTTGTACGGAATGGGCTGGGGTTACGATCTGCTGTATCACGATCTGACAGATACCGAACGCGAAAAATATCGTGGCAAACTGATAAAACAAGCTCGCCTTCTGTTCGACTTTTTCAAACCGCAACCCGGCAAAACCTACGCATACAGTCAAAATCATACCTTTATCCCGATCTCTGGATTGGCCGTGACAGCTTATGCTTTGATGGGGGAAACGGAAGAAGCAAAGGATTGGGCGGCTGTTTCGAGAGCGATCTTTGACCGTGTACTGGCGACATACACGCAGGATGGGTATTTTTACGAGAGCATGGAATATTGGATATTCTCTACTCCGTGGCTCGTCCATTATATGGATGCTCATCTTCATGCGACCGGTGAGAACTTGTACGAGACGACGCCTGGTCTCCGAGTGGCTCACAAGTATGTAGCCCACGCGACGCTGCCCGGCGGCGAATTCAATTTTGATTTTGGCGATATTTACGCCGGACCATTGACGCGGGCGCGAAAGGGCGACGATTATGACCGCGAACGGATCAACGGCAAATTTCGCACAAACTACAACATACTTTATAATCTCGCGTCGCGTTACGGTGACGGGGAAGCCCAGGGCATCGCGAACTGGCTGAAAGGGAAGGGGCAAGTTAATGCCGAGGAATTGTGGACGTTCATTTGGTACAACCCTTCGATCAAGGCCGTTTCCATCGACCAGCAGCCAAAGTCACACTACTTCAGAGACCACGAAGTTGTCTTTTGGCGTGATTCCTGGCGCGATGACGCGACCGCCTTTGCCTTTAAGGCCGGGCCACCCGAGGGACACGCGACAGCGGAAAACGTCAAGCGATTCCCCGATTGGCGTCTGTCTTCCGGCCACGCCCACCCGGATGCGGGAAGTTTTATTATCTGGTCTAACGGGAAGTACCTGACGGGCGATTCGGGATATGCCGGCATACCGCTGACCGAACACCACAACACGCTGGTTTTCGACGGCAAAGGACAGGCGAGGGAAGGGAAGGGGCATGACGTTTTTGCCGAGGTGCCCTATGATCGACTCAATCAAATTCGATTGTTAGATGTCCACCTCGAGGCAAATAAAGTTTCGATAACCGCCGATCTCACGGCCGCTTATGAGCCCGAGGTTGGCGTTCGAAAATTCCTCCGCACGTTTGATTTCACAGCATCAAAAGGCTTTACAATCAAGGATTTTGTCGAGACGAGCCAACCACAAACGATCAGAGCATTTCTGCATGCCGACAACGAGATAGCCAAAAACTCTGATGCCGCCTTCACCTTTGAACCAGGCGGAACGAGTCTGACCGTCGAAATCGATTCATCGAGAAACTTCGAGACAACGGTCGAAAAAAATATTCTGACGGCTCCCGGACGACCGGGTTCGGTGGACAAAGGAGAACGCGAAGAACGTGGGGTTCGTCTCGTAATTTCAACGCGTGAAAAAGTGAGTGTTCTAAATCTGAAAGTAACCCTCAGAATCAAACGAAGCAATTCGCCGTAATTTATCAGACTATAGGGGACGTTTACAACCTTTTTTAGGCATAGGAAATCTTTCAACAGATTTGATGAGGGTGAGGTTGGGACGGTCAACTTGCGCCCGACAAAGAACCCCGTCGCTGCCGCTCTCGGTTCTGACCCGGAGTTTTCTCTATGTTACAGGCGGTTTTGATTTTCGGGTCAGGCTGGAGGCGCGCATCGATTTGCGGACGAAGCCCATTGCTCCGTAGAGCGGGCAGTCGTTGCCGTATGCGGCGCTGCCGGCGACGCCCATCCCGACCTTTGACCGTTTATCGTTGAGGGCGATGTATTTGTCATCGCGAATCTCGCGTTTCAGCTTTAGCTCGGATGCGAGATCGCTGATCGCGGCGTCGTCAGCGGCCGCCGCCGTGATGCCCGCGAGAAACTGCACCTGCGTGATGCCGTTAAAATCAACGGTCGGTGCGCCCTCGACCCACGCGTCGTTCATTACATTGCACTTTTCCCTAACAACTTTTATATCGACTTTTGCCATTCTATTACCTCTCTTTCAGATTTTTACTCGATTTATCAACGTCACGAAATAAAATCGTCTCTCATATCAGATCATATACCTGACCAGAATAGTATTCCAAGATTCTTGGACCGATTTCCTTATCACCAGAATTATATTCCGTATCAATTAGATCGTTCCTCTCTTCACCTAATCGAATGTTATGTCAGCCGGATTATTTTCCCTACTCGCCGGACAATGTATTGTTCATTCGGATTGTAAGTTACGAGAGAATCGTCCTTGCTCACGCGCAGGGCTTGTGCATCTTTTCTGCGGGAAGGATTTCAAACTAGACCGATTTTCTTAGCAAAATGACTCCGGCGCGTAATCTGGGATAAACTTGATGGTAGGCTTAACTGATCAAATTCCCGGTCAAGATTATTATCTAGGAATATTCGAATTATTATGGCATCCGGTTCAAAACTCGCAATCTACGCGGCGATCGCCGGAAATCTGGCGATAGCGGTTATGAAGTTTACGGCAGCGGCTCTCACGGGAAGCTCTGCCATGCTTTCCGAGGGCATCCACTCGGTTGTCGACACCGGCAACGGTGGTTTGCTGCTGTTTGGGCTGCGGCGAAGCAAGAAACGGGCCGATGCGGGCCATCCCTTCGGCTATGGCAAAGAACTTTATTTTTGGTCGCTCATAGTTGCCGTTCTGATTTTTGGCGTCGGCGGCGGCATCTCGATTTACGAAGGCATTCTACACATCCTGCATCCAAATGCGCTTGCAGACGTTACGTGGAATTATGCCGTCCTCGGCCTCGCTATTCTTTTCGAGACTTTCAGCTTTACGGTCGCGTTTCGCGAATTCCGGGGTGAGATCGGGAAACAGAGCTTGTGGCAGGCAATAAGGACAAGCAAGGATCCGACAACATTCACCGTCCTTTTTGAAGACACGGCGGCGTTGCTTGGCCTCGTCGTTGCGTTGATCGGCATTTCGCTGGCGCACCTCTTGAACATGCCGTTTCTTGATGGGGCGGCATCGGTCTTGATCGGCGTAATCTTGTGCTCGGTTGCCAGCTTTCTGGTTTACGAAAGTCGGGGGCTTTTAGTGGGCGAGGCAGCAGATCCCAAAACATTGGCCGGCATCCGACGGCTGGCAAAGGACGATCCTGCGATAAAAAAGCTTCGCGATCCGCTGACCATGCATTTCGGACCTGAAACCATATTGCTCACCGTCGATGTCGAGTTTGACAAGAGCCTCTCGGCCGCCGAAGTGGAAGACGCCGTATGTCGTTTTGAGGAACGTGTTCGGGAACAATTTCCCCGTATCAAACACATATACATTCAGGCCGGCTCCGTCGGAACGGGTCGAAGACAGGCAGTAGAAAAGTCCATATGAGCAGAATGTATTTTGCCGCCACGACTTCGCCCGCAATTACATCAAAACGATTTCCGAAGCAATTCGTACCAGCTGTTCATTCCCTCGCCATTCGTGGCTGAAACCTGGAGCACCTCGATCGCCGGGTTAACCTCGCGGGCAAACGCGATTGATCGATCAACATCGAATTTGACATAGGGAAGCAGGTCGATCTTGTTGAGGATCATCAGCTTGCTTGCGCGGAACATATGCGGGTATTTTAGCGGTTTGTCCTCGCCCTCGGTAACCGAAAGGATTGCGACTTTGGCACGTTCGCCGAGATCGAACATCGCCGGGCAGACGAGATTGCCGACGTTTTCGATGAATAGAAGGGAATTGGCCGCCGGATTGAGTGATCTTAATCCGCGTTCGAGCATGTCGGCTTCGAGATGACAACCTGTACCGGTGTTGATCTGGACGGCTTTGCAGCCCGTGGCGCGAATGCGTTCGGC
>JANPCJ010000081.1:0-22313 GCA_031430895.1 Chloracidobacterium sp. | reverse complement strand
TACCGAAATCGACATCGCCACGTGGCCGCGAAAATCAACCTACGAATTCTTTAAGGATTACGACGATCCTTTCTTTAATTTTACCGCCAACGTCGATGTCAGCCACCTTTACCGTTTCGCGAAGCAGCATGGATTGGCATTCTCGTTGACGGCTTTATATTGCTCGCTTTCGGCGGCAAATGAGATTCGCGAATTCCGAATCAGGCAGTTCGACGGGCGCCTTGTCGAATTTGATAGAATTCACGGAACACAAACCATACTGAATGCCGACGAGACATTCTCGTTCTGCTATTTCGAAATGCATGATGATGTCTTTGAGTTTAACGAATCGGGCAGACTGTCGCTCGCAAAGTACAAAGCTTTAAAGACCTTCGATGTAGAAGCGGAACGCGTCGATCTGATCTACTATTCGGTCATCCCGTGGGTTTCGTTTACCAGTTTCAAACACGCAACCCGTCTCGACAAGACCCAAACCGTGCCGAGAATCGTGTTTGGTAAAGTGTTTGACGAAGGCAATGCAAAAAAAATGCCCATGTCGGTCGAGGCAAATCACACAATAATGGACGGCATCCACGTCGGAAAATTCTTTAACAGGTTTCAGGAAATCGCCGATTCGCTATAACGTGTGAAAATCGAAACAAAAATCCGCGAGAGCCTTGCTGAGGATTGGCTGCCGGCCATTTACGCTGAGAGAGTGCGTTCCCAACGGACGCGTGCGATACACATCGAGGTGCGCGAACGCGAAAACAGGGCCGAGATCGATTACACGCTGCTCGGCATCGAGTTAAAGATCGGCAAACGGCGCTTCGTCTGCCCCGACCTTGCGACCGCGCGGTACATGCGAGTTTTTGCACGCGTCGGCTGTCTGGATTTTGCAATTCCTTACGACATTACCATGGTCTCGGCGGCCGCCGATGAGCTGGAAACAGCGTGGCAGCGGGCGCTGATTATCGTTGACGAGAGAACACGCGGTAAACGACCAAAAATTGTTTCGGCAACGCGTTCGAAGTTGGTGAAGGCGATTCGCGAAGAGCTGCTTAGAATCGGCCCGGGCGATGCGATGCCCGCGTTTGACCGCGAAACAAAACAGCGGGGGCGGTAGCGGCGCGCGCCGGGACATATTTTGTTAGCGTTTAGACGCAGCTTATTCGTGCAAATCGTGGGATATTCTTGCGGACTTGCAGGAGGTTCTGGCGGATCGTGGGAGGTTCTTGCGGACTTGCAGGAGGTTCCTGCAAATCGCAGGAAGTCCCTGCAAACGTACAGAAGGTTTCTCCGTCCGCCGCGGGTTCATGCTATAATAAGAGATGCGCCTAAAAGCGCCACGTAACCTTAATTTAACAAGCTATGTTTGACGCCGTGACGAAGGTAACTGAATCGGAAAAGCTTCCGTTCCCTTACAACAAGAGCACATATTGCCGGTATGAGCCGATCGAGAAGCGGATCGACCATTCAAAGGTCTTGATCGTCAACGATCTGCTCCGCTACGATTCCGACATTTCCGATCTCGCTCGCCATGACTGGAACGGTACCGCCGAGAATAAACTGGAATTTGAGCGCAAAGTGTCGGGTATGGCCTGCAACAACATTGCGAAAAACGTGCTGCGTCTCGTCAAAAATCCGAAAACGATGACCGTTCACCTCTCCGAGTTGGCGGACGCGGTGGAACAGTTCAATCCCGACTCGATCGTGATGAGCGGCACATTTGCAGATTTCGATTACTACAACCCCGAGCACATCGCGAGCTTTACAAAATTCATCAGGAAAACCAAAATACCGGTCCTTGCCATATGCGGTGCTCATCAGCTTGTCGCGATAGCGTTCGGGGCGAACCTGAAAACGCTGGACGATCTCGACCTTGCGGCAAAACGCACCGACCGCATCGTCGAATATCAATACCGGTTCGTAAAGATCGTCGATACTACCGATCCAATTTTTGACGGGAACAACGATCAAAAATCGGGCATCTGGCAGGATTATACTAAAGAATCCGACATCCTCCGCGTCTGGCAAAACCACGGCGTCCAGGTCGCCGGCGTCCCTGCCGGATTCAAACTGCTGGCTACGTCATATCTCTGTAAGAACCAAATGATGGTCAAACGCACCGACGGCCAGTTGATCTATTGCGTCCAGTTTCACCTCGAAAAATCATTTGAAGACTGGTCAAAAAACCCCACCCGCTGGGAACATCCGAACGAATCGCGTGACGGACGAATATTGTTTGAGAACTTTCTGCGACTAGCGCTCAAGCATAAGGATTAGCCAAAGTTACGCAGCTTTATGAGCGCGTTCATTGTTATTAAGTAGTAGGCTCGTTCCTCTGCCCGGCAAAGTATACAAGCGTTTACAATTGGTCTGAAGCTGACTATGATGAGCTATCAGGATTATGAAACGCTGTCCTACATGCCAACGCTCCTTCACGGACGAAACGCTAAAATTCTGTCGTGACGACGGCACACTTCTCGTATCGGAAGCTCCTTTTGCCGATGCTTCCACAGCAATATTAACTGATTCTGTGCCCCGCAATAGCAGCCTGGAGGCAACGAGAATATTTCCTCACCCTTTCCCGGTAACTGAAACACCTTCGCTTCAACCAAGGATTGACGGACAACCACGTAAGCGGCCTTCGCGTAAAGCTATAGATTCAATCGCAGTTCTCCCGCTCGTTAACACCAGCACCGATCCTGATATGGAATACCTCAGTGATGGGATTACGGAAAGCATTATTAACGCGCTCTCTCAACTTCCAAAACTCCGAGTTGTCGCCCGCAGCACGGTCTTTCGCTATAAGGGGCATGAAGTTGATCCGCGAGAGGTTGGGCAACAGTTAGGTGTGCGCGCGGTGCTTACAGGCAGAGTCCGTCAGTTCGGCGACAAGATGGAGATCGGGACGGAACTGATAGATGTCACGAACGACGCACACCTCTGGGGCGAACACTACCGCCGGAAACTATCAGATATATTTGAGCTGCAAGAAGAGATCGCAAAAGAGATATTAGAGAAATTACGGCTGAAGCTAAGAGTCGGGGAAAAGAAGCGACTGACCAAACGCCATACCGAAAGCACCGAGGCTTATCATCTATATCTAAAGGGTCTCTTTTATTGGAATACAAGGACGCCCGATGGACTCAATGCCGCAATCCGTTACTTTCAGGAAGCAATTACCATAGACCCGATCTATGCACTCGCATATGCAGGTCTGGCTCACTGCTATGTGTTACTCACACCCATCAGCGGCACGCCGTCCACGGAAGCCTATCCGAAAGCGAAGGCAGCGGCAATGAAGGCGCTGGAGATTGATGAAGCACTGGCCGAGGCCTACATACCGCTGGCATATATTAAGTTCTTCCAGGATTGGGACTTGGCAGGTGCTGAAACAGAATATAAACGAGCTATCGAGCTCAACCCCAACTATGCCACTGCTCACCATTACTATTCGGTTTATCTGGTGTATATGGGACGTTTTGATGAAGCTCTCAATCAGTACCAGATAGCATTGCAACTTGATCCACTTTCGCTACCCATAAGCTCCAGTCTGGGTTGGGCACTCTGTAGTGCCCGCCGGTATGATGAAGCGATTGAACAATGCGAGAAAATACTTAAGGCGGATCCGAATTTTGCCCGGACATATCTTTATATCGGAGAAACTTATATTCAAAAGAGGATGTATGATGAAGCTATCGCGGCATATTATGAAGCTGAGAGGCTGTCAGGGGAATTATGGGCCAGAGTGGAGCTTGCACATGCGTATGCAGTATCAGGCAGGAGAGACGAGGCGGAAATCATCCTTAAAGATCTGACAGGCCAACCGGAGCGAAACAACGTCTCACCTTATCAACTGTCGATAATCTACGCGGGTCTTGGGGAAACTGATCATGCGTTCGAGTGGCTCGAAAAGGCATATAAGCAACGCAATCACGGACTAGTTGAACTTAAAGTTGAGCCGATGCTTGACAGCCTTCGCTCGGACCCGCGCTTTCAGGATTTGTTGCGGCGTGTAGGATTCACACCGTGACGGTCAGACAATCCTCACGATGACGTTAAGAAACGAGTGTCGAAATGGCTCGCACAGAGTTTTATTTCAAAGCTTTAGCCGCTTCGAGGACCTGTTCGGGCCGTGCGCGGATCCAGTAGTTCTCTGTAAGATTTACCCATCGGACCGTTGCGGACGAATCTATCAGAAACTCGGCCGGGCGTGAGATGTCTCGGCCTTCTTCGCCGGCTCCGGCGTGGACGAGGTCAAATCGGCGGATCGCTTCGAGATTTGGGTCGGAGAGAAATGTGAATGTAAAGCCAGACTTCTCTCGCAAATCTCGCGAAACATCCGGGGCATCGACACTTACCGCAACCGGTCTGACGCCCGCTTCATGAAACTTGTCTAAATTCTTTTGAATTCCCCGCAACTCGGAGATGCAGGACGGTCACCAGTAGCCGCGGTAGAAGATGAGAAGAACGCCTTTTGGCGCGGACGAACCGGGCGGGATGGGCGAGTTGACCAATTCGGAAAGCGTCACCGGTTTGCCGGACGAATCGGCCAGAGTAAACTCGGGTGCTTTTTGTCCGGTTTGCGGCGCGCCCGCCGCCGTCGGGAGCCATTTTGAAGCCACAAACGCGACCATGATAAATCCGGCGAGTACCAGGACGCTCAAAGCCCCTAGGGTCAAAGCACCGATCTTTGAAACCCAACCGCGATCGGGGCCGAATGCACGGCGAACGCCAACAAACAAAAATACAAGGGCTATGACAAACAGCAATATATTGGCCCACGGAAAATCACGCGTCAGCGGCCAATTCACAAACAGCAGCGGGTAGCTTAAGAGTGCGAACGCGCTCATTAAAAATCCCGCCCAGATTTGCCAATTGAACCGTTGATTTTTCATCGTAGAATCAAGATCGCTCTATGGAAATTCTAACAGATATTCTGCCGAATGACGGCGAGCCGGTACAGGTCGATATGCATTCAATCGTTGTTCCGGCGGCGAAGCGAAATCCGCCGGATCAAAGTGTCTTGCTGGATTTCGGGCATCGGAACGAGGTTGGCCTTGTAGGCGCGGTTGCGCGTAAACTCGTCTAACGAAATCCGGAGATATCCATACCGTACTTATCCTTGACATATTTCTCGGCGGCTGCATTGAGGTTGCGCAGATTGGCCAGGCGCCGTTCGGATTTTTTTATCTGCACGATTGTCCGTGCGGCCGTCTGTTTTATCATATTTCTACCCTCGACGGCCTCGGCCCGCATCTTTTCGCGCAATGTGAACAACTCGGAGCTTTCGGCGTCGAATGTTTCAATCCGCAGATGTTTGAGCCGCGCCGTGATCTGTGAAATCTGACGAATTGCACGTACAAGCTCATCACCGATGGAATCCCCTTTGACGAGATCGGGGCTGTTTCTAAAATCTTCGACGAGTTGTTTCAATGCCGTTTGATCGCCCGCGGAATAGGCCTCGTTAAGCCGCGCCATCAGGGCGTGGCGTTTTTCTTTTTCACCCGCGTCGAGAGCGAGGTCGGGATGGATGGCTCGTGCCAGGCTGTGATACGCCTTTTTTGCCTCGAGCGTCGGCTGCGGACGGTTTGAAGCCGCTTCCGTCGCTTTTAGAGCGCGATTCGCGGATTCCCCGGCCTGCCGGCGAAGTTCCTCGGCTTTCTTCTTGATCTCTTCGTCGTCAGGTACAAGCTTAAACTCTTCTTCGGCTATTTGGGCCTCGATCTCATCAAGATCGGCATACAACCGCCCGACTTCCATCGAATATTGCGCCTCAAATTGCTCCAGTCCGGCACACAGATCGGCCATTTCCGCTTCGCGATCCGCAAGCCGGTCTTTTAGCCGTTCGAGCACCGCCCGCTTTTTGTTCAACTCAATGTCTTCAGGTGCGAGAGTCATAAAATCGAGAGTTTAGCTATCTCACTACCGGCGCGCGCCGGGGTTAGCGGAAGAACAGACTAACAGTCTGTTCTACGAATAGAGATTCATCGGCCGCGTCAGCAGGGCGATCGGGTCGTCAATATTCAATGCCTCACGAACAAAAAATGGTTCGCCCGCAGCCGTACCGATCAGGGAACCGAAATATCGCGAACGGTTTGCAAGCTCGTCTAGAAAATTTTTGGCGGTCAAACGAGTTTCAGGCTCGCTGGACTCCGGATCGTAGAACTGCGAACGGTAAGCCCTGATCGCTTCTATCTTGGCATCGAGAAAATCGGAAATATCGACAATAAACGATGGCTCCACGCGCCGCGAAAACGTGTTGTGAGCGACCATCGGCACGGCAATTTTGTCTTCGCCGGTTTCCTCGTCGTAGCGTTTCATGCTCGAAAGCCGTGCCGATTCGCGGACTAGGATCGCGATATGATCGTGATCGGGATGCGGGTCGCCGATCTGATGCGTCAGGATAACTTTTGGTTTCAAACGCCGAATCGCGCGAACCATCTGTGTACGTTCGACGTCGTTTACAAAGACATGTCCATCGGGCAAGCCCAGATTTTCACGTACATCGAGCTTGAGTATCTTCGATGCCTCAGCAGCCTCACTTGCCCTGCCCTCGGGTGTGCCCCGCGTTCCCATCTCGCCTCGCGTCACATCGAGAGCTCCCGTTCGATAGCCAAGATGCTTCATCTTCAGCAACGTACCGCCGACCGTCAACTCGACGTCGTCGGGGTGAGCAAAAACGGCAAGAACGTCCACATTCATAATTTCAGATTCCAAATTCCAGATTCAGATTTCAGATTCAGATCAGATTTTGCTCTTTCTCGCATCGCCCAATCTGGTAAAGTTTATTGTGAATGACGAACACTCGGCAAATCTGGAATTTGGAATTTGGAATATGAAATTAACAGTTCTCGGTTGCGGCACGTCGATACCTCATCCAAAGCGGAGCAGTTCAGGGTACTGGCTCGAAACAGGCGGCGGAACTCTATTGCTCGATTGCTCGGCAGCCGTTCCGCTCAGAATGGCGCAGGAAAAACTCGATTGGCCAAATCTAGACGCGATCTGGATATCGCACTTTCATCTCGACCATTGCGCCGGCCTTTCTCCATTTCTGGCCGGAACAAAGCATGTCGAGCAAATGAAAACCCGCACAAAACCGCTAAGAGTCTTCGGGCCAACGGGAATAAAGAACCTGATGACGGGATTTAATGACGCGAACAACTATCGCTTGCTCGAACAACCGTTTCCGGTTGAGATAATCGAGATCGAAGAACTGGAAAAGTTTGACATTCTACCCGGCGTAGAAGCGGTCGCCATGTCAACGCCACACACGGACGAGAGCCACGCCATACACATTCGCGACACCGACGGCAAAACTCTCGTTTATTCGGCCGACACCGGTTTTAGCGAGGCCGTCGGCTCATTTGCTAACATGGTCGATCTGTTTATTTTGGAATGCACATTCCTCCGCGATAAACCCGTAAAAAAACATCTCGAACTGGCCGAGGCAATATTTCTCATCCGCAAAGCCCATCCACAGCGGGCGATGCTGACACATTTTTATCCTGTATGGGACGAGGTGAATTTCGACGACGAAGTGAGGAAGTTGCACCCAATGTATCAGTTGATCGAGGCAGTCGACGGGCTAAGGCTAGTCGTTTGAAAGAGGTTTTTCGGAATAGCTGATAACTGATAGCTGAAAGCTGATAGCGATGAAACTCTTACATTATCAGCTTTCAGCTATCAGTTATCAGGTATTCCGAACAAACACCCCCGGCCCGTTCAAGCCTTAACATTCCGCTTTGCCATCGCCATCAGATCGGCGGGCATCCACTCCTCTAATACTTTGTCCTCGGCACCGGCGATGCCTTTTGTGCGGTTGCGCCATTCTTTCGCCGGGTCGTCCTCGCGGCCGGATTCTTTTGGGTAATTTTCGACCTGTTCGAGGCTGATTATAATGCCGTGGGCCACATCGTTCCAATCCTCATTCTGGATGCCGCGAAGCACCACGGGCAGACCGGCGGTCCAGTCTTCCTCGGGGGCAATATTATCGTATTCGGGAATCGTGAGAAAAGCTGTCGAAGGAAACGCCTTGCCGCTGAATTCGGTTACAAGCTGCTTTGTAACGTCTTTATAAGAGGAAGACGGATTTGTTTTTCGCATTTCCAATGCCCGCCGGAAAATATCGGAAACTGTTATTTGATCGCTCATGATTATGAGCCACAGATTAACACAGATAGAGTCGGATTCGAACTCTACACAGGTCGCTCCGGCAAAAATCATATCCGTGATAATCTGTGTCAATCCGTGACCAAAATTATATGAAAAAGTTTATCTATCAGCTCCATCTGCTCCTCGGCGTCGCGGTTTCGGTTCCCGTTTTGGCGTGGGCGTTAAGCGGATTCCTATATGCCTTGCCAAATATGGTCGAGGGCGGCAGCGTCGAGAAGATCGACGCGGCGCGGGTAAAGATTCTACCGCCCGATGCGATGACAAAAGCCGGCGAGCTTGCCGGCAAGACGCTTCCGACAACGGCTTTGACATTGCTGATGAAAGACGGCCGGCCGCAGTATCAATCCATTGGCGGATTGGGCGCGGATTCTATATTTGTTGACGCGGAAACCGGCGAGGCCCGCTATTCCGCACCGCCGACAGCGAAAACGCGCTTTTTTCGCGAGGCCCATTTTTATTTCTTCGCGGGAAGTTGGCAAGCGACGCTGCTGTTGATCTTTTCGGGCCTGGCTGCGTTATCGGCCCTGACAGGGATTTACTTGAATATCGCTTACTGGTCCCGGAAACTTCGCCCGTAATCGCAACAGTGCGCGAACAACTGATTCGAGCATTCGTGGCAAATTCGGTTCTGACAACTTTTCTTGATAATTGGCATCTGAAGTTATAGGACTTTGAGCGTGAGTTTATTATTATGAGATCGTTTTTTTCAGTCGTAATCATGCTTTTCACTTTTGTTTTTGCTTTCGGCCAGAACGAGCAGGCGCCGATCGTGGAGAAGGAAATCATCTATAAGGACTGGACGAATAAGAATGTCCAAACGGGAGCGGACGTAAATCTACGCGAATTTACAAAAGGCAAAAAGCTGACGATGGTCGTCTATTTTGCTCCGTGGTGCGGCAATTGGAAATTCGATGCACCGAGGCTCCAACGGCTGCATGACAAATATCAAAGCAAGGGCCTTGGCATTATCGCCGTCGGCGAGTATGATCCGGTCCCGGCCATGAAGACTAGTCTCGACACGCTAAAGATCACTTTTCCAGCCGTTTACGAGTCGGAAAGCCGGTCGGAAAAGCAAAACACGCTTCATTATCAATACCGCAGATCAACAGACGACGCTCGCAGTTGGGGTTCGCCGTGGTACATCTTCCTCATGCCATCCGTAATGGAGAAAAAAGGCGATGTGCTCACCAAAAAAACGTTCATTATCAACGGTGAAGTGATCGAGAGTGAGGCTGAGGCCTTTATTCGCAAACAGCTTGGATTACCCGCAGAGACAAAGGCTGTCTTGGCGGCAAACGGAAAGATCGAAGTTTGCGATCCGGAAGCGAAAACGCAGGCTCTCACTAAACCATAAGAAAGTTGTGGCAGACCGTCTTACTAACGCGGAAGAACCGCCAGCGTGTCCGTGAGTTTGCGGGCGACACTTCTCAAAGGTTCCTTTGCTGCGACAAATTTCCCGGCGATTGCCGAGTCCTCCGATGCGGCGCCGAGATCGGTTATCCCTTCGATACTTGGCAGATATTTTTGAAGCAGCGGTTTCGTTCGAAACTCGGATTCAAGATCCGATATTCCGGCCTTCAGGTTCCGAATGGCAACGACCACTTTTTGTTTATTGGCTTCATTTTTATCAGCTGTCGTTTTTGGCAGAGGCTTTGTAGTTGCGGATTCGTCCATAAGTTCGATTCCCTGAGCAATAGGGCCAAGCACATCGATAAAACGGTTGACGTTGGCAAGCTGTATCTCAACCTTTTCCCGTGCCACGCGGACATCGAGCGGCGGCAGGACACGCAAGGGCGCGGACGTTTTTTTCACCGGCGTCTTTTTCACTGGTTTTTTTTGAGCGGTTGCTGCGCCGGCAAAAAGAGCGACCGCGATGCCAGTCAATGCCAATAATTGAATTCGCCTCATAATTGTCTCGTCCTGTTAAATTCCGCTAAAACATCTTATTATAGCAATAATGCATCAGCGGTGTTTAGAAATCCGCAGGCTCGGTCGGGTTGGCTACGCAAACGCGCTTGATTTGCAAAAGGAGCTTGAGGCGGATGTGATCAAACGGCGACAGCAGGATTATCTGCTGCTGCTAGAGCACCCGCACACGTTTACGCTTGGCCGCCGGTCAAAGAACGACGGCGTGCTGGCGACCGCTGAAATACTTCAAAGTTTAGGTGTCGAGGTCTTCGAGACAAACCGCGGCGGCAAGGTGACGTATCACGGTATTGGACAAATCGTCGGCTATCCGATTGTCAGCCTTTCGCCCGATCGCGAAGACGTTCACAAATATGTTCGCGATCTTGAGGAAGTGCTGATCAGGACAGTGGGGGATTTTGGTATCCACGCGTTTCGGATCGATGGACTGACGGGTGTCCACACAGTCGAGGGAAAAGTTGCGGCAATTGGCGTTCATATCAAACGCTGGGTCACGACGCACGGGTTTGCACTGAATGTTAATACCGATCTCAGCTATTACAATCGGATAATCGCCTGCGAGGGTGAGCCTGTTACATCGATGGAGCGATTACTGGGCAGCGAGGTTGAAATGGCGGAGGTCGAAGACAGATTGGAAGAAAATTTTGCTGCTGTCTTTGGCTACGGGCGGCATGGCTTGAGGGAAGGAGAGGCGGAAACCCAAGCGGTAGCGAGGGTGCCTTCCGTTGGTGGATAATTCGAGTAAGGTAAGGGCACACTCCCTACCGGTCGTGTTTCCGCCTTGATTGTGAGGAGAACTTCTATGAATTATTTGAAACTATTTTTATTCTGCTCCATCTTGACCGCCTGTGGTGAGACGCCGAAAACGAATCAGCCCAACAATTTAAATGCGGCCGTAACGCAGACGCCTGCCGTGCAAAATTTATCCATCGTCGACCGCCCCCAAAAAATCAAGGACCAGATGGCGGCACGCGGTGAGCAGGACGCCGCCTTTCCGACATTAAAGATTATCGAGCCAAAAGCCGATGCGGCGGTGGCGAGCGCAAACGTGAAGGTCAAGCTGGAAATCTCGGGCGATCTAAAAGGCTACAAACCCCATATGGATGCTGACACGAAGATGGGCAATCACATCCACTTCATTCTCGACAACCAGGCGTATGAGGCGTATTACAATCTCGATCAGGAATTCGAGCTGCGAAATGTTTCGGATGGAGAGCACACATTGCGCGTGTTTCCGTCGCGGCCGTGGCACGAATCCTATAAAAACGAAGGCGGTTTTCAGATGGTCAAATTTTCTGTCAAAAACGGCGGAGCGGACACGACAAAACCGGCGACAGCCAATGGCCAGCCAATGTCTAACGCAGACGCAGCCACTAGGCCGACCCCGGAAGGCAAGGATATGAAGGAAAGCCTGGCCGGAGCGGTCGATTCGAAAAAGCCCCTGCTGACATACAGCCGTCCGAAAGGCGAATATAAGGACGCTGACGCTGATGCGATAATGATCGACTTCTGGCTCTGGAACGCAAAGCTGACGGGCAATGGCGGCGAGTATCGCGTTCGCTATTCAGTCGATGGCGGCGAAGCAAAATTTATCGACAAATGGGAACCGATCTGGCTTTCCGGCTGGACGTCCGGCAAACACGCCGTGAAAGTCGAACTCGTCGATAAAGCGGGAGCGGTAGTCGATAATGGCGGTTATAATTCGACCACACGCGAGATAACCGTGGTGAAATAACGTACGACAGGCTGCCGAGCCTGTCGATCACGCCGAGTTTCCACTCAAGGTGATCGGAGGCAAGGGCCGTGAACGGGTTTGGCAGCCTATTCTACATCTGGAGAAATTTTCTTTATGCGACGTGATATAACTTCGTGGTACAGCCACAATCTGGGAATGGATATGCCGATTGTAGCTTATGGACATGCGGGTTATCCGCTGCTGATGTTTCCGACGGCGGCGGCGGATTACTTGGAATATGAGCGATTTTACCTCGTGGACGCGATCAAGGATTTTATCGACGCCGGGATGATCCGGGCGTATTCGATCAACTCCGTCAACAAATATTCGTTGTTAAACCGCGAAGCCCATCCCGGCTGGAAGGTCGAGATGCTCGCCCGTTATGACCGCTATATCATGGAAGAGGTTTTGCCGCTGATCCGCAACGAATGCTGGCCAGACGCCAGGCCCCTGACCACCGGGGCCTCGCTGGGCGCTTATCTCGCGGCGAATACTTACTTCAAGCATTCGGATAATTTCCGCGGCACGATCGCGATGAGCGGCAGCTATGATATTTATAATTATCTGGATCAGGGGTATTACGACGACAATGTCTATTTTAATAACCCGGACATGTATCTACGACATCTGAACGACGATTTCCACCTGCCGCGGCTTCGCCAGGCCGATTCGATCGCCATCGTTACCGGCCAGGGCTCATTCGAGGCACCGGACCGCAGCCGCGAATTCTCCGGCCTGCTTCATTCGAAGGGTATCCCTCATCGGCTGGACGTGTGGGGTTATGATGTGAACCACGATTGGGTTTGGTGGCGTAAAATGCTGCCGTATTATCTCGGGGAGTTTTGCCGGTGAAGAGTGACGCAGAGAGAGTGCGACGCAGCGACGCATCTTTGTTCTGGATTACCTCAACAAACTCTTGCGCTCCGTCCCGGCGTCCCACACTCTCCACGTCAATCTCATCCGTCACCTTTCTTTCCTTTACGCTTCGAGCCGTCGGGTTTATCGACGGGTCTCGGTGCTTCCTGTTTTGGCGGAGGCTGGACGACCAGAGGTTTTACCACAATCGGTTTGTCCGGGGTTGTATCGACCGGTTTGGCCGGGGCAATGTCAACGGACTTGGTGTTATCCGTCGTCGAGCCCGGCAGCGGAGCATTCGGGTCGATCTTTGTCCCGGGTGTGAATGCGATTCCGGTTCTGCGGCCCGCCACATCGGCTTCCTGGAGTTTTTCGAGCTCTTCGCGTTTGCGCAGCTCGCTCGCGCGTTTCACTTCCGAGGGCATGGGCGGCGGCTCGGGGAACTTGTCGCGTTCCTTATCCTTCATAAACGGGATCATGAAGGCGTTGAAATACGGCAGAGCGCCGTGGCCGCCCGTCATTCCAGCCCCGAGAGACTCTTTGCGGAGCGGATTTCCCATCCAGACGCCCGTGGCGTACGTCGGCGTATAGCCGATAAACCAAACGTCCGTGTGATCGTTGACCGTCCCGGTCTTTCCGGCAAGCTGCTGCCCGCCGGCGTTTGCCCCGGAAGCGGTTCCGCCGCCAGCCGTGACGCCACGCATCATTTCCACCATCGTGAGAGCGACGTACTCGCTCGTTACTTTCGAGCTCGACCCGTCAAATTCTTCCAATAAGCTGCCATCCCGGTTATAAACCTTACGGATCAGATGCGGAGCTACTCGGATGCCTTTGTTTGGGAATGACGAATACGCGGCGACCATTTCGAGCAGCGAAGCCTCACTCGCGCCCAAAGCCGACGGCAAAGACGGCGCCATTGGATTTGTTATCCCAAATCTACGAACCATCTGACCACCGGCCTGGATGCCGACCTGTTCGAGCAGATGGACGGCGGCGATATTATACGATTTGGCGAGCGCGATTTTCATCGGTACATTGCCGTGGCTCAGACTGCCATCGTAGTTATGCGGCGTCCAGCCGCCGCGACGAATCGGAGCGCCGCTAACCGTCATATCGGGCGTCATGCCGTCTTCTACGGCCGCAGTGTAAATGAACGGCTTGTAGGCTGAACCTGTCTGTCTCAAGCCCTGCGTCGCATTATTAAACTTGTTTGTATGAAAGTCGTACCCGCCGACCATGCAGACGATCTCGCCGGTATGCGAGTTGATCGAGACAATAGACGCCTGGACCTCCGGCACCTGTTGCAGCTCGACATTGAGCAACAGCTTTTCCTTGTCAACGCCCTTTATGAGAAATTCAGCGAGAAAGCCGGGTTTCAACTCCTCTCTCGGCCGCTTTCCGCTGCGGCCCATATTTGACGGGCCAACGATGGCTTTATATTTACCAAATCGGACGCCGACCTCGTCGGCCCCGGCGTTCGCTCTCATCACGAGGCCTTTGATGTACTCGCCTTCCTTATAGTCATCGCCATACCAGTCCGGATGCTTGAACGAGTCGAGCGTTTTTGTTATTTCCTTTTCATCGGTCAACGGCTCGTCGTTTTCATCGACGAGCAGGTTTTTGTAATCGGAGCGCCACGCCCGTCCGCGGTCGTATGTGCGCAGACGTTCGCGGATTGTGCGCGTCGCGATCTTTTGTGCTTCGACGTTGATCGTCGAATAGACCTTTAGCCCGCCCTGGGCAACACGGGTCGTATATTTTTCTTCGAGGTATTTGCGGATCTCCTCAATCGGATAATCCCATGCCGTCGATTTCGGCTGCGATTGGTAATAGGCGGTCCCGGCGAGATTTATCGGCTTTGCCTTGGCCGCGTCGACTTCGGCCTGCGAATATCTGTCAGGAAAATACTTGGTCATCTGATCGAGAACAATATCTCGGCGCATTTTGGCTTTTTCAAGGCTTCGAGTAGGTGAATACTCTGAGGGCGATTTCGGTATCGCGGCGAGCAGTGCGGCCTCTTCCAGATTGACCTCTTTCACCGATTTGCCGAAATAGGTCCGCGAGCCAGCTTCGAAACCGTAAGCGCCGGCACCGAGAAAGACGTAGTTCATATACATCTCAAGGATCTGATCCTTTGTATAAAGCCGCTCGATCTGCAAAGCGACGGCCCATTCGTTTACCTTACGCGTGTATGTCTTGTCTTTGTAGAGAAACAGATTTTTTGCAAGCTGCTGTGTTATCGTCGAGGCTCCCTCGGTCTTGTCTGAGGTTAAATTCTTCAGAACAACGCCTACGATACGATACGGGTCGATACCGATATGATCTCGATAACGGTAATCCTCGATGGCAAGGAGTGCATCCGTGACCCTGTCGGGTACATCTTCAATCTTTAACGGTATTCGTTTTTCAATGGCAAACTCAGCCAGAATGGTCTCGCCATCATCGGCGTAAATGGTCGTAACCTGAGGCGGCCGATACGTTGCCAGGGCTGAAACCTCGACCGAATAGCGGGAGTTATTCAAGTAATACGACGCGAGTATTCCAGTTAATGCCCCTGCGGACAGCGCGAGCAATAATGCTGCAGTCAGAAAGGTCAGGCCCGAGGCCCAACTTCGCTTCGTTCCATTGGACACGCCTTGTGTCGATTTAAATTTCTTTATGTCTATCGCCATTTTTACCTCTGGTGTCAGTAGCCCGCACATAAGTAAGGGCTTTCTTCCGTTTCAAAGCCCTTACTTACATGCGGGCTACTGATACTAATTCACAAAACGACGCAATTTAACGCTCACCACAAAACCGATCGCGACAAATGTCGATAAGATCGCCGACAGTCCCGCGCTCATTAGCGGCAGCGGGACACCGATGACCGGCAAAAATCCGAGCGCCATGCCCACGTTTATAAAAATCTGAAACACCATTCCGCACACAATCGCCATTATAACAAGCATCCCGGCTCGGTCGCTAGCTTCTCGCGCACCCGCGATCATGCGCGACAGCAGCAAGGCATAGGCCAGCAAAAGAGATACGCATCCGATAAAGCCAGTGTTCTCAGCCGTTACCGCAAAGATAAAGTCAGTATGCGGCTCGGGCAAAAATTTCAAAACGCTCTGCGAAGTTTCCGTATCGCCCTTGATTCCAGAAAGCCCACCCTTGCCGACCGTTATCATCGACTGGATCGTGTGGTAGCCATAGCCGCGCGGGTCGACGCTTTCGGGGTCGATGATGGCCATTATCCTTTCCTGCTGATATCGCTTGATGACGCCTGCCTTGACGCCGATCAGGTAGGCTGACGGAACAAATATTGCCGCAGCTACGAGCGTAATGACGACGTACCTGATCTTGATCGCAGAGAGAAACATAACTGCGGCCAGAATCGGGAAATAGGTGATCGCCTGTCCGGCGTCAGGCTCGAGCATTATAAGACCGACCGGTCCGGCTAAAATGGCCGCGCCGATGAGCATCTCTTTAACACTCAAAGTTCGAGCTTTCCGAGCGCCAAAATACTTCGCGAGCATCAAAACAGTCGGTATTTTAACAAATTCCGATGGCTGAAACTGGCCTATTACTGGCAGTTTGACCCAAGCCTTTTGCCCGTTAACCTCAACGCCCAGCGGAGTCAATACCATGAGCAACAACAATAGTCCAAACCCGTAAAAGAAAGGAGCGGCGTCGATGATACGGCGATAATCGCTAAATGCGACCACCGCAAACGCGACCAGCGCAATGCCGATACCGATGATCTGTTTCGACCAATAACCTTCCGTCGGCAGCGCATTATGAATCTGCCAGACACCAAACGCGGCGATAGACAAAGCCAGGCCGGTGGTCAACCAGTCAAAGTCCTTAAGATCGCGTTTTTCAATTATTGCTACCATTTTCTCGTACGACAGACTGTTAGTCTGTCGTTTCGCATTGTCATCGAGGATGTTCGATGGTCAGCGCCGAGAACAGGCTGACAGCCTGTTCTACTTTTTAGCTGCCAGCTTATCGTCCGCCGCCGGCGTATGCCCTTTCGAGACCCTAAACGATTCGTAAACCCCCTTAACCGCTGGCGCCGCATGGCTGCCGCCAAAACCGACGTTTTCAATCAATGCGATAACGGCCAGTTCCGGTTTGTATGCCGGAGCAAAGCTGACAAACCACGCATGGTCCTTCTTGTCGCCAACGTCCTTGCCGAGTTCCGCGACCTGAGCGGTTCCCGTCTTGCCTGCAATTTCGAAATCCGGAATGCGAATACCGGCGCCCGTACCGCCGCCGTTAACCACGCCCCACATTCCTTTTATTACGAGATCCCATTGATCGGGTGTCGCTTCGATTAGTTTTGGTTCGGCATTTTGGAATCCAAACGCAGAGCGAGCGGCGAAATAATCGCTATCGCCTTCTGTCCCGACAGCCGCGATGGCGCGAAACTCTTTTAGAAAATGCGGCACATACATTTTGCCCCGCATTCCAATACTCGCGACCGCTCGCAGCATCGAGATTGGGGTTACAACCACCGTATCCTGACCGATGCCGGAATAAACCGTACGGATATCGCTCCATTTGCCTTCGTTTTTGACGACCCACGGCATCCACGATTTCGGCGTCTGCGGAACCTTTTCATTTGGCAAATCTATCCCCGAACGCTTGTCGTAGCCGAAGGTCTCGATCATTTGAATGATGCCTTCTATCTTCAATTTGAGAGCGAGGCGGTAATAGTATCCATCGCACGATTTTGTGATCGCGTAGCTGAGAGGCGGCGAGCCGTGGCTGCCCATACATCGTGTAAATTTATTACCGACTTGAATACCACCGCCGCACGAGAGGTTTGACTGGGCAACCGTAATCGCTCCCTGTTGGAGACCAGCAACAGATTCCGGGAGCTTCCATGTCGATCCGGGCGGGTAGCGGCCCTGAATGGCGCGATTGTAAAGCGGACGCTTTTCGTCCTTCCAATAGGCGGCAATCGCCTTGCGGCCCTCAGGCGTTGAGCTGCCTCGGACAAAAATATTCGGATCAAACGAGGGAGCCGACGCCATCGCGATCATCTCGCCGTTATTTGGGTCCATAGCGACAATCGTTCCGCGTTTTGTAGCCGAATTGGCAAGCTGATACTCGGCCTTCAATTGAATATCCAAATCAATTGTCGTCACCATGTCCTGCCCCGATTGCGGGGCGACTACATCAAGCTCGCTCTGTACCCGTCCGCGGCTGTCGACCAGCACCTTTCTATAGCCCGGCTTTCCTCGTAGGTATTCGTCGTAATACTGCTCCAGGCCTCCCTTGCCGATAATATCACCCGGACGAAAACCCTTCTCGATGTATGCCGGATCTTCGAGTTGTTTAGGGCTGATCTCGCCGACATAGCCGAGGACATGAGCTAGGACCATACCGAGAGGATAAAATCGCTGCGGCTGCAGCTCGACACGAAGTTCAGGAAACTCAAGCGAGTGAGATTCAACCCAGGTAATGTCGCGCATATCGACATTTTCCTTTAAGACCATCGCCTCGAATTCGTTCTGTTGCTTTATAAGATTCAGCCGCTCGATGACGAACTGGTGATCAAGATTTAGACCGCGTGAGTAATCGTCAACACGGTCGGCTACCTTGATGGTTTTTAGAGGCTCGTTTGAAAGAACGACGTTGTAGGTCGGCCGCGAATCGACCAGCAGCTTTCCATTCCGGTCGAGTATCGCCCCGCGCGGTGCCGGAATCGGTATAAACCGAACACGCTGGCTCTCGGCGCGGTCGTTGTAATAATCGCCCTTTACGATTTGCAGGTAATATAGCCGCGCTCCCAACAGGCCGAGCAAAATAAAGGCAAGCACCTGGATCGTGCCGACCCTCGCACCGAGGTTTTGAACGTGATCACCTATCTTCATAAAACAAAAACGGCAAGTCTGAATTATCTATTTGTTGAGTCTGATCGGATTACGCCGCCTGGTTTGACGCCTGGGGGCAAACATCTCGCGCTTCTTTGGCCGTGGCCTCTCGGTGGACAAATTTTGGAGCAATAAATACACCAGTGTGCCGGCAATCGTCGTTCCAATTAACGAGTAAGCCATCGTCACCAAAACATCGCCGGTTGGGGCCTGGCCAAAGAGCCGGTGCAGTCCAAAATAGATCAAATCATCCAGCAAACATGCACCTGCTATGACGGGAATACGAAGCAGAAGGTTGTCCATGTACACCCTCCGCGCCATCTCCGAAACCGCATACGCCAGAAGAGTTTTCGAGAACCCGTTGGCCCCGAGCAAACCGCCGCTCAACGCATCGACCGCGATGCCCGAAAACGTCCCAAAAAGAATAGCCCGGATTGAATTTCGCTGAAGAGCTGCATAGACAACAATAATCAACGGGAAATCGATAAACGCCAGTGGCTCTGCGATATTGCGCAGCGTCCATTGAAGGAGAATCGCTATCAGCAATGCAATTGTTAATCGTACTCCTTCCATTTCTTAGATAGTTCCGAGTTCAGAGTTCAGAGTTCAGAGTTCAGAGTTCCTGTTTTCGAGTTTCGGTTCAGAGTTTGGGTTACAAGAATTTTTTTCCTTTGAGCTCGGATTGCTTTAAGTAATTCATAAACCCACCAATCATACGACTGGTTTGGTCGAGGTCGTCGTACATCGACTCGAAATCTTCGACAGAGATAAAATTCTGATCGAGCGCGACGTAAAGCTGTGACCTTGCCTCGCCACATGATCCCTTAGCGATACTAAGAAAATTGATAAACTCGCGGTTTCCGTCTCGGTCGAATCCCTCGGCAATGTTCGACATTACGGAAACCAACGATCTCCGTATCTGGTTTTTTAGTCCGAAATCACGACTGAATTCACCAACCCCACTAAGCTGGTAGATTTTCTTCGTAACCTCCCTCGCGCGTTTCCACGCCTCGATGTCTTCAAATTTCTCAATAATCGGCATAACAGTATAACCGAAACTCGGAACGCGAAGCTCGGAACCCGAAACCCGAACCTCGGAACCAGAAACTCAATTCTTCCTAACCGCATTCGGCAATTTTTGTTCAAATTCCGTCCGAGCCGGCGGTTCGTAAAGCAGAATGCCGACGTCTTGCATTGAATTCAAATGCCCGGCCGGCCGAATCTGGATTTGGTGCGGCGTCGTCGCGGATCCCGAGACAACATTGACGATCTCACCGATCTTTAGTCCTGCCGGAAATATACCGTCCTGACCGGTCGTAAAAACCATTTGGCCGACTTCGACCGCGATGTGGCCGGGCACGTATTTCATGTCGAGGAGGTCCCTTTTGCTCGTGCCGCTGACAACGCCGAGAGCGCTCGATTCGCCGATCTGGCCGATTACCGCGCCCACGCCGGACTTGTCCCGCGTGATCAAATCGACCTGCGACGTCAACGGGCTGACGGCCGTCACGCGACCGACGATTCCGCCATCAGTAATCACCGGCATGTTTAGTTTGACGCCGTCCAAGCTGCCTCGATTGACGATCGAAGAATCAAACCATACCGACGGATCGCGCCCGATAATCCGGGCCGTCAGAACTTTGTATTTGCTTTGCTCCTTGAGATCGAGTAGCTGCTTCAGCCGTGTGTTCTCGGCGGTCATCTCTGTTTTTTGCTGTAACTCGACTTCGAGTTCCTGAACACGCTGCTTAAGGCTGTCATTTTCGCTCTGGGCGGTTCGCAGGGATGCTATCGAGGAGAAATAATTCGAGATCGACGACGTGATCGAGGTTACCGGCGACTGAATAAAATCGGCCGCCGTCTGCGTCGACGAGCGTATTACTCGCTCGCCCGACGTGATGTCCCTGGCGTCAAACGCCATCAAAACAAAATTTACCAAAAGAAGGGCAATCATCAACCATGGGGTCAATCGCCAAACCTCTTTTTGACTACGCTCAACCATCTCTTTTTTAGTTTCAAGTTCCGGGTTTCGAGTTCCGAGTTTTCGATTTTAACTCGGAACTCGGAACTTGGAACTCGAAACTAATTGCCTGTCATTAACGAATTGTCCCATTTAACGCGTTTGAGGAGCTCGAAATCGGAGAGCATTTTGCCCGTGCCGAGGACGACCGACGACAGCGGGTCGTCGGCGATGACGACCGGCAGGCCGGTTTCTATCATCAGGCGTTTGTCGAGATTTTTGAGAAGGGCGCCGCCGCCTGTAAGGACGATGCCGCGTTCGACGATATCGGCCGAAAGCTCGGGCGGCGTGCGTTCGAGGGCGACTCGGACGGCGTTGATGATCGTCGAGATCGCGTCCGATAGGGCCTCGCGAATCTCTTCGTCGGTCATGGTGATAGTCTTGGGAATTCCCTCGATCAGGTTGCGTCCGCGCACATCCATCGAGAGCGGCTCCTCCAATGGAAATGCGCTGCCCAGGGCGATCTTGATCGCCTCAGCCGTTCGCTCGCCGATCAGCAGATTATATTTACGTTTGATATATTGGGTTATGGCCTCGTCCATCTCGTTACCCGCGACACGAACCGCACGGGAATAGACGATACCCGATAGCGAGATGACGGCGATGTCGGTCGTTCCGCCGCCGATATCGACGACCATGTTGCCATGCGGCTCAGTGATAGGCAGCCCCGCGCCGATAGCGGCGGCCATCGCCTCTTCAACCAGATAAACCTCAGACGCCTTGGCTCGATAGGCCGAATCCTCGACCGCACGACGCTCGACCTGAGTTATCTCGGACGGTATGCCTATAACAACACGCGGGCGAACCCACGATTTGCCATTATGGGCCTTGCGGATAAAATGCTGGAGCATCTTCTCCGTAACCTCAAAGTTGGCGATGACGCCGTCCTTCATCGGGCGGATAGCGACGATGTTGCCGGGCGTTCGGCCAAGCATTTCTTTTGCATCGCGGCCGACTGCCTCGACCTGATTCGTAACTTTGTTGATCGCGACGATCGACGGCTCGGAAACTACAATACCTCGTCCCTTTGCATATACGAGAGTATTCGCCGTCCCAAGGTCGATCGCCAAATCGCTGGAAAATAAACTAAATAAAGACTTAAATGCCATTTGAAATAAATACTGCCGACTAAAATATATTTAGAAAATCGTGGTTGACGCTCTTGTTTTCGACACCCGTATTCATATTTGGGATGAAAAAAAGCACGGCCGCCGTCCGAAATATCTAACCTAACAGCATACACTTATTCACGAGCATTTTTCTAATGTAATTACAGCAATTTTTTCACCGCTCAGAGTTCAAACTTCAGTTTGTTCTTTGTGACCGAAGATGCAAGCTAAAGCTTGAACTCTGAACAAAAGAAAGCCCGAACAGATATTGGTCTGTTCGGGCTTGTTTTTATGCCCGCCCGGCGTGGTGGCCGGGCGGGGCGGTTTGCGAGTTCGTCTAGCGGCTCAGAAGGCCGAAGAGGGTGAACGGGCCGTCTTCGAAGAGACGGGCGATGACGCCGCGGCCCTTGATCGTGACTTTGCCATCCGTGTAGACGGCACTGAGTTCGTTCGCGGCTCTGTCAGACATGCTGCCTGAGCCGTCGAAGGTGACCGGGGTGTCGCCTGCCGGTGATCCCTTGACAACATCGAAGGTCACGGTTACGACGCGAGTTGCCGATTTAGCGGCGAACGCGTTGGCCGAGTCGATGAGCACCGTCACCTGACCGTCTGCCGCCTTGAGAGTGTTGGCGGTAAGAGTGGTGCCTTCC
>JANPCJ010000080.1:0-1790 GCA_031430895.1 Chloracidobacterium sp. | reverse complement strand
TGTGGATGGCAGCTTGGAATCGACCCTTCAAGCACCCATAACGCCCATCTACTTCTCTGTAAACGCGCTCGCACTTCAGTCTGACGGCAAGCTACTGGCGGGCGGAAGTATAGTACGACGGTCGGATTTTGTAGTCTTAGGTGCGGTTCGTTATAATTTAGACCTGACCGAGGATTCTTCATTTTCGCTAATTGCTACACGTAGTCCGACTCGAGCACTGTTAGTTCAACCTTCTGGCAAGGTTGTCATCGGCGGTGACTTTGTTCCGGGTCTTCCCGGCAGCTTTCCGCGCAACGGCATCGCGAGATTAAATATTGATGGTTCGCTCGATTCCGGTTTTTCGGTTCCTGTCGGACCCGTTCATTCGCTCGCCGAGATGCCGGATGTAAGAGTTCTCTCCGGAGGCCGGGCGCTTCGGAGATTCACGCCCGACGGAGAACCAGATACCTTCGACGTGGGAGCTGGAACTGACCTAACTGTCAGGGCACTCCACTCGCAGGCGGACAACAAGATTCTCTTTGGCGGCGATTTTTCGTCGTACAACGGCACGGTTTTAAGCAAGTTTGGACGCCTTCTTCCAGACGGAGTTCTCGACGTAACTTTTAGTACAGGTTCTGGTGTGGCTCTCAATGTCTTCTCAATTGCGCAACAGGCCGATAGTAAGATTTTAGTCGGCGGGCAAATTTTGAGCTACAACGGGACGCAGCTATTTGGAATCGTGCGCCTTTTGAATCGTCCTGTCAACATACCGACGCCGACGCCCACACCGACACCGACTCCTACTCCTACACCAACTCCGACGCCGGTTCCGGCGGGGTTTGAGGGTGATTTGGCACTGCGGTTTTCGGGTGACGGGCTGTTGCGCTCTAACGATGTGGAGATCGCGCGGATGTTTGTGGCGGGGGAGCCGACGAATCAGGCATTCAACGAATTTCAGCGGGTGGACGTCGCGCCGTATGAAACCATGGGCGATGGGCGTGTGAACGCGGCTGACTTTCAACTGGTCAAGAATTATGTGGCGACGCTGGTCGCTCCGCAGCCGGCGGGCGGTCCGACCGAGCCGGTGCCGCTTCAGAGCGAAGAAGGGCGATATGCCGGCCCGCGTGGGCGCGTTTTGCATGTCGCTTCGTCATATGCGGCGGCGGGCGGCAAGGCCGCAGTCAGCGTCGAGTTCGAGCCGATGGGTGATGAAACGGCGGTGTTATTCTCGCTGGCTTACGACGCGTCGGTGCTCGCGAATCCCGTCGTCAGCCTGAACAGTGATGTGGTCGAAGGCACCGTGCTAACCGTCAATTCGAGCAGGGCTTCGGAAGGAATTATCAGGGTTCTGGTCGACACCTCGAACCCGCTAGCGAAGGGCGTTCGCGTCGGACTGGTCAGTATTAGCTTTGATGTGGCAAAGGACTCTCCGGCCGGGCCGTCTGCGATTTCGTTCGAGGGATCGGGAAGCATGGCCGATGCCGATAGTCGTTCGCTCGACGCCGACTATGTCGACGGTACGGTGATCGTGTTGCCGCGGGATAGGTTGTCCTTTGTTTATTCTGTAAGCGGATTGGGGTCAAAAGCGGATGGAAAGCGGATGGGGGAAAGCGTATGGTGTCAAAGCGGATGGGGTCAGGCGGCTATTGCGATGCCCTGATCCGCCGCCCTGGCTGCAGTCCCGCCACGTTCCCGCCATTCGGTCGAAATGTTAATCATCCAACTCAATTTTGCAAAAAAATATCGCAATATCGCAGACCTGCAATATTTCAGCGGCCCGATCAGGCACCGTGATGCGGTTCTAATCAAAG